>JAUIEM010000078.1 GCA_030428695.1 bacterium
CGCCCAGGAGGAGTGGGCGGACAAGCCCTACCCGAACTTCCGCCACCCCGACGGCAAGGCCCGCTTCAAGCTGTGCGAGCAGGACTATGGGGAAGACGGGGCGCTGATCAAGGAGGTGACCGACGCTTTCAAGGCCTACGGCGCCAACCCCGGCCAGGGCCCCTGGCTGTACAAGAACCAGGAGCTGCTGCGGCGCGCCCGCGACCTCGCGTTGACCCCCGAGCTGCCCGACCTCGACTTCTACGACGACCCCGACAAGACCCTCGAGGACGCGATCAGCGAGGACACCTACCCGTTCTGGCTCGGCCTCGGCATCGTCTACGAGCACTTCCACACCAGCAAGACCATCCGCGGCGCGACGACCACGCGCCTCGTGCCCGAGCAGTACGTCGAGGTCAACGAGGAGGACGCCGCGCGCTGGGAGCTCGAGGACGGCGAGCGCGTGCGGGTCGTCACCCGGCGCGGGAACTACGAGGCCCGGGTCTCGGTCGGCACGACCTCGATCATCCGTCCCGCCCGCAACGAGGTCCCGCCGGGCTACATGTTCAGCCCCTGGAACCTGTCGGTCGCCGACAGCGCCGACCCGAAGAAGAACCGCTGGCTGGTCAACTCGGTCAGCCACCGCGCCTGGGACCCGGTCTCGGGCCAGGCGGACTACAAGAAGATCGCCTGTCGACTCGAGAGGATCTGAGCCAGCCGGAGGGGAACTGTGGGGAACAGCCGACGCCAGTTTCTGCGCTCTCTGTGCGGTGGCGCCCTGAGCGTCGCCGGCTGGCTCGCCCTCGGCGGAGCCTGGACGGCGAGCGGCAGCGACGGCCCGAGCGAGGCGCTGCGCCCGCCCGGGGCCCTGCCCGAAGAGGACTTCCTCGCGACCTGCATCCGGTGTGGGCGCTGCGCGGACGCCTGCCCGAACCGCGCGATCGTCGCCTTCACCGAGGAATCGGGTCGCCATCTCGCCGCGCAGCCGCGCCCGGGGGAGCGCGGCACGCCGGTGATCCTGCCGCGGCGCCAGGGCTGTATCCTGTGCAACGGGGCCGCAGGGGATGAGCTCCTGTGCGCCGCGGCCTGCCCGAGCGGGGCGCTGCAGCCGGTCAAGAAGACCGCCGCCGCGATCCAGGCCCAGGTCGACATGGGCACGGCCGAGGTCGACCGCACGCTGTGCTACTCCTACAACGGCTCCTCCTGCGGCGCCTGCGTCCGCGCCTGTCCCTTCGAAGGCCAGGCGCTGCGCGCGGGGCTGTGGGAGAAGCCCCTGCTCGACCCCGCGTTGTGCGTCGGCTGCGGCCTGTGTGAGCGGGCCTGCCTGACCTACCCGCAGGCGATCCGGGTGCGCTCGCGGCGCGCCGAGGAGGCGCCGGCATGAGCGGACCCTGTGGAAGCGGCGAAGCGATCGACCGGCGCGGCCTGTTCCGGGCGCTGCTCGGGCGCCTGCGTCCGGCGCCGGCGCCGAGCGTCGCGCGCGCCCTGCCCGGGCAGCGCGGGGCCCTCGGCCTGCTGCGGCCCCCGGGCGCCGCCGAGGAGGCGCGTTTCCTCGCGCTGTGCGAGCGCTGCGACGACTGCCTCGAGGTGTGCGAGACCGGCTGCATCCGGCTGTTCGGGCCCGAGGCCGGAGAGCTCGCCGGCACGCCCTACATCCTGCCCGGCGACCGGGCCTGCAACCTGTGCCTGAAGTGCGGGCCCGCCTGCCCGACCGACGCGCTGCTGCCGCTCGTGACCAAGACCGAGGCGGCGATGGGCCGGGCGCGCGTCGACGAGTCGCGCTGCCTCGCCCACACCGGCGAGGGGATCTGTGGCGACTGCCACACCCTGTGCCCGCTGCGCAACCGCGCCCTGACCCAGGGCTGGCGGAACCAGCCCTACGTCCAGGACGCCTGCGTCGGCTGCGGGCTGTGTGAGGAGGCCTGCCCGATGCCCGTGCCCGCGATCGCGGTCACGACCGGACGCCCCCGGAAGGAGGCCGCATGAAGACCCGCGTCAAGAAGCTGCAGCTCCTGCGCCGGCTCGTCCAGCTCGGTTTCCTCGCGCTCGCCCTCGCCGCGCCGGCCCTCGCCCGCTACACGAACTACCTGATGGCCCGCGAGCTCGACAAGAACATCGAGCGCTGGGACGGCAGCGCCCAGGGCGAGGCCCTCGAGCTGCTCGACGACGGCCTGCGCAGCCTGCCCGGCGGCGAGAAGGAGCGGGTCGGGAAGATGGTCCGCGACCGCAAGAACGTGCTCGCGATGGGCACCCACGTGCGCGGGGGCCCGTGGTCGCTGCAGCTCGGCGGGCAGTCCTTCAGCGACCCCCTCGCCGGCGCCGAGAGCGTGGTCGCCAGCCGACGCCTGCCCTGGGTGCTGGTCGTCGGCCTGGCGCTGCCCGTGCTCCTGACGCTGGTGCTCGGGCGGGTGTTCTGCTCGTGGTTGTGCCCGGTCGGGCTCTTCCTCGAGCTGAGCGAGAAGCTGCGGGGGGTGCTGCGCTTCCTCGAGCTGCGGCCCCGCAACCTGCGCTTTCCCCGGGCGAGCAAGTTCTGGCTGCTCGGCCTCGGGCTGACCGCGACGGCGCTGTTCGCGGTGCCGATCCTCGGCGCGATCTACCCGCCGGCGGTGGTCGGCCGCGAGCTGCACGAGCTGGTGTTCGCCTTCTTCGACCACGCCGAGCTCGGCGAGTTCGGCCCGACCTACTGGCTCTCCGGCCTCGGCTGGGGGAGCGTGATGCTCGGCGGGATCGCCCTGTTCGAGCTGTTCGTCTCCAAGCGCTGGTGGTGCCGCACCCTGTGCCCGGGCGGGGCGCTGTACGCCCTGCTCGGCGCCCTGCGGCCGGTGCGCGTCAAGCGCGACCCCGTCGCCTGTACCGGCTGCGGGGAGTGCAACCGGGTGTGCCCGATGGCGCTCCGGCCGATGTCCGACCAGATGGGAATGGACTGCGACAACTGCGGGCTGTGCCTGTCCTCCTGCGGCGACGATGCCCTGCGCTTCCGCCTGTGGACGCCGAAGCCCGCCGAACGACCCGTGGAGGTGACGGTATGAACGCGCGCCTGGCGCTGCTGCTCGGACTGCTCGCGTTGCCCGTGAGCGCCCATCACATCCTCGGCATCCCGCACTACGCCTATGACGAGGAGTACCCCCAGACACCGATCCTGACCTACCGCGTCGAGGCGGGGGCCTACGAGGTGTCGATGACCGGCTACCCGGGCGTCCCGAAGCCCGGCGAGCGCTGCGATCTGCACGTCGACCTCAAGCACATGCGGGCCGGGACCCCCTTCCCCGGGAAGGTGACGATGACGGTCTTCGAGGACCGCCTGTTCGGCGAGGATCCGGTGGTCTACGGGCCGATCGAGACCGACGCCGACCTGTCGCTGTTCCGCTTCCATCCGATCTTCGAGGCCGAGGCGAACTACCTGATCCGGGTCGAGTACCACGCCGAGGGCGCGCCCTGGATCCTCGACCTGCCGATGGCCGTCGGCACCCCGGGCTCGCCCTGGGTGGTGCTCGCCAGCGTGCTCGGCGGGATGGCGCTGTTCGCGGTCGTGATCCGCGCGCTGCGCATCAAGCGCGCCCGGCGCCGCCAGACAACCCGCCAGGTCGCGGAGGGCATCGCATGAAGGCCCGCCTCAACCTCCTCTGGCCGTGGCTGTGCGCCGTCGGCATCATCGCGATGGTCGCCCTGCCGCGGGTCGTGGAGCCGCCTGCCGAGGCGCCCGTCCAGGAGTCCTGCTGCGGAACCGAGAGCGGCGGGGCCGAAAACGGCGGGGCCGAGATCGACCTCGTGTGCTCGATGGAGGTCGCCCGTACGATCAGCGCGACCCTCGACGGCAAGGACTACTACTTCTGCACCGGGATGTGCCGCGAGGCCTTCCTCGAGAATCCGGCCCCGTACCTCGGGGAGCTGTGCCTGGTCTGCAAGAGCGACGGGAAGCTGGTGCCGGTCGCCGAGGGCGCGCCGGAGGCGACCTGGCAGGAGAACACCTACCGCTTCTGCGACGAAGAGCACCGCGCCTCGTTCCGCGCCGACGCCGCCGGCTACTTCCTGCACACGATGTGGGGGATCCCGGGCTGGCTGTACTACGGCAGCATCGCCTTCCTGATGCTGATCTCCTTCGGCGCCCTCGAGCTGCGCTCGGGGAAGGCCCGGACGGCGCTGCTCGAGGCGCCGCCGCGGCCGCGCTTCGACCTGCTGCGCTGCACCTGGCTGCGCAAGCTCCTCAAGTGGCCGGCCCTGCGCGCGACCACCCAGGCGGTGTGCGCGGCCTTCTTCCTGCTCATCGTCGCCGCCGGTCTGTTCGGGAGCCAGCTCCCTGGGCGGAACCTCGCGCCGCTGTTGACCTGGACGGTGTGGTGGTGCGGGCTGGTCCTGCTGATCCTGTTCCTCGGCAAGGCCTGGTGCTACATCTGCCCCTGGGATGGGCTCGCGACCTGGTTCGAGCGGCTGCGCTTCTACGGCAACAAGCCCGGCCTCAGCCTCGGCCTGAAGTGGCCGCGCGCGATGCGCAACATCTGGCCGGCGAGCCTGCTGTTCATCGGCCTGACCTGGGTCGAGCTCGGCTTCGGCGTGACCCAGAGCCCGCGGGCGACGGCCTGGATGGCGCTCGTGATGTTCGGCCTGGCCTTCGTCTGCGCCTTCCTGTTCGAGAAGAAGTCCTTCTGCCGCTACGGCTGCCTGATCGGCCGGATCAGCGGGCTGTACGCCCTGTTCTCGCCGATCGAGGTGCGCGCGACCGACCAGAAGGCCTGCCTGAGCTGCAAGACCAAGTCCTGCTACAAGGGCAACGCGGACGGCGAGGCCTGCCCGACCGGCCAGTACCTCGGGCGCATGGCGCAGAACACCTACTGCATCAGCTGCATGGAGTGCGTCAAGACCTGCGAGAAGGACAACGTCTCGATCAACCTCCGGCCCTGGGGCGAAGACCTGATCCAGCACGCGAAGCCGCGCTCCGACGAGGCCTACCTCGCGCTCCTGATGCTCGCGCTGACAGGCTTCCACGGGTTGACGATGACCAAGGTGTGGCGCGACCTGACCGCGTCGCTGTCCGCCGAGCTCGGGCAGACCCTCGCCTTCTCGGCCGGCATGGTCGCGATCATCGCCCTGCCGATCGCCGCCTACGCCGGGCTGGTCTGGCTCGGGCTGAAGCTGGCCGGCGGCAAGGTCGACGGGCGCGAGTACTTCATCCGCTACGCCTACGCCCTCCTGCCGATCGCCCTGTTCTACCACCTGGCCCACAACGCCGAGCACCTGCTGATGGAGGGCCAGAAGCTGATCGTGCTTTTGTCCGACCCCTTCGGCTGGAACTGGAACCTGCTCGGCACCGCCGACTGGCGCCCGGCGCCCCTGGTCGACCTGCCGACCCTGTGGCTGATCCAGGTCGTGCTCGTGATGGTCGGCCACCTGTACAGCCTGTGGGTCGCCCGCAAGACCGCCGGCGCCCTGTTCTCCGACCGGCGCTCGGCGCTGAAGAGCCAGCTGCCGATGCTCGCCGCGATGATCCTGTTCAGCCTGCTCAGCCTGTGGCTGCTCAAGCAGCCGATGGAGATGCGCACCTCGGCGATGTAGCCGGGGAAAAGCGGAGGAACCGTGACCCACGCCGACCTGTACAACCCGCCCCTGGACCCGGCGCGCCTCGCGATCCCGGACCAGGGCTACTGGGACGCGCAGATCAAGTGCCAGCAGGCCTGCCCGGTCAACACCGACGCCCGGGGCTACGTGCGCGCGATCGCGGACGGGGACGACGAGCGCGCCTACCTGATCGCCCGCGGCCCGAACCCGCTCGCCTCGCTGTGCGGCCGGGTGTGCGGCGCGCCCTGCGAGTCGGCCTGCCGGCGCGGCAGCATCGACGCGCCGATCGCGATCCGGGCCCTCAAGCGCTACGTCTGCGAGCGCTTCGGACCGGAGTCGCGCGACGACGGCGGCGCGGGCCTGGTCGACTTCCTCAAGCAGGCCGCGGCCCGCCATCCGGACAACGCCAACCGCCGCCAGAACGAGCTGCTGCCCCTGTTGCAGGCCCTGACCGCCGGACGCGTCCCGCGGGTAGAGGGGCGCTCGGTCGGCATCATCGGCTCCGGACCGGCGGGCCTGGCGGCGGCCCACGACCTCGCCCTGTTCGGCGTCGCCGTCACGATCTACGAGATGGAGTCGGTGCTCGCGGGCATGCTCGCCGTCGGGATCCCCGAGTACCGCCTGCCGCGGAAGGTGATCGAGGCCGAGGTCGCCGCGATCCTCGCCCTCGGGGTCGAGGCGCGCACCTCGGTCGAGGTCGGCCGCGACATCAGCTTCGCCGCCGTGCGCGAGCAGCACGACGCGGTGGTCGTCGCGGTCGGGGCGAAGCGCTCGCGGGCCCTGCCGATCCCGGGGGCCGGGCTCGAGGGCGTGCTCGGCGGCGTCGAGTTCCTGCGCGAGGTCGCGCTCGACCTGCCGCACGGCGTCGGCCGCGAGGTCGTCGTGATCGGCGGCGGCAACGTCGCCTACGACGTCGGCCGCACGGTCTTGCGCCAGATCTCCATCGACGCCGCCCGCACCGCCAAACGCGCGGCGGGAGAAGGGGGCCGCGTGACCCTGGTGTCGCTCGAGAGCCTCGAGGAGATGCCCGCCGACGACATCGAGATCATCGAGGGCGACGAGGAGGGGGTGATCCGGCGCAACAGCCTCGGCCCGGTCGAGATCCTCGGGGATGCCGACGGGAAGGTGCGCGCGGTGCGCTTCCAGCGCTGCCTGCGGGTGTTCGACGAGAACCGCCGCTTCGCCCCGCTATTCGACGAAGAGGACCGGGTCGACATCCCGTGCGACACGGTGCTGTTCGCGATCGGCCAGCGCGCGGAGATCGGCTTCCTCGACGGCGTCGAGGGCCTCGAGCGCAGCGGCCGCGGGCTGATCCAGTGCGACCCGGAGAGCGGCGCGACCTCGCTGCCCGACGTGTTCATCGCCGGCGACCTCGCCTACGGGCCGAAGCTGATGATCCACGCGGTCGCCTCGGGCAAGGCTGTGGCGCGGGCGCTCTACAGCTCCCTGACCGGGAACCGCCTGCGCGCCGAGGACACCGAGCTGCACTTCCCGCTGCCGACCTACCACCGGGAGCCGGCCTACGAGAAGCGGCTGCGCTGCGACCTGCCGACCGCGCCCGCCCTCGACCGCAGCCGCTCCCAGCGCCTGCTGGTCGAGCGCCGGCTCGAGGAGAAGAGCGCGCGGGAAGAGGCCGGACGCTGCCTCGACTGCGGGGTCAACACCATCTTCGACGGCAGCCGCTGCGTGCTGTGCGGCGGCTGCGTCGAGGTGTGTCCGGAGCAGTGCCTGCGGATCGTGCCCCTGACCGACCTGATCAGCCGCGAGGAGGTCGCGCAGCTCGCCCGTGAGCAGGGACTGCAGGCGGCGGAGGCCTCGGCGATCGTCAAGGACGAGACCGCCTGCATCCGCTGCGCCCTGTGCGCGGAGCGCTGCCCGACCGGGGCGATCACGATGGAGCGCTACAGCTCCGCGCGCTCCTGGTGCACGGAGGGCGCGCGATGAGATCCGGAGGAACATGCGCGCGCATCCTGCCCTTGCTGCTCGCCCTGTGCTCGCTCGCCGCGGCCCAGCGCCTCGCGTGGCACACGAGCTACAAGGAGGGGCGGCGGGAGGCGGAAGAGACCGGCAAGCCGCTGCTGATCTCCTTCCGCTGCGTGCCGTGACTGTCGTGCGGCGCCTTCGATGCGCAGGTTGTGCATCCCCGTCCCGACGCGCCCCACGGCGCCCTGCTGGAAGAGTATGTCCGCGTCCGGATCACCGACCTGACCGGGGTCGACCTCGGCCTGTTCGAGTTCGACGGCCACAACGCCGTGTACTACTTCGTGCTCAACGCCGAGGAGCAGATCTACCTGCGCTACGGCGGACGCGACGCGCGCGGCCCGGACCGCTACCTCGACCTCGAGAGCTTCGCCCTGGCCCTCGAGCTCGGGCTCGCCGAGCACGCCGCCTGGCAGCGCGGGGAGCGGCCGGGACCGCCGCGACCCGCGCCGCGCTTCCCGCGCGATGTGCCGCTGGTCCAGGAGCGCATCATCACCCCCGGCCGCTGCGTCGAGTGCCACATCGTCGCCGACTACGCGCTCCAGGCCAGCGAGCGGGAGGGGCCGGGCGAGCGGGTGCGCACGATGTTCCGCTGCCCGGACATCCTGCGCCTCGGCCTCGCCCTCGACGTGCCGCGCGGGCTCGTGCTCGCGCAGGCCACGGGGCCGGCGGCGGAGGCGGGGCTGCAGCCGGGCGACCTGATCCGTCGCTTTGCCGGCCGGCGAGTGCTGACCTTCGCCGACCTGCAGCACGTCTACGATCGGGTCCCGCGCGACGCCGAGACGGTCGAGCTCGAGGCGCTCCGCGGGGAAGAGACGCTCGCCTTTCGCGTCGAGCTGCCTCCGGACTGGTGGGCGAGCGACCTGTTCCACCGCTATTGGAGCGTCGAGCCGCTGGTGTACTTCGCGAACCGCGCGCTGACGCCCGCGGAGAAGGAGCAGCTCGGGCTCGATCCGGACGGCTTCGCGAGCGAGCTCACCGAGGTCCGGCCCGGCGCGCGCTCGCTCGGCGTCCACGCGCTCGAGGTCGGGGACATCCTGTTCGCGGTCGACGGGGCGACGAGCGATCCGTTGACCCACGACCTCCGGCTGCACATCAAGCTGCGCAAGGTCGCCGGCGACACCCTCGAGCTGCGCCTGCTGCGCGACGGCGAGCCGCGGACCGAGCGCTTCGCCAGCGAGCGCTGGACCTACCGCAAGGAATCGGAGTGAGCATGACTGCACAGAGCGACACGCAACCCGGCCGCCTCGAACCGACGCCCGTCCCGCGCCGCGACTTCCTCGGCATCGCCGGCCTGTTCAGCGCGGGCCTGGCGATCTGCGCCGCGCTGCTCGGCATGCTGCGGCTGCCGAAGCCGCGCGTCACCCCCGACGCCTCGAGCCGCTTCCGCATCGGCCGGGCGGAGGACTTCCCGCCGGGCAGCGACACCGAGGTCCCGGGCCGCAACGTGCGGATCCTCTCGACGGCCGAGGGCCTCGCCGCGATGTCCCTGATCTGCACGCACCTCGGCTGCATCGCCGGGCGCGCGGAGGAGGGCTTCCACTGCCCCTGCCACGGCTCGCTGTTCGACGACGCCGGGGCGGTGCTCGGCGGGCCCGCTCCGCGCGCGCTGAAGTGGTTCAAGCTCAGCCAGACGGTCGACGGCACCCTGGTCGTCGACAGCGCGGTCGAGGTTCCGCCGGAGACGCGTTACGAGCCGGTCACCAGCAGCGCGGACGCCGGTCCGCGGCGCGCGGTCTGAGGAGGTCTCCATGTCGGCGCTGAAGGACTTCGGACAGAACCTGAAGAACCTGCCCCGGCTGGTCTGGCGGTCGATCTTCCGCCACGGCCCGCCGACCTCCGACCGGGCGCGTTCGCAGACCGTGTTCCACAACTTCTTCCTGCACGTCCACGCGACCCGGGTGCATCCGCACTCCCTGCGCGTGACGACGACCTGGGGCCTCGGCATCGCCCTGCTCGCGGAGCTGTTGATCCTGACCGTGACCGGGATCCTGCTGATGGTCTACTACGCGCCCTCGACCGAGCTCGCCTACGACTCGATCAAGGACCTGCAGTTCGTCGTGCCGACCGGGCGCCTGATCCGCAACGTGCACCGCTGGACCGCGCACATGATGGTCGCGACGGTGATCCTGCACATGGCGCGCGTCTTCTACACGGCCGCCTACAAGGGCGCGCGGCAGTTCAACTGGCTGATCGGCATGGTCCTGTTCGTGCTGACTCTCGGCATGTCCTTCACCGGCTACCTGCTGCCCTGGGACCAGCTCGCGTACTGGGCGGTGACGATCGGCGCGAACATCGCCGCCTCGCCGAACGAGCTGGCCGAGGCCCTCTCCCTGCCGGACTGGCTGTACCTCGGCGACCTGCAGAAGGAGCTGCTGCTCGGCTCGCGCTCGGTCGGCCAGGGGGCCCTGACGCGCTTCTACCTGCTGCACGTGATGGTGCTGCCGCTGATGATGGCGGGCGCGATCGGCGTCCACATCTGGCGCATCCGCAAGGACGGCGGGATGGCGCGCCCCGAAGGCGGACGCAGCCTGGCCGGCAAGGGCGTCGACGTCGACAAGCCCGCGCCGACGACGCCGGCCGAGGCCCCGAAGAAGAGCTTCGGGCTGATGGCCCTGGTCGCCGGCCGCACGCCGCACACCGGCCGCAACCCCGAGGTCACCCTGCCGGTCTGGCCGTACCTGCTGCGGGCCGAGCTGTTGATCTTCATGCTCGTGTTCCTGATCGCCCTCCTGCTCGGGGTGTGCTTCGACGCGCCGCTCAAGGAGCTCGCCAACCCGGGCGTGCCGGAGAACCCGGCGAAGGCGCCGTGGTACTTCCTCGGGCTGCAGGAGATCGTGTCGTACTCGGCCTTCGTCGGGGGCATCCTGATCCCCGGCATCGTCGTGCTCGGGCTCGCGCTGATCCCCTACCTCGACCGCGAGCCGGAGCCCTCCGGGGTGTGGTTCAGCGGCGCCCGGGGCAAGCGCGTCAGCCTCCAGTCGGTGGCCTTCGGTGCGCTGTGCGCGGTGCTGGCGGTCGCGATCCCGGTCCGGTTCGGCTGGTTGCGGAACTGGTACCCGAACATCGCCCAGCTCTGGGTGATGCTGTTCAACCCGGGCACCCTGCTGACCGCCGCGTACGCCTTGTGGTCGCTGTGGATCATGAAGCGCACGGACTCGACGCGGCTCGGCGCGATCGCCCTGTTCACCTGTTTCCTGGTCGGGTTCGTGATCCTGACCTTCGTCGGAACCTACTTCCGCGGTCCGAACTGGGACTTCTACTGGAGCCCGGCGGACTGGCCGAGCCACTGAGGAGGGCAGCATGCCGAGCGCGCAAGCCGAACGCCAGGACCGCCGCGTCAAGTGGGCCCTGCTGCTCGTCAGCCTGGGCTGCCTGGTCCTGCTCGCCATCGCCTTCGTGGCCGAGAACATCCACGCGGAGTGGATCGTCGTGCGGGAAGGCTACGCCGCGCGGCTCGCGGAGAAGGCCGACGACGACCGGGGTCGCGCCCTCGCCGAGGACTTCGAGGTGCGCATCGTCCAGCACATCGCCCCGGCCTACGGCACGACCGACCGCTGCGTGACCTGCCACGCCGGGGTCGACGACCCGCGCATGAGCGACGTCCCCCAGCCGTACACCGCGCACCCCGGGCGCTGGGTCGAGCTGCACCCGCCCGAGCAGCTCGGCTGCACGGTGTGCCACGGGGGCCAGGGCCTCGCGACGACCAGCGCGGACGCGCACGGCGAGGCGCCGTTCTGGGACCATCCGCTGCTCCCGCGCAGCTACCTGTACAGCAGCTGCGCGCAGTGCCACGGCGAAGATCGGCTGTTCGGCCCGGAGGGGCTGATCGCGTCGGGGCTGGCCGGGGAATCCTCCGAGCCGGCGGCCCTGCTCGCTCTCGGGCGCAGCCTGGCGCGCAGCAAGGGTTGCCTCGGCTGCCACAAGCTCGGGGGCGTCGGGGGAATGCTCGGGCCGGCTCTCGACCTCGAGGGCGAGAAGACCGCCCACGACTTCGACTTCTCCTCCTACCCGGAGGCCCACACCCCCGCGGAGTGGCTGCGGGCGCACTTCCTCGAGCCCGACGCGGTCTCGCCCGGGACGGTGATGCCGGCGACCGCGACCGACCCCCAGCAGGCCGACGCCCTGACCGCCTACATGCTCTCCCTGCGCACGGTGCGCGAGCGGGTCGGGGTCGGGAAGGTCCACGAGCAGGTCTCGCTGCTCGACGAGGGGGCCGAGCTGTACGCCCTGTACTGCTCCGCCTGCCACGGCGCGGACGGGGTGATGGGCGAGGTGCCGGACATCTGGACGCCGTCGCTGCGCAACGCGGACGCCCAGGCGGTGGCGGGGGACGACTTCTACCGGCACATCGTGTCCCGGGGCAAGAGCGGCACCGACATGCCCGCCTGGCACGAGGATGCCGGCGGCCTGCGCCGCGCTGAGATCGACGCCCTGGTCGCCTACCTGCGCGGCTGGCAGCACGAGGGCGCCGAGACCGCGATCGCTTCGGCGACACGCGGGGACGTGCGGCGGGGCCGCGCCTACTACCAGGGGCTGTGCGCGAACTGCCACGGCTACAGCGGCGAGGGCGGGCTCGGCAACGCCCTGCGCCCCGACACCTTCCTCGCCCTCGCGCCGGACGACTTCCTCGCCCGGACCATCGTCGAGGGCCGTCCGGGCACGGCGATGCCCGCCTGGAAACACCTGTCGACCCAGGCGGTCTCCGACCTGCTCGCCTACCTGCGCAGCTGGCAGCCCGTGCCCGCCCCGTGGGAGGAGGTCCAGGACGCGCTCGCGCGCGCCGACCCGGAGGAGCTCGTCCGCCACGGCGCCGCGCTCTACCGCGGCAGCTGCGCGAGCTGCCACGGCGCCGCGGGCGAGGGGGCCGTCGGCCCGAGCCTGGCGGGCGCGAACATCCTCGGCAGCGTCGACGACCTGTTCCTGTACCGGACCCTGCGCGAGGGCCGGCCCGGCACGGCGATGCCCGCCTGGCCGCAGCTCTCCGCGCGGAAGCTCGCCGGGCTGATCGCCTACCTGCGGAGCTGGAGCCCGCAGGCCGCCCCGCTCGCGCCGGTCACCCTGCGCGGCGACGCGATGGTCGGGGAGGTGCACTACCTGCGCTCCTGCGCGGGCTGCCACGGGGCCGAGGGCGAGGGCGGGATGGGCCCGCAGCTCGTCAACCCGGTGTTCCTCGACACGGTCAGCGACGCCGCCCTGCTCGAGTGGATCGGGCGCGGGCGCGACGGCACGGCGATGCTCGGCTTCCTCCCCGAAGAGCACGGAGTCACGCGGCTCGAGCGCGAGGACATCGCGAACATCGTCGCCTGGCTGCGCGCGACCGGCAGCGGGCGTCCCGCGCCAGTGCGGCGCGGGGTCCAGGGCGACGCGGTGCTCGGCGGCGAGCTGTACGCCTCGAACTGCGCGGCCTGCCACGGGCCGCAGGGGGAAGGCGCCTCGGGGCCGCAGCTCAACAACCGCGGCTTCCTGCACGCCGCCTCGGACGGCTTCCTGCTCGGCACCCTCGCGATGGGCCGGACCGGGACCGCGATGCTGCCGATGGTCAAGGGCAGCGGAGGCCTCGTCCAGATCGAGCCCGAGCGGCTGCACGACATCGTCGCCTTCCTGCGCACCTGGGAGGAGCCGGAGGGCTGGCGCACGCCGCGCTCCCTCGCCGAGCAGAGCGCGCCGGCCATCGAGGCGGGCCGCACCCTGTTCGCGCAGCTCTGCTCGTCGTGCCACGGGCCGAACGGCAAGGGCAGCCAGGACGGGGAGGACTACTTCGCCCCCGCCCTGAACAACCCCGAGTTTCTCGCGGCAGCGAGCGACGGCTTCCTGGTCGCGACCATCGCCCGCGGCCGGCAGGGCACCCCGATGCGCGCCTTCGGCGCAGGCGCGGGAGGGCTCGCCTCCTTGCGGGCGGAGGAGATCGCCGACATCGTCTCGTTCATCCGTTCCTGGGCGGCCCCGAACACCGCCGATAGCCAACCCCGAGGAGGAAACCCGTGAGCGTCACCGCTGTCCTGCACCGTGAGCACCGGCAGATCGAGCGCGTGCTCGCCTGCCTGGAGGCCGCCGCCGACGATGCCCGGACCCGCGACCGCGCCGACCGCGAGAGCTTCGGCGAGCTGCTCGAGCTGCTCGTCAGCTACGCCGACGCCTGGCACCACGGCAAGGAGGAGGACGTCCTCTTCCCCGCGCTGACCCGGGCGGGGATGCCGGCGCAACACGGGCCGATCGCCGTCATGCTCCACGAGCACGGGCTCGGCCGGGGGTTCATCGCGACGATGCGCGACCAGCTCCCGGGGGCAGCGGATGGCGACGTGCCGGCGCTCGAGGCCTTGACCGGGGCGGCGCGCGACTACGTCAGCCTGCTGCGGGCGCACATCGGCAAGGAGGACGGCGTCCTGTTCCCGATGGCCGAGCGCTTCCTCGATGCCGAGGCCCGGCAGGAGGTGCTCGACGGCTTCGCCGCGCAGCTCGACCCCGACCAGGAGCGCGCCTTCCTCGCCCGGGTCGACGCGCTGTGCGAGCGCTGGCAGATCACGGACGTGCCGGTGACCGGGCGCCCGCCCTGCGCCGGCGGTTGAGCGGCGCGGCCCCGGGCTGCCGCGGACCGGAGCGCGGTCGCGATCGCGCCCGGCCTCAGCGTTGCCCTTCCTCGAGCCAGGCGAGCGCCCGGCGCAGGAGCGCGTCGTGGTAGTCCGGCCAGGCCGCGGCGGTCAGCGGGATGTACTCGACCGGCTCGGCGGGGTTGCCCTCGAGCACCTCGCCGTTCGGGCGGAGGGTGTGGCCGATGCTCCACTGGAAGCGGACCGCCGGCGCGCCGCTGGTCGGAAAGCGCACGTCCTCGGTCCACTCCCAGGTGTTGCTGTAGCCGCCGGTCGCCATGCCGATGCTGTGGCCGGCGTCGTTGTCGATCACCATCGCGGCGAACTGGTCGAGGTGCGAGCCTCCCCGCGGTCCGACGAGGATCACCAGCCGGCCGCGGAAGCACACCTCCGCCGGCTGCATCAGGCCGTCGGAGTCCCGCGGCAGGTGGGCGAGCTTGAAGGGCACGGCCGGCGCGTAGGCGTCGCCGCGGGCGAGGGCGGCGGCGACGTCCTCCTCCAGCCACTCGACCAGCGGATGCTCGCTGCCGTAGCGACGCCGGCGCTCGGCGGTGAAGGGCGCGACGACATCGGAGCAGCGGAGGTTCCCGAAGGTGGTCCGGAAGGGCCGCGGCGAGAGCCGTCGCAGCACGTCCGCTCCGAGGGAGCCCCCGCGGCTGTGGGTCAGATCGACGATCACGTCGGCGTCGAGCAGCCCGCGGGCGGCGGCGAGCTCCATCAAGTCCGCCATGTCCGCGTGCAGGCTCTCACGCTCGAAGCGGTGCCAGTCGAGCAGCACCGGACCGGCGCCCTCCTCGGGCAGGTACAGGGTGTAGCAGCCGCGCCGGAAGATGCGGCGGAAGCCGGGGAAGCGGCGCGCCCCCACGCCCTCGAAGCGGTAGGGGTCCTCCTCCCAGGGCAGCCGCAGCACGTAGGCGCTGCCGTCCGCGGCCTGCAGGGTCAGCTTCAGCTCGGCGGGGCGCAGCGCGGCCGGGTAGAAGAGCCGGGTCGTGGCGAGGGCCTCGGCCAGCTCCCAGGCGCCGTGGGCGGCCGTCGAGTAGCGCAGGAAGGGGTCGATGCGCGCGGCGTGCTCGGCCACCGGGACGTCCCCGACCGCGAGCAGCCGGTCGCCGAGCTCCGGGCGGCGGAGGTAGGGGAAGCCCCGGGCGCGGTCGGCGACGAAGAAGCCGACGCTGTCGGGGTCGGTGAAGTCCGGCGCGAAGCGGATCGGCGCGTAGAAGCTCGAGCGCCGGGCATCGATGCCGCCGTCGATCTCGTCGATCCTCAGGTGCCGGTCGCGGCGCAGGTTGCTGAGCTTGAGCAGCGCGCAGTACAGGGCGTCGTCACGGTCCGCGGCGAGGAACTCTGCCCGCAGCTCTTCGGCCTGGCGCGCGAAGTCGAGCCCGAGGCGCGCGTTCTTCGGCGGAGAGAAGGCCTCGCGCTCGAGGGTCTTCGCGACCAGGTAGTCGAACAGCGCGGCGCGGTCTTCCCGGGTGTGATCGTCCGCGCAGGCGAGGCCGGCGAGCAAGCAGAGCAGGTAGCGGTGCACGGAGTCCTCCCGGACGTGTGACGGTTGCTCCAAGGGTAGCACCCATCGGCAAGGGAGGACACCAGCCGAAACACTCGCGCCTCAGGAGCGGGACGCCACCGACACCGCGGGCGCGTCCGGCGGCTCGGACGTCAGCGCGGCGTGCCCGGCCCAGGCCGCGGCGCACAGGCCGATGACGAGCAGGGCGAGCCGCCAGCGGGGGGCGCGTCGCCGGCGGCGGACGCGGGGACGCCTGCGCGGGGCCCTGGAGCTCGGCGGGGGCGGCGGCGGGGTCCAGCTCTCCAGGGCGCGCAGGGCGTCCTCGGCGGGCTTGGAGCTGTCGAAGACGTCCTCGCTCCACAGGGGAACGTGGGGAACCAGCGGTCTCTTCCTCTTGCGACGGCCCATCCTGCACCTCCTTCCCGACGTCCTCACCGGGAACGAGACGCGGCCGCCCGCTCAGGGAACGCTTTTTTTTGTCTGCGCGAGGAACTCCAGCAGCCGGGGGTGCACGACCTCGGGCCGCTCGTAGTGCGCGACGTGGCCGGCCTCGGCGACGGCGAGCAGCGCACACTGCGGGATCAGCTCCTGGACGCGGGCGCTGTTCGCGAACGGCACGATGGTGTCCGCCCGGCCCCAGATCAGCAACACCGGCAGGCCGAGCCGACCGACCGCGGCGTACTGTTCGCTGAGCCCGAACAGGTTGGTGTGGCGGATGGTCGACAGGATCGCGGGCAGGTAGCCGCGGTCTTTGAGCTGCGGGGTGAACTTCGCGGCGAAGTCGGGGAATCGCTCCGGCCGGTAGAAGTTCTGGTGGATCCCCCGCCGCAGCACCTGGTGACCGATCAGCGCGAAGAGGAAGTCGCCGAAGCCGGGCAGCCGCGCGAGGTGTGCCTTCAGCGGCAGGCGCTGGGCCAGCCCGGCCGGCGACACCAGGCCGAGGGCGACGACCTCGTGGGTCTGGCCGGCGGTGAAGGTGGTCGCGATCGCCCCGCCCATCGACAGGCCGATCACCCGCAGCGGGCCGTCGAGCTCCAGCGCCGCGAGCAGCTCCTGCAGCTGCGCGACGAACAGCTCGAGGGTGTAGCGCAAGCGCGGCTTGGCCGAACGGCCCCGGCCGTAGAGGTCGAAGCGCAGCGCGCGGTAGCCGGCCTCGACCAGCACGGGGAAGGTCGGGTCCCAGATGTAGGAAGGGGTCGCGAGGCCGTGGACGAGCACGACGAGCGGTCCATCACCCGGCCCCTCCAGCTCGTAGTACACAGGGCCGTGGCGTAGGGGGATGGTCGGCATCCGGCCTCCTCGTGGTCGTCGCGGGGCTCCTGATGTATCCGCTCGGGGCGTCGCCGGCAAGAAGCCTGGCCAGGCGCAGCTCGAGGGGTTAAAAGGTGCGGTTCCCGGAGGAGAACGGTTCCCGGAGGAGAAGAGAGGAGGCTGCCGTGTCGCTGACCCCCGAAGTCAAGACCGCCGTCGAGCAGGAACAGGAAGTGGTCGCCCGCCTCCGCGCGGAGATCGGCAAGGTGCTGGTCGGGCAGCAGGAGGTCGTCGACGGCCTGTTGCTCGGCCTGCTCAACGGCGGGCACATCCTGCTCGAGGGCGTCCCCGGTCTGGCGAAGACCACCGCGGTCCTCAGCCTCGCCCAGGCGACCTCGTTGAGCTTCCAGCGCCTGCAGTTCACCCCCGACCTGCTCCCCGCCGACGTGATCGGCACCCAGATCTACAACCCCAAGGACATGAGCTTCCAGGTCAAGAAGGGCCCGATCTTCGCGAACCTGATCCTCGCCGACGAGATCAACCGCGCCCCCGCCAAAGTCCAGAGCGCGCTGCTCGAGGCGATGCAGGAGCGGCAGGTGACGATCGGCGACGAGACCTTCCCGCTGCCGCGGCCCTTCCTGGTGCTCGCGACCCAGAACCCGATCGAGCAGGAGGGCACCTACCCCCTGCCCGAGGCCCAGGTCGACCGCTTCCTCGCCAAGCTGCTCGTCACCTATCCGAGCCGCGAGGAGGAGTCCCAGATCCTCGAGCGCATCGCCGTCGGCACGCCGCCGGAGGCCCTCGAGCCGGTCGTCGAGGCCGCCGACCTCGAGCGCCTGCGCGCGGTGTGCCGCGCCGTCTACCTCGACGACAAGGTCAAGGGCTACATCCTCGACCTGGTCGCCGCGACCCGCGACCCCGCCGCGGTCGACTTCCCCCATCCGGAGTGGATCAGCTTCGGCGCCTCGCCGCGGGCGGGCATCTTCCTCGTCCAGGCGGCGCGCACCCGGGCCTTCCTCGACGGCCGCGCCTACGTCGTGCCCCACGACGTCAAGCGGGTCGCGCCCTCCATCCTGCGCCACCGGGTGCTGTTGAGCTACGAGGCGGAAGCGGCGGAGCAGTCGCCGGACGATGTCGTCGCCGGCCTGTTGGAGCGGGTGCCGGTGCCGTGATCCCCGAGCTGCTCAAGGAGGTCAAGCGCATCCAGATCATCACCCGGCGCAAGGTCGACAGCGTGTTCGCGGGCGGCTACCGCAGCTCCTTCCGCGGCACCGGGATGGAGTTCGAGGAGGTGCGCGGCTACAGCCCCGGGGACGACGTGCGCAGCATCGACTGGAAGGTCACCGCGCGCAGCGGCCGCCCGCACATCAAGGTGTACCGCGAGGAGCGCGAGCTCAGCATCGTGCTCGCGGTCGATGTGTCCGGCAGCCAGAGCTTCGGCAGCGGCGCGAAGACCAAGGCCCGCGTCGCCGCGGAGGTCAGCGCCCTGCTCGCCTTCGCGGCGCAGCAGAGCGGGGACAAGGTCGGGCTGCTCCTGTGCAGCGACCGGGTCGAGCGCTACCTGCCGCCGCGCAAGGGCCGCGGGCACGCCTTCCGCCTGGTGCGGGAGCTGCTCGGCTGCTCCCCCGCCAGCGCGCGCACCGACCTTGTGCCGGGGCTCGAGCACCTTTTGCGGGTGTTGAAGCGGAAGGCGACGGTGTTCCTGATCAGCGACCTGCGGGCCGAGGGCTACCAGGCCCCGCTGCGCATGCTCGCCGCCCGCCACGACCTGGTCGTGCTGCGCACCGCCGACCGCCGCGAGCGCACCTGGGAAGACTGCGGCCTGGTGTTCCTCGAGGACCCCGAGAGCGGCGCCGTCGAGCTGGTCGACACCGGCTCCGCCCGGGTGCGGCGGGCGCTGGAGGAACAGGCGCGGGCGCGGGAGCAGGGCTGGACGCACGAGCTGCGGCGGGCGCGGGTCGACAGCGCGGTGCTCGATCCGGAGGGCGACCTGGCGACCGCGTTGCACCGGCTGTTCCAGCGCCGGGAGAAGAGGCTGAGCCGATGATGGCGCGGGCGGGTGTCGATGGCCTCGTTGGCGGCTGCGATGGCGATCGCGGGTTCGATCGCGATCTCCAACGTGATGTTCCCACGCACGCGAAGGCGGAAGGCGGGGGCGCACGTCGCGAGCCCCGCCACAACAGCGCAACCGCATGTAGGGGCGGGGTTCACCAGGCTGTCTCACGGAACCCGATGACGCACGTCCCCACGCGTGCGGCAGGCGGGGGTAAACCCCGCCCCTACATTGGATTTCGACACAATCGGTGGACGATCGGAGGCGTGCGACATGCGAGCCATGCCTCGCTTGGGCTGATGACCCTATCCGAATGTAGGGGAGGGGTTTGCTCCCTCCCGCGAAGCGGGACGGAGGCGTACCTGACTGGACTCGTGAGACAGCCTCTTCATCCCCGCCCGCCGAGCGCGTGGGAGTCCGCAGCTTCAACCGATCCCGACTCCGACTCCGACTCCGACTTCGCCCGCGCCCGGAGCTTCCTCCCCCTGCTCCTCCTCATCCTCCTGCTCGGCTGCGGCTCCGAGCCCGCGCCGCCCCACGGGGTAAGCGCCGAGAGCGCGGGGCTGACGGTGCGGCTCGAGGTGCCGGGGGAGACGCTCGCCTTCGACGCGGCGGTGCCGCTGATCGTCACGGCGGAGGCGGACAGCGCCTGGGCGATCGCGCTGCCGGATGCGCTCGACGGGCTCGCGCTGATGCTGCCGATCGACAGCCGGCGCGAGGAGCCGTCCGCACGCCAGGGCCGCCGCGGCCTGCGCCAGGTCTGGCGGCTCGAGGCGCTCGCGCCCGGCGACCAGCGGATCGCGCCGCAGCCGGTGCGGTTCCGACCGCCCGGGGAGAGCGGCTGGCTGACGCTGCGCACGCCCGCGCTCGGCTTCCACCTGTCCGCCCTGCTCAGCGCGGACGTACCCCTCGACAGCCTGAGCGCCCTGCGCGCGCCGCCGGCCCTGGCGCGGCGGGAGCCCTTCCCCTGGGGCTGGGGGGCCGCGGCGGTCGGAGCGCTCGGCCTGGCCGGGCTGCTCGTCTGGTGGTGGCGGCGGAGGAAGCGGGGGGACGCGCCGGAGGAGGTTCCCGCGACTCCGCTGCCGCCCGCCGGTGAGGAGGCCCGCGCGGCGCTGGCGCGGCTGCGGGCGGCGGGCCTGCTCGCGCGCGCAGCTCGAGCCCTTCTTCGTCGAGCTGACCCGCATCCTGCGGCGCTACGTCGAGCGCGCGTTCGCCCTCTCGGCGCCGCGCCTGACCAGCGAGGAGCTGATCGCCGAGGCCGCCCGGGACCCGCGCCTGGACGCGGCGATCCGGCGCGTCCTCGCCGGGGTGCTCGCGGCGGCAGACCAGGTGAAGTTCGCGCGCCACACCCCGCCGGTGGCCGAGGCGGAGGGCGCGTTGGCGGAGGTCGAGGAGCTCGTGGAGACGGTCGTGACGCGGGAGAGCGAGGAGGCGCCGTGCGATTCCTGACCCCGATCCATGCCCTCGTGCTCCTGCCCTTCGCCCTGGCTGCCGCCTGGGCGCTGTGGCGCCGCCGGCCGCGGGGGGTCGCCGCCAGCGACGGGCTCGGCGCGCTGCCCCGCACCTGGCGGGTGCGGCTGCAGCCCCTGCCCCTGTGGATGTCCTGGCTGGCCCTGCTCGCGCTGCTGGTCGCGATGGCCCGGCCGCAGACGGGGCTGTCCGAGCTGCTGGTCGACGCCGAGGGCGTCGCGACGGTGGTCTGCCTCGACCTGTCGAGCAGCATGTCCCGCCAGGACATGGCGCGGGGCCAGGACCGGCTGACGGTCGCCAAGGCGGTGATCGAGGACCTGCTCCTGCCCGGAGGCTCGCTGCCCGGGCGCCCGGACGACGCGATCGGGCTGGTCAGCTTCGCCCGCTACGCCGATGCCCGCTGCGGGCTGACCCTCGACCACGAGGTCGTCGTCCGCATCATGCAGTCCCTCGAGATGGCGCCGCGCGGCTCCGCCGAGGACGGCACGGCCATCGGCGACGCCCTCGCCCGCAGCCTCGAGCGGCTCAAGGACGTCGAGGCGGTGTCGAAGATCGTGATCCTGGTCACCGACGGCGAGCAGCGCGACGGCGTCGCCGACCCCCTCGAGGTCGCCGGGCTGGCCGCGGGGCTCGGCATCAAGCTGTACCCGATCGCGGTCGGACGGGGCCCGGGGGTGCAGCTCCTGCGGGCCTTGGCGGAGAAGACCGGCGGGCGCGCCTACCTCGCCCGGGACAAGGACCAGCTCGTCGCGGTGGTGCAGGAGATCGACCGGCTCGAGACCAGCGTCGTCGACCGCCGGGAGCTGACGCGCTGGCCGGATGCCTTCGCGCCGCTGGTGTGGGGCGCCTTCCTCTGCCTGGTGCTCGCCTTCGGGCTCGAGAACACCGTGTTGCGCACGGCGCCGTAGGAGGAGCGATGGTCACCGAGAACCTCAGCGCGGTCCATCTTCTGTGGCTGCTCGCCCTGCTGCCGCTCCTCGCCTGGTGGGCCGGACGGCGGACGCGGCGCATGCTGCGCCGGATGTTCTCCGCCGAGGCCCTGCCGCGTCTGAACCTGCCGCCGGAGCGCCGGCGCTGGCTGGTGGTCGGGCTGCGCTGCTGCGGGCTCCTGTTCCTGGTGCTGGTGCTGATGGACTTCCGCTCCAAGGAGCTCGACGTCGAGGTGCGGGTCGACACCCGCGGGGTCGACCTGGTCGTGCTGCTCGACGTCAGCCAGAGCATGCTCGCGATCGACGCCAGCCCGAGCCGTCTGGGCCGCGCCAGGCTCGCGATCGCCGACCTCGCGCGGGAGACGATCCGGGCGGGGGACCGCATCGGGCTGGTGCTGTTCGCGGGCACCCAGGAGGTCAAGAGCCCGCTGACCCTCGACCGCGGCTTCTTCCTCGAGCAGCTCGACGCCGCCGGCCCGGGTCAGGTGTCGCGGGGCGGAACCCTGCTCGGCGACGCGATCCGCCGCGGCCTCGCGCTGTTCCCCGATGCCGACGCCGGGGTCCGGCGGGGACGGGTGATGCTGCTGTTGACCGACGGCGAGGATCAGGGTAGCTTTCCCCTGGATGCCGCCGGTGTGGCGGCCGAGCAGGGTGTGATCGTGTGCACCGTCGGGCTCGGGGACCCGAGCGGCGCGGCGATCCGCCTGCCGGACCAGAGCTTCCTGACCTACGGAGGAGAGGTCGTCACCTCGCGCCTCGACGAAGACACCCTGCGGCGCATCGCCGACATCACGCGCGGCGCCTACGTGCCCGCCGGCACCCGCCAGTTCGACCTCGACGTGTTGTACCGCGAGCGCCTCGCCCCGCTGGCCCGCGGACAGGACCGGGAGGACAAGGCCATCGACCGCCAGCCGCTGTTCCAGATCCCCCTGCTCGGCGCGATCATCTGCCTGCTCGCCGAGCTGTTCCTGCGCGCCCGCCGCGCGCCGGGCCGGCGGAGCGCCGCGGCCCTGGTCGCCTGCGTGCTGCTCGCCGCGCCGGTCTCCGCCCAGGAGGGCGAGAGGCCGCCCAGCCTCGCCGAGCTGCGGGCGATGATCGACGGCGGCCAGGCGCCCGAGGCCCAGCAGCTGCTCGAGGGCACGCGCTGGCCCCCGGAGGAGCGCAAGCAGGCCGACTACGCCCTCGCCCGCAGCCTGTACGCCCAGGGCTCCTGGAAGGAGGCGCGCAACGCCTTCGCCGGCCTGGCCTGGGAGGACGGCGCCCTCGGCCGCGGCGCCCGGGTCGGCCGCGCGCACTGCTCCCTGCGGCTCGCGGAGCAGGGCGGAGAGGACGCCCGCGAGCAGGTCGTGCAGGCGATCGGGGACTACCGCTCGGTGCTGGCGGAGGATCCCTCGCGCGCCGAGCTGCGCGCCGACATCGAGATCGCCAAGCAGCTCCTGCGGCGGCTGCTCGAGCAGGAGCAGGAACAGCAGGACGGGGAGCCGCAGCCCCAGGAAGGCGAGCAGCAGGACGGCGAACAGCAGGACGGCGAACAGCAGGAAGGCGAGCAGCAGGAAGGCGAACAGCAGCCGCAGGAAGGCGAACAACAGGAAGGCGAACAGCAGCCGCAGGAAGGCGAACAGCAGGAAGGCGAGCAGCAGGAAGGCGAACAGCAGGAAGGCGAACAGCAGGAAGGCGAGCAGCAGGAAGGCGAGCAGCAGGAAGGCGAGCAGCAGGAAGGCGAGCAGCAGGACGGCGAGCCGCAGCCGCTGACCGAGCAGGAGGTCCGCGCGGCCCAGGCGCAGCGGCTGCTCGAGCGCCTGCTCGAACAGCTCGAGCAGCAGGAGGAGCGGCGCCAGTCCCTGCGTCCTCCGCCGCAGCCGGTCGAGAGGGACTGGTGATGCGCGGCGCGATCCTGCTCACGGGGCTGCTCTTGTGCACGCCCCTCCAGGCCCAGCTCAGCGCCGAGCTGCAGGTCGGCGCGAACGACTTCTTCGTCGGCGAGGAGGTCGAGCTCACCCTGACGGTGACCGGCGTGCAGAGCCTGGATCCCGCCCCGGAGCTGCGCGGCGACGGCCTGCGCTTCCGCTTCCTCAGCGCCAGCCCCGGCAACCGCAGCTACACGGTGATCGTCAACGGCCGCACCGAGACCAGCCGACAGACCTGGGTCAGCCTGCGCTACGCCCTGAGCGCCGAGCGCGCCGGACGGCTCCTGATCCCGGCCCAGAGCTTCGAGGTCGACGGGCAGACCCTGAGCACCCGGCCGGTCAGCGTCGAGGTCCGCCCGCCGACGCCGCGCTCCTACGCCTTCGTCGAGCTCGCCAGCGAGCCGCCGAAGGTGTACGTCGGCCAGTCCTTCGCCGTCGTGCTCGACGTCTTCCTGCGCCGGCTCGAGCCCGAGGCGGGCCTGCTCGACCTCGACCCGGTGTTCCCCGACCAGCCCCTGACCCTGCACATCCCCTGGATCGAAAAGCTCGAAGGCAGCGCCTCCCGCGACGCCAACGCCTTCCTCAACGGGCTGCTCGGCGACGACGGCATCTTCCGCATCAACGACTACAGCGTCGGCTCCGGGCTGTTCTCCTCGGCCGCCCGCTTCAGCCTCGCCCGCGAGGCGGCCGTTCGCGACGGGCTCCCCTACTTCCGCTACCGCCTGCGGCGCACGCTGACCGCCCAGCAGAGCGGGACGCTGGCGGTGCCGCCGGTCGCCGTCAGCGGCAACCTCGCGGTCGAGGCCCGCGGAGAGCCGAACGCCCTGCGCGCGAGCTCGCTGCCCCTGCGGCTGCGCAGCGACACCCTGTTCGTCGCGGTGCAGAGCCCGCCCCTCGTCGGCCGGCCCGCGCTGTTCAACGGCGCGGTCGGCGAGCTGCGGATGCGGACCGCGGTCCAGCCGCGCGAGGCGGCGGTCGGCGACCCCTTGACCCTGACCGTCGAGCTCGAAGGCCCGGGCATCGCGATGGCGACCCCGCCCCGGCTCGACCAGCCGGGCATGGAGCGTTTCAAGCTCGGGGAGGAACCCGACGCCGTGCGCAGCGAGGGGCAGACGAAGACCTACACCTACACCCTGCGCGCGAGCAGCCCGGAGGTCACGGCCCTGCCCGCCCTCGCCTACGTCATCTTCGACCCGGACAGCGAGAGCTACCGCACCGTGCACAGCGAGCCCGTGCCGCTCGAGATCCGGGCGAGCGAGCAGCTCAGCCTCGACCTGGTCGAAGGCCGCGGGAGCTTCGACCTCGGCAGCGAGCAGGGCCCCGGGGTGTCGGTCTTCGGCGCGAGTGAGGACTGGCTGCGCGACGCCACCCCGGCCTGGTACAGCCCCCGGACGCTCGGCCCGCAGGCCTGGCTGCTGCTGCTCGCGCCGCCGCTGCTCGCGCTGGCCTGGCGCCTGTTCCAGCGCTGGCGCGGTCGGCTCAGCCCCGCCGAGCGCCGCCGCCGGGAAGCCTGGACCGCCGCCCGTGCGCAGCTGCACGAGGCGCGCGCCCTGCTCGCCAGCGATGGCGGCGCCGCCCTCGCGCGCAGCGAGGCCGCGCTGAAAGGCTACGCCGCGGCCCTGTGCGACGTGCCCGAGGCGGGGCAGACCGGCGCCGAGCTCGTGGCGCTGCTGCGCGCGCGCGGCGCCCCCGAGGAGCTGCTGACCGAGCTCGAGCGGAACCTCACCGCCGTCGAGGGCCTGCGCTTCTCCGGGCAGAGCGGCGAGCAGCGCGGACTGTGCGAGCGCATCGCCGCGAACCTCCAGGCCCTGCGCGGGGCGGTGGCGGTCGCGCTGGTGCTGGTCTGCGCCCTGCCCGCGCGCGCCGCTTCCCCCGAAGTCCTCGCCGACCGCGCCCGCGAGGCCCTGCGGCTGGCCGCCGCGCTGCCCGGCGACAGCGCGGCCTTCGCCCTGCGCGAGGCGCGCGCGGCCCTCGACGGCATCGCCGCGGCCGGGCTCCACAACGCCGCCCTCTACGGCAGCATCGGCACGCTGTCGCTGCGCCTGTCCGAGCCGGTCCCGGCGATCCTCGCCTTCCGCCGCGCCGAGCGCTTCGCCCCCGGCGACCGGCGGCTCGCCGCCAACCTCGCCCTCGCCCGCAGCCTGGCCGGGACCGCCGCGCCGGAGCCGGGCTGGCTCGGCGAGCTGCTGTTCTGGCGGGGCTGGCTCGACGACTCCGCCAAGGGCTGGCTCGCCGCCCTGCTGTGGACGCTCGGCTGGCTGTGGCTGGGGGTCGCCCGCAAGCACCGCGGCTGGGCGGCCGTGCCGCTGCTGCTCGGGCTGCTGCTGTTCGCGAGCGGCTACTGGCAGCAGCGGCCCTACCTGGACGGGGAGCTCGGCGTGGTCACGCGCAGCGAGTACCTGTACCGGGGGGACGCGGAGAGCTACGGCAAGCGCTTCGAGAACCCGGTGCCGGCCGGCACCGAAGGTCGGATCCTGCGACGCAGCCCCGGCTGGGTCGAGCTCGAGCTGCCCGGGGAGGCCGGCGGCTGGCTGCCCGCCTCCGCGTTCGAGGAGCTGTTTCCCAAGGAGGATGCATGAGCACCCGTTTCGTCGCCCTCGGGGCGTTGCTCGGCGGCCTGGGCGTCGGCCTCGGCGCCTTCGGGGCCCACGGCCTGAAGGAACGCCTGAGCGCGGACATGATGGAGATCTACCAGACCGGCGTGCTCTACCACCTCGTCCATGCGCTCGCCCTGGTCCTGGTCGGCCTGCTCGGCCTGCAGAGGAAGCGTCCGCTGCGCCTCGCGGGCTGGAGCTTCGCGCTCGGCGTGCTGGTCTTCTCGGGCAGCCTGTACGTCCTCGCGATCAGCGGGCAGACCTGGCTCGGCGCGGTCACTCCCTTCGGCGGCACGGCCTTCCTGGTCGGCTGGGGGGCGCTGGCCTGGAGCTGCCGGAAGCCGACGGGAGGCTGAGCGGAGCCGGACCTCGGCTCGACCGGGAGCGCCTGAGCCCGCTACGCCAGCTCCCCCGGCTCCACCGCCGCCCAGCGCACCGCCCGTAGCCCCGCCCCCCAGGGCCGCACCCGGGCGGGATCGGTCGGCCCGAACAGGACGTGGCCGGGAGCCCCCGCCAGCCCCGCCAGGTGGGCCGGCCCGGAGTCGCAGCCGATGAAGCGCCGCGCCCCGAGCAGCAGCGCGCCGAGCGCCTTGAAGCTCGGCGGCACCCGCCAGTCCGCCCGCGGGGCGAGCGCCTCGAGGGCCTCCTCGCCCGGACCGCGCACCAAGAGCGGCGCCTCGGCGCGGGCGAGCAGCTTCCGCCACCAGTCCGCGGGCGGCTGCTTGGCCGGCCAGCCCGCCCCCGGGTGGACGACCAGCCGCGTGCGCGGGACGCGCCCGGCCAGCGCCCCGAGCTCGCCGACCGGCACCGGCGCGCCGAGCTGCTCCGCGGCCCATGCGGCGTCATCCGCGCCGAGGTACAGCTCGGGACGGAAGCCGTCCGGCCGCACGCCGAGCGGCCGCGCGAGCTGCAGCCCGGCGCCGATGCGGTGGCCCTTCCAGGCCGGCAGCACGCGGTCGTAGAGCAGGTCCAGCCCCTGGGGAGAGCGGCCGAGCAGCCGCCCGGAGCGCGCCGCCCGCCGCCCGAGCAGGCTCGCGGCGACCACCCCGGTCGCGTCGAGCACGGCGTCGTAGGCCCGCGGCAGCAGCGCGCGGCGCAGGAAGGCGGAGGCCGCGCGCCAGTCGGTCGGCGCCTCCCGGGTGCGATCGGTGCAGACCGCATCGCAGACCAGCAGCCGCGCGATCCGCGGGTTCCCCTCCAGCACCTCCGCCCCGCGCGCCTGCACCCAGACGTCGACGGCGCAGGCCGGGAGCCCCCGCCGCAGGGCGCGCAACAGCGGCGTCAGCCACAGCACGTCGCCGCGCTGGTGCAGCGCGATCAGCAACAGACGGCGCGGAGGAAGCAGGCGGCGGCGGCGCAGGAGCGCGCCGGGGGCGAGTCCGAGGCAGCGCAGGACGAGCTTCGCCAGGCGCCGGCTCATCCCCCCGCGACGATGGCGGCGAGGTGCGCGCAGGCCTGCTCGGCGCTCGGGCGGCGTCGGGGCTCGGGGTGGACCATCGCCTTGACCAGCTCGGCGAGCGGCCCGGCGAGCACGGCCTCGGCGCCGAAGGCGTCGCCCGGGGCGTGGTGGACGGTGCGGTCGATGATGCGCGCGGTGCTGTCGCCGCTGAAGGGCAGCTCGCCGAGGGCCATCTCGACCAGGGTGATGCCGAGGCCGTAGACGTCCGAGGCGAAGCTCGGGCTCGCCCCGAGGATCTCCTCCGGGGCCAGGTACCCGGGAGTGCCGAGGATCACCTGCGCCGAGGTCAGCTGGCTCTCTTCGGAGGCCTGCTTGGCGAGCCCGAAGTCGACGAGCTTGGCGCAGCCCTCGGGCAGGAGGATGTTGCCGGGCTTGATGTCGCGGTGCACGACCCCCTCGGCGTGCAGGTGGGCGAGGGCCGCGCTGACGTCCGCGCCGATCGCCGCGATGCGCTCGGGGGGCTGGCCGCCCTCGCGGCCGAGCACCTGGCGCAGGGACGGCCCGTCGACCCACTCCATCGAGTAGAAGTACAGCCCCTGGCTGCAGCCGATCTCGAACAGCGACACGATGTTGCGGTGGCGGACCGAGGCGAGCGTGTCGCGCTCGCGCAGGAAGCGCGGGATGATGTCCGGCTCGACGGTCAGGCTCGGGTCGAGGATCTTCAGCGCGACGATGCGCCCGCTGTGGTGCTCCCGCGCGCGGTAGACCACGCCGCCGCTGCCCTGGCCGAGCAGGCTGATCAGCTGGAAGCGGTCGAAGTCGATGCGGCCCTGCTCGAGGCGCTGCTCGATCTCGCCCTCGCTGAACAGCAGCTGGTGCGGATCGTCGGTCGGCGGCGCGAGCATCGCCGCCTCGCTGAGCCAGAGCTGGACCCGGAACTGCAGCGCCTGCGGCTCGAAGGGCTTGGCGATGTAGTCGGTCGCCCCGGCCGCGTAGGCCTGCATGATCAGGTCTTCGCGCTGGCATTGCGAGAGCACGATCACCGGCAGCCGGCTGTCGACCTCGCGGAAGTGCCGGACCACCTCGACCCCCGACAGGTCCGGCATGATCAGGTCGGTCAGCACCAGGTCCCAGCGCTCGCGGGCGCGCAGCAGGGCCTTCACCGGGTCGATGCTGCAGGAGACATCGAGCCCGAGATCGCCGAGCAGCACCTCGGTGAGCGCGAGCACGTCCTCGTCGTCGTCGATGACCAGTATGCGGGAGGCTTCCATGTCCTCGGTCGGTTCGTGGGGAGACGGCATCCGAGTGTATCCGCTCACGGCGCGGCCTGCCAAATTTTTGCGCGCCCACCCTGCGTCGCCGGCTCACAGTCCCTTATACTGGTCCCTCTTCCCAGGTTTGTGAGGTCAGAATGGCCGACTTCCTCCCCCAGGCGGCGGACGACACCCTCGAGTCCGGGCTCGCCCTCGAGCGGGCCGGCGACCTCGCCGGC
>JAUIEM010000574.1 GCA_030428695.1 bacterium
CGCACCCCCGACGGCATCGAGCGGCGCCCCGCCCCGCCGGACTACGACTACCTGACCGAGAACTGGTACGTCGAGCCGCTGCGCCGCGGGGAGGGCTGCTGGAGCGCCCCCTTCTTCGACGCCGGCCTCGGCGAGCGCTGGATGGTCACCCACTCGCGGCCCCTCGTGCACGGCCTCGACACCCTCGGGGTCGTCACGGTCGACATCGCGGTCGAGGCGCTGGAGAAGAGCCTCGAGGCCTTCCCGATGCCGCGCGGTTACGCCTTCCTGCTCGACGCCTCCGGGCAGCCCGTCAGCATCGGCAGCCGCGGCCTGCCGGCGACGCCGGAGGCGCTGCGCGAGCAGCTCCCGGCCCTGCAGCTCGAGGCCGAGATGCCCGAGCTCCTGCTGTTCGACGATCCCTTTCTCGGCGAGGAGGCGCTGGTCGTGCACCTGCCGGTCGAGACCACCGGCTGGCGCGCGGTGCTGGTGATTCCCCGCACCGAGCTGATGGAGTAGGGGCGGGACAAGCTCTACAGCTTGCTCTCGATCCAGCGGCGGAAGTCGTCTTCGCTGGCGGCGCCGACCTTGTTCCCGGCGGGCTCGCCGTCCTTGAACACGACGAAGTAGGGGATGCTCTCGACGCCGAAACGGCGCGCGAGGTCTCCGGAGACGTCGACGTCGACCTTGGCGAAGCGCACGCCCTCCATCGAGCCGGCGAGCCGCTTGATGACCGGAGCCATCTGCTTGCAGGGCCCACACCAGTCGGCGTAGAAGTCGACGACCACCACGCCCTCGGCGACGCCGTCGTCGAAGCTGGCGCCGTCGAGCATCGCGATCGGGCCGTCGCTCGCCTCGGCGTCGCGGTCTTCGAGACAGCCGGGCAGGGCCAGGAGAGCCAGGAGCAGGATTCCGCAGCGGAGCATGGTGTTCCTCCGAACAGGAGTGGATGCGGGACGCCGGCAGACACGACCGGCGGGTCCAGGGTACCCGGCCGGGGGGCGGCAGGCCAGAATTCGGATGCCAGGAAGGCCCCGCGCTGGCACAATGGGCCCGCCCTCGCTCGTCGGAACGCCGCACACCGGCGGGCGGTTCCCCGGAGGATCGATGGCCGGCAACACGCACGCCCACAACGCCTGGCGCACCCGCTGGGAGGAAGGCAACACCGGCTGGCACCGCGCCGAGGCGCACCCCGCCCTGGAGCGCTGGGCCGCGCGCCTTCCGGCTCCCCCCGCGCGGGTCTTCGTGCCCCTCTGCGGCAAGAGCCGGGACCTGGTGTGGCTGCACGACCGCGGCTACCAGGTCGTCGGGGCCGAGCTCTCCGCGCGGGCGCTGCGCGACTTCTTCAGCGAGCGTGGGCTCCGCCCCGAGGAGACGGCGCAGGGCGGCCTGACCTGCCTCCGCGCCGCGCGCTACGAGCTGTGGTGTGGTGACTTCTTCGCGCTGCCGGCGCTGCCCCCCTTCCCCGCCATCTACGACCGGGCCGCGCTGATCGCGCTGCCGCGGGCCTCCCGCCCCGGCTACGCGGAGCGCCTGCGGGGCCTGCTCGCGCCGGGGGGCGTGATGCTCCTGCTCAGCCTCGACTACCCGCTGCCCGCGACCGGCAGCTGGGCGGTGGACGAGCCGGGGCCGCCGCACAGCGTGCCCGAAGAGGAGATCCGCGCGCTCTACGCCGGCCTCGGCTTCGAGCGCCTCGACCGCGCCGACGTGATCGACGAGTCGCCGCGCTTCCGGGAGCGGGGTCTCGCCCACCTGTACGAGCAGGCCAGCCTGCTGGCGATGCCCGATGTGGACTGACGCCGAGCGACGTCTCGCCGAGGCCGTCAGCGGCCTCAGCGTGGTCAACCCCTTCCTGCCCGAGCGCATGGAGCTCGAGTGGCGGGCCCTCGGCCGCCGGCCGAACGACGCCCGGCGGCTGTGGAGCCGGCGGGAGGCGATGCCCGAGCTGCGCCCGGCGATGATCGAGATCCACACCCGCAGCTCCGCCCTCGCGACCGACACCGCCCGCCGCCTGCGCGCAGGTGAGCGGCTGCCGGAGCGCGACCTGCGCACCTACCAGGAGCTCGCCTTCCAGGTGCTGTTCAACGCCCAGCTCGAGGCGCTCGGCGCCCTGGTGCGGGCGGAGGCGCCGCGGCCCTTCGAGGGCTGGGAGAGCTTCCGGGACGGCTGGGCCCGCCTGGTCGAGATCCCCGGCCTGGACCTGCCGGCACCGCGCCGCGCCGAGCACCTGCTCGGGCTCTTCTACCAGATCCAGCGCGCCGTCGAGCACATCTTCGAGGCGATCATCGGCGAGTCGCTGGCGGCCGCCGAGCTGCGCGCGGCGGTCTGGCAGTCGATCTTCACCCACGACCTGCGCCGCTACGCCCGCGCCCTGACCGACCGCATGGGCGACTTCAGCACGCTGGTGGTCGGCGCGAGCGGCACCGGCAAAGAGCTGGTCGCGCGCGCGATCGGCTTCTCCCGCTTCATCCCCTTCGACCCCGCCACCCGCAGCTTCGTCGAGGACTTCCGCGAGAGCTACTTCCCGCTCAACCTGTCCGCCCTCTCCCCGACCCTGATCGAGTCCGAGCTCTTCGGCCACAAGCGCGGCGCCTTCACCGGCGCCGTCGCGGACCGCGTCGGCTGGTTCGAGCAGTGCAGCGCGCGCGGCAGCGTCTTTCTCGACGAGATCGGCGACGTCGCCCCGGCGATCCAGGTCAAGCTGCTGCGGGTGCTGCAGACCCGCCGCTTCGAGCGTCTGGGCGAGGCGAAGCCGCGGGAGTTCGCGGGCAAGATCGTCGCCGCCACCCACAAGGACCTCGCCGCCGAGATGGCCGCCGGGCGCTTCCGCGAAGACCTGTACTACCGGCTGTGCGCGGACATCGTGCGGACCCCGGGGCTGCGCGAGCAGCTGACCGACAGCCCCGGCGAGCTGACCCACCTGGTCGGCTTCATCGCCCGGCGCCTGGCCGGGGAGGAGGGGAAGGCCCTGACCGCCGAGGTCGTCGCCTTCATCGAGGAGCAGCTGCCCGACTACGCCTGGCCGGGGAACTTCCGCGAGCTCGAGCAGTGCGTGCGCAACGTCCTGATCCGCGGCAGCTACCGGCCGCCGCATCGGCCGCGGGCGGAAGACGACGCCCTGACCTGCGCGCTGCGCGGCGAGCGGCTGACCGCCGACGAGCTGCTCAACCGGTACTGCAAGCTGACCTACGAGCAGGCGGGCAGCTACCAGGAGGCGGCGCGCCGGCTGCAGCTCGACCGGCGCACGGTCAAGAGCCGGGCGCAGCGGGCGGACTGAGGCCGGTTGACCTCCTGGCGGGGTAGGAGGTGCCCGCTCCGGCCGGTACCCTTAAGGTCCTCCCCCCAAAGCAGATGGAGAACCGATGGCCGCCGATCCGAACGCCCTGCAACAGCTGCTCGCGGGCGCCTTCCAGAAGCTCGGCACCTACCAGAAGGATATGTCCGGCTTCGTGCGGCCGGAGCTGCAGGCGCTGCTCGTGCACTTCGCGGGGGTGGCGGGGGTCGACCCCAAGGCCCTGACCGGGCGGCAGACCGCCAACGGCAACGCCTCCGGCGTCGGCGACGCGGAGCACGGGCTGAAGGCCGGGCTGCCCCGCTGGCTCGCCACCTTCCAGGGCAAGGCGGAGCGCTCGGCGCAGTGGGGGGAGACCGAGCAGGCCTACGGGCGGCTGCTCGGGGCCTTCTTCTACGCCTACTTCACCGACGTGTACTACACGCCCAACGGCGTCGCGATGCCGGCGAACGTCGAGTACTTCCTCCTGCACCTCGGCAAGAGCAACCCGGTCGGCGCCAAGTGGGTGCCGAAGCCGCGCCCCGGCTACGTCGGCAACGGGGCCGCGACCTTCTCGGTCATCGGCGGCGGCGGCGCGAACTACTGCGCGGCCGCCTCCTCGAAGGCCTTCCTCAACGGCCTCGCGATGTATGGCTACAAGTCCTCGGCGACGGGCTACGCGCCGGGCGGGAAGGGCCAGGGCCACGGCTGCAAGGTCAAGTTCCAGATGGGCCGCAAGGGCGGGCCGGACAACCGCCCCCTGCCGGGCGACGTGCTGTCGATCCGGACCGCGGTCGGGCCGACCTCGGGCCACGTGATCACGGTCGCCTGGGCGGAGACCGACGGCGCGAAGTCCGGCGAGATGTGGTACGTCTCGGGCAACTCGATGCACGCCTCGGTCGGCTGCGACTTCGCGAAGGTGGCCGACGCGGCGGGACGTCCCCCGCGCGGCTCCATCGCGGTGATCAACCGCTGCATGAACAGCACCCTGCAGCCGGACAAGCTCGAGAAGATGGACGCGAGCGCCCTGCGCGGGGTCGGGATCACCAAGCTCGACGGCGACTTCCCGAAGGCCCCGACGCCGACCGCGACCGCCGGCGGCGCGGCCGGCCCCCCGG
>JAUIEM010000575.1 GCA_030428695.1 bacterium
CGAGGGACGAGCAGGACAGGCCAAGGTGTCGTCGATCCTCGGCATCCACCCACCCGCGCGGCGCCTCGCCACGCGGCTTTCGGGCCAAGCTTCTAGAAGCCGGTCTCGGTGATCAGGGGCTCGACCGGCTCGGGCAGGTCGATCGTCGGCCTGCGGACCGCGGTCGGCGCGGCCGGCGCCGCGGGCGCGCTGCTCGCGCTGGTCACCGATTCCCAGAAGGGCGCGCTGGCGGCGGCAGGCGCGGCGCGCGGCGGCTCGGCGCGCGGCGTCGCGGCGGGAGTCGGCTCGTCCGTCTCCCAGAACTTCCGCGTCCCCGACGAGCTGCCGCTCGCCTCGGTCGGCAGGGTGTAGGCCCGGCGCTCGCCGGAGCGGGACAGATCCCAGGACGGCTGCACGTCCTCCGGAGCGGGCGCGGGCTCCTCTAGCGGCGCCTCGGCCTCCGCCGCGCGCAGCTGCTCGAGCTCGCTCTTCTCGCGCGCCATGTGCTCGAGCACGTCGGCGCTGACGCCTTCCTTGTCGTCGTCGGAGACCTTCTTCCCCTGCAGGACGAGGTTCTGGACGAAGACCTCTTTGAGCAGCTCCTTCTTCTCGCCGTAGTAGACGTCCTCGAGGTTCAGCCCCTGGACGACCTTGTAGATCGAGGCGATGCCGTGGTCGACGCCCTTCGACTTGACGACCACCCGCAGGGCGTCCTCGGTCTCGCTCAGCGTCTGGCTCAGCTTCGCGACGCGCCGCTCGAGCAGCTCGACCTTCTTGTCGTGCTCGCTCTGGACGGTGCTGAGGAAGCGCTCGCGCTCCTCGCTGAGGATGCGGTCGACCATCGCGAGCAGCTTGCGCTCGAGCTCGCTGAGCCCGCGCAGGGCGGCCGGGCCGACCTGGGCGAGGGCCAGGCGGCGCTCTTCGTTCATCAGCTGGCCGAACAGGCCGCGGATGTTGTTCTCGAGCTTGTCGAAGGAGCCCGGCGACAGGGTCCAGTTCTCGGCGCCGATGTTGCGGGCGCGCTCGCTGGCGAGGTTCTTCTGCTGCGCGGCGAGCTCGGCCCGCAGGGCGCCGAGCTGGACCTCGAGCTCCGAGCTGCGCTCGTCGGACTTGTTCTTCTCGGCGACGACCTTCTTGTGCTCTTTGAGGAGCTTGAGGAACTCCTCGCGCGCGTCCTTCTCGAGCTCGGCGCGCTCGTCGTCGTTCAGGCTCTCCTGGCGGCGGTCGAGGCTCTTCTCGACGGCCTCGCCGACGATCTTCTCGATCGTCCGCATGTTGAGGACGTTGACCTTCTTGAAGCCACGCTTCTCCAGCGCCGCCAGCGTGGTGCGCTGGGTGCGTTGGCGCAGGGCCTCGCTGAGGTTGATCTTCCCGCCCGCTTGCTCTCCGCCCGCCAAACCACTGCCTCCTGGCCGCAGGACTGCGCCTTGTATAGTAGGAGAAACGGGCGCAGGCCTCAAGCTTCGCGGCCGCGAAACACGGGCCGCGGGCGGCCCACGCCCGACGTCGTCGGACGTCTACTCCTCGGACACCAGCCGGTCGTGCTCCCAGACCTGCACCGCGGCGCGCTCGGTCCCGGGCCAGAGCTGCCAGCGGCCGTGCTTCTGGTCCTCGACGTAGGTGCCGTCGCGGACGGTCTGCCCGGTCTTGTCCCAGGTCTGGAAGGGGCCGTGCATCTTGCCGTCCACGTAGACGCAGCGCAGGTACAGCTGGCCGTTGTCCCACCAGGTCCGCGACACCCCCTGGAGCAGGCCGCCCACGTAGACGTACTCCTCACGAAGCTGCCCGTTGGGCCACCAGCGCCGCCAGGTGCCGCTCTCGACCCCGTCGAGGTAGTAGCGCAGCTCCTCGACCTGCCCGTTGCGGTGCCAGGTGCACTCGCCCCACTTGCGTCCTTCGAAGGACAGGGTCTCGGTGTGGGGGGAGCCGTCGCGATAGGTGCGGGTGCGCAACTCCATCGTGTCGACGAGGTCCTGCAGGAGCGAGTCGATGCGGAAGGCCTCTTCGGCCGAGGACGCCTCGTCGAGCCGCGCGAGCAGACGCGGGACCGGCTGGATGCCGAGGGCGGCGAGGGCGGCCTGGGACTCCTCGCGGGTGTCGAAGTCCGGGTCGCCGAGCCCGTCGATCAGCCCGTCGATGCGGGCGACCTCGGTCGAGTCGATCGCGACGACGAAGCGCTGCATCGCGTCGAACATCAGGTCGCGCTCGTCTTCCTGTCCGACGGCCACCGCCGCACAGACCACCAGGCCGCAGATCAGCGTGCGCACGGGAGCCTCCTTCGCCGGCTCGGTCGCCGGCCTTCGCCGACGTGTATACCCCGGCAGGCTCTCTCGCGCAAGCCCGGGAGGGTGCGGAGCCCCGGGCTGTGACGGGCGCCAACACTCGAGCGGGGCTGCCAATCTATCAGCCCGGCAGCGGGCGCTGTCGATGTGGCAAGCTGACGCCGGGCCGGAAGCCATGTAGCAGGTCCTTGTATTACGGTTCTGGTTACGGAATGGCGCGCGGCTTGCACAGGGAGAAGGGCGACGAGGCACCTATGCCACGAGGAGGATCGAAGCATGTGGAACCTGTGGAACCCGTTGAACGAGATGGACGCCCTGCACCGTGAGCTCGACCGCTTCCTGCGCGGCTACCGCGAGCGGGACCCGGGGCGCGCCGCCTTCCTGCCCGGGCGCGGCGCGCGGCAGTATCCCCGCGTCAACATCAGCGAAGATCAGGCAGCCCTGTACGTCCACGCCCTCGCTCCGGGCCTGGACACCGACAGCATCAAGGTCACCGTCGCCGACGACGTGCTGAGCCTGGCCGGCGAGAAGCCTGCGATCCGCGGCGTCGCGAACGGCGCCTTCCACCGCAGCGAGCGCGCGGCCGGAAGCTTCCAACGCTCCCTCGAGCTGCCGTGCCCGGTCGACGAGACCCGGGTCGAGGCCGAGTACAAGGACGGCATCCTGCGGCTGGTCCTGCCGAAGGATCAGCGCACCCGCCCGCGTTCCATCGAGGTCAAGATCGGCTGAACGCCGCCACCGCCAGGAGGAAACTACGATGCCCGAGAAGACGACCCCGACGACGTCTGCGCCGAAGACCCTGCAGACCACCCGCGAAGAGACCCGCCACCTGCGGCCCCCGGTCGACATCTACGAGGTCGACGGCGGCCTGCGCCTGCTCGCCGATCTGCCCGGCGTGCTGCCCGCCGACCTGAGCGTGCGTGTCGAGGACGGTGTGTTGACCGTGTCCGCCGTCGCGAAGCTCGAGCAGACGGGCGAGAGCCTGCACGAGGAGTTCGCGCTGACCCGCTACTTCCGTCAGTTCGAGATCACCGACGCCGTCGACGCCGAGAGCATCGAGGCCTCGCTCCGCCACGGCGTCCTCACCCTGACCCTGCCCCACTCCACCCGTCGCAAGCCGCGCGAGGTCAAGGTCCAGCTCGGCTGAGGCCGACGGGGCTTGCGACGGCGCCCGTTGTCGGGCACAGTGACTATTGATCCCGAACGGGGCCTCCCATCGCTCCGCTGACGTCGCCGTGATGTCAGCGACGCCGGCGGGACGGCCCGGAGAGCTTTGTGGGCCGGGCGCTCAAGATCGTCGTCGTCCAGGGTCCCCAGAAGGGGGAGTCGCTTCTGGTCGGTCCCGACGAAGCGATCGTGATCGGCCGCTCGAAGCGCTGCGGGCTGCGCATCGCCGACCGCCAGGTCTCCCGCCAGCACTGCCGCATCGAAGGGACCCCCGAGGGCTTCCGCTTCGTCGACCTCGGCAGCGGCAACGGCTGCCGGCTGAACGAGGCCCGGGTCGAGAACGCGCTGCTCAAGCCGAAGGACCGCCTGCAGCTCGGCCAGACCGTGTTGACCTTCGCCCTGACCGAACGCGCGGTGCGCCGGGCCGGCCGCCCGCGGAAGAAATCCGAGCCGCCGGTGCCGGCGCCGAAGATCGGGGCCGCGGCGTTGCTCGAGGCCGTGCGCCCCGCCGGTCCCGACCACGGCTTCGACGAGCACGAGACGGTCGAGGCGGACGGCTCCGGCGAGCTGCCGGGCACCAGCGCCCACCCGGCGCCCCAGCGCGGGCATGGCTGGCCTCTGGCCTCGCGCCATCCGACCGACACCCTCGACTCCGAGGCCGCCATCCGTGCGGGACCGCCCGCGCCCGCCGAGGGCACCGCGCGGCTGCCGAGCGTGCGGCGGCGGCCGACGATCTCTCCGCCGAAGAAGCGGAAGACGGGCCGCAGCGGTCGCGCCTCCGGACGTGGCGGCACCCGCCGCTCGCGTGCCGAGGCCGCGGAGCAGGAGGCGGCGCGGAAGGCGCAGGCGGCGAAGCGGGCCCAGGCCGAACGGCGCGCCGAGCGCGAGAAGG
>JAUIEM010000576.1 GCA_030428695.1 bacterium
CCCGGCGCTGGTGGCGGTCTCGCTGGTGCGCGAGTTCGGGCCGCTGATGACCGCGATCATCCTGACCGGCCGGGTCGGCGCTTCCTACACCGCCGAGCTCGGCACGATGAAGGTCTCCGAGGAGATCCTCGCCCTCGACACGATGGCGATCAACCCGGTCGGCTTCCTGATCGCGCCGCGCCTGACCGCGATGCTGATCGCCTTCCCCTGCCTGACCCTGCTCGGCGACGTCGTCGGCATGTTCGGGGGCGGGCTGACCGCCTACCTCGAGTACGGGATCCAGCCGGCGACCTACATCGCGAGCTCGCTCGAGGCGCTGACCCTGACCGAGCTGATGGCGGGCCTGTCGAAGAGCTTCTTCTTCGCCTGTATCCTCGTGTTCGTGTCGTGCTACTTCGCCTTTACCGTCGAGGGAGGCCCCGAGGGCGTCGGCAAGGCGAGCATGATGTCCGTCGTGACCTGCCTGGTGCTGATCCTGGTCGTCGACGCCCTGTACACCGCCTTCACCAACATCGTGCTGAAGGTGTGACATGGCGACTTCCCGGGTAGACCGCAGCGAGATCGTCATCGACGTCCGGGACGTGCACCGCTCCTTCGGGCCGAACCACGTGCTCAAGGGCATCAACTTCTCGGTCCACCGCGGCGAGATCGTCAGCGTGCTCGGGGGCTCCGGCAGCGGGAAGACGACGCTGCTCAAGTGCCTGATCGCCGCCGACCGGCCGAACAAGGGCGAGATCTACTTCGGCGACCAGGAGATCACGAAGCTGCGCGGCAAGGATCTCGACGCGGTCAAGCGCCGCTTCGGGGTGCTGTTCCAGAGCGCCGCGCTGTTCAACTCGATGACGGTGTTCGACAACATCGCCCTGCCCCTGCGCCGCAACACCGACCTCGACGAGAGCACCATCGACATCATGGTCAAGATGAAGCTCGAGCTGGTCGGCCTGCGCGACGCCGAAGACCTCGTCCCCTCCGAGCTGTCCGGCGGCATGAAGAAGCGCATCGGCCTGGCCCGCGCCGTCGCCCTCGACCCGGAGATCCTGTTCTTCGACGAGCCCCACGCGGGGCTCGACCCGATCTCGATCGGGGTGATCGACCGGCTGATCGTCGACCTGGCGACCAAGCTGCACATCACCTGCTACATCATCACCCACGAGATCCCGAGCGCCCTGCGCATCTCGAACAAGATCGTGTTCCTCGACCACGGCAAAGTCCACCACTTCGGCCCCCCGGACGACTTCCGGGACGCCGAGGATCCGCTGGTGCGGCAGTTCATCACCGGCGCCGCCGACGGTCCGATTCCCCTGCGCAAGTCGCGAAAGGACTTCGCAGAAGATATCCTCAGCAGCTGGATCGACCGGCGGAGGTGAGGCGTGCAAGCCCTGCGCAGTGATGTGAAGTCCGGAGTGTTCGTGCTGCTCGCCCTGGCGGTCGGCGTCTTCCTCGTGTTCTCGATCGGGGAGTCACCGCTCGGCTCAGCGGTCGCGAGCAAGACCTACTCCGTGCGCTTCTCCAACGCCGCGGGGGTCAAGCCGGGGGCCCTGGTCACCTACCTGGGAACCCGGGTCGGCTCGGTCGAGGAGATCATCCTCCCGACCGCCTTCGGCGTGAAGGAGCGGCTGGTCGAGGTCGTGATCTCGATCCGCGCCGACCTGCCCCTGGAGAGCGACTGCTTCGTGCAGATCGAGCCGGCCCTGCTCGGCGACGCCTACCTCGACATCAAGCCGGGCTCGGCCTCGACCCGGCACACCGAGGGCTCGCCGCTCAAGGGCGTGTCGCCGCCGGCCTTCTCCGAGGTGATGGATGAGGCGCGCGCGCTGATGTCCGAGGCGCGCACCTCGGTCAAGCGGGTCGACAACATCCTCGCGACGGTCGAGGAGAGCGAGCAGGTCGGCCCCCTGGTCAACAACATCAGCGACCTGGTCCAGGACCTGCAGAACACCGTCTCCGAGGTCAACGGCATCCTGGGTGAGAACCGCCAGGTCCTGCACGCGACCCTGGTCAACGCCGAGGCCGCGGTCTCCCATGCCGACCAGCTGGTGCAGGAGACGCGGGCGGTGCTCGACACCAACGAGGCCAAGATCACGCGCCTGTTCGACGAGGCGAACGCGATCGCGGTCGAGGTCAACGAGCTGCTTGTCGGCGCCAAACCGCGCATCACCAGCGCCCTGGAGAGCATCGACTCGCTCGCGGTCCGGCTCCCCGGGCAGACCGACGCCCTCGTCGCCCGGGTCGACGCCGCCGCCGCGTCCTTCATCACCCTCGCGGGCACGGCGGACACCCTGGCCTCGAACCTCAACAGCGTCGTCGTCAAGAACGACCCCGCCCTGTACCGCACGCTGCTCGAGCTCGAGGCGAGCGTGCGGGCGGCGCGGGCCCTGATCCTGAAGATCAAGAGCGACCCGTCGATGTTGATCTTCGGCGGCGCGGAGGAACCGGCCGTCGACGCCGAGGCCGTGCGCCGCCGCGAGCTGCGCGAGATGCTCGAGCTCGGCCGCCAGCCCTCCGAGGGCCTCCCGTGAGCGGTGCCCGACGAGCGCAGCGAGGAGTGGCTTCGCGGGGCGCCGTTGCTACGCGCTGGCTCCTCTGTGCGCTGCTGCTCGCCGGCTGCGGGGGCGTCGACCTGCACGCCTGGCGGCTCGATGCGGCGGCGGATGCGCGGAAGGCGGGGCGCTACGCGAGCGCTCTCGAGCAGTACTGGCGGCTCCTGCGGGAGGATCCGGACGACCGCGCCGCGCTGCTCGGCCTGGCGGCGGTGGCCGAGGCCCAGGAGCGTCCGGAGCGCGCGGTCGACCTGTACCGGGACGTATTGCGTCGCGCCCCGGGGCTGACCGAGGCCCACGTCGGCGTCGTGCGCAACACCTGGCTCGCGGCCGGCGACTCCGCGGCGCTCGCCGCCTGTGCCGCCGCGCGCACGGCCTGCGAGGAGCCGGAGGCGGTGCTCCTCGTGCAGGCGCGCATCCAGCGCCAGGCGGGCGACCTCGAGAGCGCCCGCCGGAGCTGTGGCGAGGCGGCCGCGGCCGCGCCCGGCTGGGCCGAGGTCGCCCGCGAGCAGGCGCTGATCGAGCGCGCCCTCGGTGACTCCGGGCGGGCCTTGCGCTTCGCGGCGGTCGCTGCGGAAGCTCCGGGCGCGCGGCCGGAGACGCTGCTGCTCTACGGCGAGCTGTTGCTCGAGGCGGAACGTCACCGCGACGCGGTGAAGGCCCTGGAGCATGCCCTTCCGCGGCTCGCCAGCCCGGGCCCGGCCTGGCGCGCCCTCGCCCTCGCCCGGCTCGCGACCGGCCACCGCCGCTCGGCCCTCGCCGCCTTCTGGAAGGCCGAGGGCTACGGCGAGGATCCGGCCACCTGGGCGGACGCGGAGCGCGAAGCCTTGCGCGCCCTGCTCGGCGACCTGGAGGAGGGCTCGTGAGGCTGCTCCTGGTGTGCCTGCTCCTCACCGGCTGCGCGGCGCCCTTCGCCCAGGGGGTCGCGTTCCAGTCCCGCGGCGCCGTCGACGACGCCCGGGCGGCCTACAGCGCGGCGGGGGACCATCCCGGCGCGCTGTACAACCTCGCCCTCCTCGAGGAGGCCCGCGCCCCCGCGCGCGCCATGGACCTGTACCGCGAAGCCCTGGAGCGCGACCCTCGCCTGGTCGGCGCCCATCTCAACGGCGCGCGGCTCTGGGTCGAGGCCGGCGAGCCCGACTCGGCCCGGGCCTGGGTCGCGCGTGCGCAGCGGGCCTGTCCGGATCATCCCGAGCCGTGGCTGGCGAGCGCCCGCCTCGCCTTCGTGGCGGGCGAGCTCGAGGCGGCGCGCGCGGCGGTCGCCGATGCGCTGCTCCGCCAGCCCGACCATCCCGGCGCCCTCGCCCTCGAGCTGAGCCTGTGCCCCCCCGAGCAGCGCGTCGAGGTCGCCGAGCGCCTGACCCGCGCCTCCTCCGGCAAGCCGTCCGCCGAAGCCCTCACCGGCCGGGCCCTGCGCGCGGTCGGCCTGCTCCAGGCCGCGCTGACCCACCTCGAGCACGCGGTGCTCGGCGACCCGGAAGACGGCCCCTTGCTGCTCGAGCTCGGCCTCTGCCTGCGCGAGCTCGGCCGCCCGCGGGACGCCCTGCTGGCCCTGTGGCGGGCGGAGGCGCTGCGGGTCGACGATCCGCGGCTCGGAGAGGCGTTGCGGGCGTCGTACCGGGAGTTGTTGAGGGAGTAGGGACGCGCGCGCGGATCGCGATCGGGCTCGGATTCTCGCCAGGCCGAGCACGCGTTCCCGCCGACCCACGCTCCGAGGAACGAGGAGCGAGGGTCAAGGGCTGCAGGCTACACAAGAGGAGTTGGGCGG
>JAUIEM010000079.1 GCA_030428695.1 bacterium
CCCTCATCCCGTCCCCGATCATGACCGCGATGCAGGCCGGCGAGCTCGGCAGGTTCGAGGAGCTGACCCGGTGCGGCTCCGATGTGCAGGACGCGCTGATCTCGATCCTGTCCGAGAAGTACATCAGCATCCCCGAGCTCAAGGACGACAACGCGGTCTTCGCCGAGCCGGGCTTCAACATCATCGCGACCGCCAACAGCCGCGACCGCGGGGTCAACGACCTGTCCAGCGCGCTGAAGCGGCGCTTCAACTTCGTCCACATCCCGGTCGTCACCAACAAGAAGACCGAGCAGCAGATCGTGATGTTCCGCGTCGCCGACCTGCTCAAGCGCAACAAGTTCGAGGTCGAGATCCCGCCGGCCCTGCTCGAGGTCGTCCTGCAGACCTTCGCCGACCTGCGCCGGGCGGCCGCCGCCGCGACCTCCGACGACGAGAAGCTCGAGTCGGCGCTCAGCACCGCCGAGCAGATCGGGGCGATGGAGGACGCGATCCTGCACAGCCAGTTCTTCGGCGACAAGGCCCTCGAGGCGGGCGTCCTCGCCCGCTCGCTGATCGGCACCCTGGTGCGGCGGGTGCCGGAGGACGTGTCGGTGATGAACAAGTTCTGGCACGCCGTGGTCGAGGACCACGCGAAGAAGACCAAGGGCCCGTGGGAGGACTTCCTCGCCGGGGGCAAGGCGGCGATGACGCTGTACAAGTAGGGCCCGGTTCCTCCGATTCCGAACCCGATCCCGATTCCGATCCCGATGCAAGCGGCCGAGGACCCCCCATGGCGAAGAAGAAGAAGGCGAAGACGCCGGCCGCCGGCCCCCCCGCGGGAGCCCTCGGCGAGCAGCTGCTCGAGGCGGCCGCGCGCTTCAAGCCGGACAGCCAGCCCCTCGGCGGGCTGCTCGCCGAGCTCGCGGACGACGTGCGCAAGGTCGCCGAGGAGCCGCTGACCATCCTGCCGGTCGCCCACCACTCGGCGGCCTGCGCCCTGCACACCCTGCGCCGGCTGCGGGAGCAGGCGCCGCGGGTCATCTTCATCGAGATCTGCGAGGACCTCGCCGCCTCGATCGCCGAGCTCAAGGACTGCAAGCTGCCGGTCGCCCTGCAGGCCTTCGCCAGCGCGACCGAGGCCTTCCCGGCCGGCTGGACCCCGCTCAGCGTGGTCGCCCCGCTCAGCGAGTTCTCCGCCGAGTACCAGGCGATCGCCTTCGCCCTCGCCCACAAGGACACCGACGTCGTGTTCGTCGACCGCAGCGTCGACCACGTCTTCCAGTGGCACCGCGACCACGACACCAACCCGATGCCGGAGCCGGAGGAAGAGGACGCCGACGAGGAAGAGCAGCTGCACAGCACGGCCGTCGGCATCGAGGTCGGCTCGATCGTGCCGAGCTTCGGCGCCTTCCGCGAGGCGCTGCTCGAGAACGCCCGGGTGCGCCACTTCTCCGAGTGGTGGGACCTGTACGTCGAGCAGGCCACCCTCGGCGTGGACTTCGACGCCTGGCGCGCGACGATGGTGTTCATCGGCAGCCTGTTCCGCAAGGTCGGCACCGAGGCCGCCCGGCTGGAAGAGCTGCGGATGCGCGAGCGCTACATGTGGACGCGCATCAAGACCTGGCTCCGCGAGCACGAGGTCGCGCCCGCGGACGCCCTCTACATCTGCGGCGCTTCCCACGCCGCGGCGGATGTTCCGGAGTGGGGAACCGCCGCGCTCGGCACCCCCGAGGACCCGCTCTGGGAGGTTCCGCCGCGCTCGGAGACCGACTGGCTGTACGGCTTCATCCCCTCGAGCTACGCCGCGATCGAGCACCAGTTCGCCCATCCGCGGGGCACCCTGGCCCTGGCGGAGACGACCTGGAAGAAAGCCTGCGGCGACAACAAGCTCAAGCCCTTCACCCTGAGCGCGCGCACCAAGCAGAGCAAGGCGCGCAAGCCGAAGAAGCCCGGGCCCCAGGGCAAGGCGACCGGCCTGCTCGGGCTGATGACCGACAGCCCCTCCCACGGCGGCCGCGACGCCCAGCAGCTGGTCGGATGGTGCACCGACATCGTCGGCCTCGCCCGCAAGAACCGCTACCTCGCGAGCACCGCCGACGCGATCGCGATCTACGAGACCTCGGTGCTGCTCGCCGGCCTGCGGGGCCGCCCGCACCCCTCCCCCTACGACTTCGTCGACGCCGCGATCACCTGCCTCGAGAAGACCGAGCCGCCGGGCCGCCGCGACGTGCGCCAGCTGTGCGGGATCCTGCTCGGCGGCGACCGCATCGGCCAGGTCGGCTACAGCTCGCTGCCGCCCTTGGTGCGCGACATCTACGACCGCCTCGAGCCGGCGGGCGTCAAGCCGAAGAAGACGACGATCACCCGCTGCCTGATCGACTTCAAGAGCCCGGAGGGCGCGGCCCTCAAGCCCTGCTCGGAGCTGCTCTGGCGGCTGGTCTACCTGCTGCCCCGGGCGGGCCTGGCGCGGCCGATCATGGGCGAGAAGAAGCTCGGCCAGGAGCCGATGCAGGAGAGCTGGGACATCAAGCTCGGCGGCTACGAGCAGCGCGCGGCCATCCAGCTCGCCTACGAGGGCGTGACCGTCGAGCAGGTGCTCGAGCAGCGGCTGAAGAAGCAGGCCCTGAAGAGCGCCGCGAAGACCACCGAGGTGCTCGCCCTGGCCGAGGACAGCATCCTCTATCTGTCCAGCCCCCGCCTGACCGAAGAGCTCGGCGAGCGCGCCGTCTACCTGCTCGGCCACACGGTCGGCGCCGACGAAGCCGAGGAGGTCTTCCGCCGCGTGCGGCGCCTCGTCCACTACTACCGCGCGACGCCGGGCGGCCTGCCCCACTGGCTGAAGGACTTCGTCGCGATCGGCTACCGCCACTACGCGACCCTGCTCCCCGAGGCCTTCGGCGACCAGGGCACGACGCCCCAGGCCGTCGCCGGCATGCTCGGCTTCCTGTTCACCCTCGAGAGCCTGGCGCTCGCCCTCGGCTGCTCCCGCAGCCAGGTCTCCATCGCCCTGCAGCAGGCGGCGCGGGAGGCCGAGGATCCGCCCAAGCTCGGGCTGTTGTGGGCGGCGGAGTTCCTCCTGCAGATCCGCGACGAGGCCTCGCTGCGCGAGGAGTTCCAGCAGATCTTCGGCCACCCCCTCAGCCTGCGCGCCTTCCCCGCCTACCTCGGCGGCTTCGTCCTCGCCCTCGGCTTCACGCCGCTGGTCGCGGGGCTCGCCGTCGAGCTGCTCGGCATGGCCTTCGCCGAGCTGCCGGACAAGGTGCTGCTGCCCTGGCTGCCGGGCCTGCTGAGCAGCCTGTCCGAGTTCTCCGCCGAGGTGCTGCCGAGCCTGTTCAAGGAGGCCTTCGCCAGCCAGCCCCGCAACCTCGCCGCCCTCGACACCTGGACGCCCCCCTGGGAGCGCGCGCTCCCAGCTTCCTCACCGGCCTCCACGGCCGGGGCCGTCCTCGCCCCCGAGGAGGCCGCCGCCCGCGCCCTGCTCGACGACCATCGCGCGGCCTGCGAAGCCCACGCCGGCCGGCTCGGCCTGGCACTGGACTGGCGGGCGCCCGCACCATCGGGCGGAGCTCCCGCGTTGGAACCCGGGGAAGCGGCGGCCCAGGAGCTGCTGTTCGCCTTCCGTGGGGCGGCGCTCGCCCACGCGGGGCGGCGCGGGCTGACCGGAGAGTGGACCCTGGCGGGGGCGGGAGCTGCCGAGGGAGCTCCGGCGGATGCGTCCGCAGCGGCGGCCCGGGAGCTGCTCGCGGCGTATCCGGCGGCGTTGGAGGCGCGGGCGGGGGCGGTGGGGGTAGAGGAGAACAAGAAGAAGACGGAAGACCTGAGCTGAGATGGCGACCAATCTTGGGTTGAGGACAGCAGTCATTCAGCGAGGGGAGAAGAGGAAGAAGTTCTATGTTAAGTTCACTTCACTTCACTGGAGGAATTTAACGCAGAGGCTCAGAGACGCAGAGGCGCAGAGGGGGTGTCTCTTCCGCTTCTATCGACGAATCCTGGAGAGGACCAACTAAGCGAAGGGAAGAAGAAAAGCAGAAAAAAAGAAAAAGAAGAAAGAGATATCTATAAGGAAGAAACAACTCGCCCCTCCGAAACAGGCCTCTTCTCTGCGCCTCTGCGCCGCTGCGCCTCTGCGTTGACTTCGTAAAGCCTACCGCTCGATCCGCACCGGCAGCCGCACCTGCTGCCCGTCACGCCGGAAGTCGAGCTCGTACGCGTCGACAGCCTTCAGCTCGTCGTAGAGCTCCCAGACTCCCTTGACCCCCTCCATGCGACGCCCGTTGACGGCCGTGATCACGTCGCCATCGCGCATCCCGAGCAACCGGGAGATGCTACTCCGCGGACCGAGCTTCTCGAGCGTCACCTCGATGCTCCCGTCGTCCATCTCCTGGTAGGTCGCGTAGAAGGTGTTGAGCAGCTCGACGACAGCGATCTTGCTCTGGTACTTGTCCTGCAGGGGCCCCGCGATCCCGACCTCCGGAGCGATGAACACATCGCCTTCCCACTCCCCCTCGCTGAAGCCGCGCGGCAGCGTGCGACCGGAGGAGTCCCTGGCGGGCGGAGGAGGCGGTGGCGGCGCGGCCGGCGCGACGGGAGCCACCTGCGGGGTGCCGACCAGCCCCGCGAACAGCCGGTAGCGGCGGTCGCCCACGCGCAGGCTGACCATGTCCGACCCACCGGAGCTGAGCTCGAAGCTGCGATCGAAGCCGAGCTGCTCGCCGCCGCCCTCGACCCACAGCTGCAGGTGGACGCGGAAGCCGCGGTCGGTCCTCTCGGCGGCGGTCTCGAGCTTGACCTCGACCTCGCCGTCCGACCAGGCCAGCTCCTGGCTGCGGCCGGGGGAGATGCGCTCGCGGGTGGCGAGCAGGCACGCGTCCTCGCGGGCCCGCAGCGCGGCCCAGACCTGCGCGACCCCCTGGGGCAGGGCGCCGGCGTCCGGGTCTTCGCGGTACAGGCCAACCCGCAGCACGGGCAGGTCGTTCCGGGCGGGCGGCCTGTCGTGGAGCAGCGGGGGGCTCGCGCCGTCGAGGCGGGCGAGGGCCTGCTCGACGGCGCGGACGACGTCCGCGTCCGGGTGCTCGAGCAGCGCTCGGAGCCCTTCCCTGTCGTCGCTGCGACGCAGGTCGAGCACCGCCCGCAGACGGGTCGCGGGGTCGCCGCTCTCGATCCGGTCGCGCAGCTCGTCGATGGTCGGCGTGCGCAGCTTCCCGATCACCCGGACCAGGGCCGCTTTGACTTCCAGGTCGTCGCTGCTCCGCAGCAGCTCGCTCAGGGCGGGGATCACGGTCCGGTCGAGGGCGGACAGCTCGTCGACGAGCCCCTCGATCGTCGCGGCATCCCCCGCCGCCGCCGCAGCTCGCACGCACTCGAGCAGCTCGTCGCGGTCGCTCTGCGCCCAGAGCAGGCACGCCATCGCGAGCAGCACCAGTCCTCTTCGCATGTCCACCTCCTGTGTACCCGTCTGATTCGTCGGGCTGGGGCGGGCGCGAGGCCCGCCTTGTTTCTGCCAATCTACCATCGCCAGCCTGCTGAGCGCGACAGGGGAATCCGCTACAGTGGAGGCTCCCCCAGCGAGGAGTCCGGGATGGATGCCGAGAGCCTGACCGAGCTCTGGAGCGTGACCGCGGGCCACGACCTCGACGCCCCCGCCGACCGCACCTACCCACGCGCCGACCTGGTCGCGGATGGGACGTTCGAGCCCGACCTCGAGTTCGTCCCCCTCGAGAAGATCGGCAGCGGCGGCTTCGGCAACGTCTTCCGCGCGCGGCAGCCCGTGCTGCATCGGGACGTCGCCCTGAAGATGTTGCGCGAGCCGCAGCCGAGCCGGATGGGGCGCTTCATCGCCGAGGCGGTCGTCACCGGCCAGCTCGAGCACCCGAACGTCGTCCCGGTCCACACCCTCGGCGCCGACCCCGACGGCGCCCTGTTCCTCGCGATGAAGCTGGTCACCGGGGAGACGTGGGCGGCGCGGCTGGCGCACGAGCGGCCCGCGGAGAACCCCGACGCGCTGCTGCCCGCGCTCGAGGTCCTGCTGCAGGTGTGCAACGCGGTCGCCTTCGCCCACAGCCACACGATCGTGCACCTCGACATCAAGCCGGCCAACGTGATGCTCGGCGGCTTCGGCGAGGTGCTGCTGATGGACTGGGGGCTGGCGATGGGCTTCGGCGCGCCGGTCGCCGGCATCCCCCACCGCTCGCTGCTGCGCGGGCCCTGCGGCACGCCGGCCTACATCCCGCCCGAGCTCGCCCGGGGCGACGGGGACGCCCTCGGCCCGCTCGCGGACATCTACCTGCTCGGGGCGGTGCTGTGCGAGCTGTTGACCGGCGTCCCGCCCCACCACGGACGCAGCCTGCGGGACGCGCTGCTGTCCGCGGCCGAGCCCGCGCGGCCGGACTTCCCCGCCGCCGTCCCCGAGGAGCTGCGCGCGATCTGCCTGCGGGCGCTCGCCTTCGACCCCGCGGAGCGCCATCCCGACGTCGCGAGCTTCCAGGAAGAGCTGCGCGTCTACCTGCGCCACCGGGAGAGCCTGCTGTTGACCAGCCGCGCCGCCGACGAGCTGGCGGCCTGCCGGGCGCGGGCCGCGGAGGACGGCGGCGGGGAGGCGCTGTACGAGCAGCTCGGCGGCGCGGTCACCCGCTACGTCGAGGCCCGCGAGCTGTGGCGGGGGAACCTCCGCGCCCTCGCCGGGGAGCGCGCGGCCCGCGCGTCCTACGCCGAGACCGCGCTGCGCCGCGGCGACCTCGGGCTCGCCGCCTCCCAGGCGGCCGCGCTGGCCGCCCTCGAGGAGGGCGACGGGCAGGGAAGCGCCCTCGCCGCCCGCATCGACGCGCGGCGCGCCGCCGTGGTCCGGCAGCGGCGCCGCCAGCGCCGGCTGCTCGGGGCGGCCTTGTGCTCGATCATCGGGCTGCTGATCCTCGCCGGGGTGCTGCTCGAGCAGCGCGACCGGGGCATCCGGCGCGGTCAGGAGCAGGCCGAGCGCACCGCGGGGATCGCCCAGGGCGCGCTGCACACCGTGGTCGAGGAGGTCCGCCGGGAGCTGATGGGCGAGCTGCAGAGCGCGCCCTCGCGGGCCGCGGCCGAGCGCATCCTGCGCGCCTCGCTGCGCAGCTGGGAAGAGCTGCGGGATGCCCGGGTCGCCGCCGACGCGGTCTCCCTCGGCAGCGCCCGGGCACGGCAGACGGTCGGCGAGCTGCTGCTGGTGATCGAAGGCGATGTGTCGGGGGCGCGGCGGGAGCTCGAGGCAGCGGCCACGATCTACGCGCGCTACCTCGACGACCCGCGCCACGCCGAGCAGGCCTGGCGCTCGCTGACCGGGACGCGCAGCCAGCTGGTCAGCGCGCTGCTGATGCTCGGCGATGCCGCGGCTGCGCAGGAGGTGGTCTCCGCCGCCCTCGCGAGCAGCGAGGAGCGCCGCGCCCTCAGCGACGAGCCCGCCCTCGAAGAGCTGCACGCCGAACTGCTCGGGGCCCAGGCCGACATCCTCGCCCGCGCGCACTCCTGGGTCGACGCCGAGGACTTCGCGAGCCGCTGCCTCGCCCTGCGGCGCGCGGCCCTGCGACGCCAGCCGGAGCAGATGGGGGCGTGCTTCGACCTCGCCGTCGCGCTGCTCGACCGCGCCCGCATCCGGCAGCAGCGCACGGCCTGGAAGGCGGCGATGGCCGACGCCGAGGAAGGTGTCGAGGCGCTGCGGCTGCTGACGGCGCGCTTTCCCTTCCACGCCGACGTCCACGCCCAGCTCTCGCGCGGCCTGGTGTTCCTCGCCGCGGCCCGGATCGACGCCGGCCGCCCCGGCGCGGCGCTCGCGGCCCATGAGGAGGCGATCGCCTGCGGCGAGACGCTGGTCGCGCTCGACCCGGAGAACGCCTCCTTCCGCGCCCGGCTCCTCGCCGCCCACGAGGCCGCGGCGGTGGTGCGCGCGCGGGTCGGCGAGCCCGACCGCGCGCTCGCGCACTGCGTGGCGGGGCGCTCGCTGGCCGAAGACCTGCACGCCCGCGACCCCGACAACCTCCTGCACACCTACACCCTGTGCGACCTGCTGCGGCTCGAGGCCTTCGTCCTGCGCCGCCTGGGCCGCGACCGCGAGGCGGACGCCGCCCTGCGCCAGGCCGAGGCGCAGCTCGCCGAGGCGCCGGCCACGGACGTCCAGGCCCGGATGCTGCGGGCGGCCTGCGCGGCGATCCGGGGCGAGGCGGCCCTGGCCGGCGGGGAACCGCACGAGGCGCTGTTCCAGCTCGAGAGGGCCCGCGACGAGCTGATCGCGCTGCGCGGGCAGGCGGACGACCGGCCGCGGCTCAGCGTCCGCTTGTGCGAGGTGTTGCGGCGGCTGGCGGAGGTCCACGAGCACGGCGGCGACTGGGACCGGGTGCTGACGACCTACGACCGCGCGGCGGCGCTCGCCGACGAGGTCCTCGCCGCCGACCCGAGCCACTGGGCGGCGCGCTTCCACCGCGCCCAGTGTGGGATCTCCCGCGCCCGGGTGGGGTTGATGCTCGGCCGCTACGATCCGGCCGCGGCGGAGCTGGCGACGGAGATCGAGCGGCTGGCCGGGCTGCTCGACGACGACCCCTCGCTGCGCGGGCCGCGGCGGGAGATCGCCGTCGCGACCTCGCAGCTCGCCCAGATCTACCGCGAGCGGGGCGAGCACGAGAGCTTCCAGGCCCTGGTCGAGGACGCCCACGCGACCTTCGACGCCCTCGCCGCTGCCGCGCCGACCTTCGTCGCCCGCGAGGACCGCGCCCGCAGCCTGAGCCTGCTCGCCCTGGTGCGGGCCGCCCAGGGCCGCCCCAACGACGCCTCGGAGGCCTTCGCCCTGGCGGAGGAAGAGCTCGCCGCGCTGCTCGAGCAGCGGCCCTCCGCGCAGCTCGCGCAGACCCTGCTGGTGTGCCATCGCAACCGCCTCGGCAGCCTCGACCAGCTCGGCCGCGAGGACGAGCTGGGGGCGCTGCTCGAGCGCTACGCGGCGGTCGCGGACGCGCTCGCCGCGCGTTTCCCGGACGCCGTGCTGCTGCGCTTCGAGCGGGCCATCGCCCTGCGCCGCCGGGGCCAGTCCCTCGCCCGCGCCGGTGAGGTCGAGCGGGGCCGTCGCGCGTTCCGGGCGGCGATCGGGCTGTTCGAGGAGCTGACGGCGCTCGATCTCGCGCACCCCCTGTTGGCCGAGGAGCACTATCACGCGGTCGATGAGCTCGGCATGACCTACCTGACCGCCCACGACTTCGAGCCGGCGATCCGGCTCTTCCGCAGCAGCCTCGCCCTGGCCGAGGGGCGCGACGCCGGGAGCGTCAGCGTCCGCCGCGACCTCGCCCGCACCCACTACCACCTCGCGATCGGCCTCTGCGCCGAGGAACAGCACGACGAGGGCCTCGCCCATCTCACCCTGGCCGTCGAGATCGGCCGGGGCCTCGTCGACGAGCTGCCGTCCCACGCGTCCGAGCTCGCCTCCCACGAAGGCATCCTCGAGCAGATGCGCGGGCTGGTGCGCGAGCACCATCTCCGCCTCGGCCTGATCGAGCCGGAGACCGCCGCGGACTGGGGGGTGCTGATCCGCCAGGCGGCGGCGAAGCGGCGCTGGGCCGACGCCGTCGCCGGCTACGAGGGCCTGTTCACGGTGCGGGAGGCCCACTTCGAGGAGCTGTACAACGCCGCCTTCTGTGCGCTGCAGGCAGCGCAAGAAGCGGCCGCGCCCGCGGGCTTCCACGCCCAGGCCTTCGCCTGGCTGAGGGGCTGCAAGGAGCGCGCCGCCCGCGACCCGGACCTCGCCCCGCGCTGGCTCGAGCTCCGCGACACCGAGCCGACGCTCGCCCCCTTGCGCGAGCTCGAGGAGTTCTCGACGCTGCGGGAGTGACGGGCCAGCCGTCCTCCGTTGTGCTACCCTGGGGAGAAGAAGAGGAAGCGATGCCCCGCCTGGACCTGACCCTGCTCGGCTGCCTGCGCATCGCCGTCGACGGCGAGGTCGTGCGCCCGGAGACCCGCAAGGCCGAAGCCCTGCTCGTCTATCTCGCCCTCGCCGAGCGGCCCCCGCGGCGGGCCGACCTCGGCGCATTGTTCTGGCCCGACACCGCGCGCAGCAAGCAGCTCGGCTCGCTGCGCCGCAACCTCTCCGCCCTGCGCAAAGCGCTCGGCCCGGACGCCCTGGTCAGCGACGGCGAGCAGATCGGGCTCGCCGCCGACTGGAAGCTGGCCGTCGACGTCCGCGAGCTCGCCGCCTGCGCCCGCCGGGTCGAGGCCCTCGACGACGAGGCCGCGAGCCGGCTCGCGGCGCGCCTCGACGCGATCGAGGATCCCACCCTGCTCGCCGGCTTCCACCCCCGGGCCTGTCCGGGCTTCGAGCTCTGGCGCAACGAGGTCAACCAAGCGGTCGCCCGCGACTTCCGGCGCGGGGTCGAGGCCCTGCGCGAGCGCGCGGCGCAGGCGGGGAACGCGGACGAGGCCCTGGCGTGGAGCCGGCGGCTGCTCGCCCTCGACCCCTGCGACGAGCGCTTCCAGCGCGCCCATCTGCGGCTCCTTGCCGACGCCGGACGGCGCGCCGAGGCCCTCGCGCACTACCGCGACTTCGCCTCTGTGCTCGAGCGGGAGCAGGGCCGCCAGCCCCACGCGGCGACCTCTCGCCTGCACCTGGAGATCCTCGCCGCGCCCGCGCCCGCGCCGACCCCGCTCCCCGTCCCTGCGCCCGCCGGCGCCGCCCTGATCGGGCGGGAAGAGGCGCTCGCGGCCGGCGCCGCCCAGCTCCGCGACGAGACCTGCCGCTGGCTGACCATCAAGGGCGCCGCGGGCATCGGCAAGACCGCCCTCGCCCGCGCCCTGCTGGCGGAGCTCGTGGGCGACTTCCCCGACGGCCAGACCTGGCTCGACGCCGCGGAGCTGCCGCCCGGGCGCCCCCTGGAGGAGGCGCTCTGCGCCGCTCTCGGCGCGCGCAGCCTGCGCGCCGCGCTGCACCGGAGGCGTCTCCTGCTCGTGCTCGACGGCCTGCAGGCCACACCCGCCGTCGCGGAGCTCGCGCGCGCGATCCTGGCCTGCAAGCAGGTGACGGTGCTCGCCACCGCCCGCGCCCGGCTGCGCTGCCAGGCGGAGTGGGTGCACGAGCTCGACGGCCTGGCGCCGGACGACGCCGCCGCCCTGTTCCTCGAGCGGGCCCGCGCCACCGCCCTCGACTTCTCCCTGCCCGCGGCCCAGCGGCCGGCCCTCGCCGAGCTGTGCGCGCTGTGCGGCGGCCACCCGCTCGCCCTCAGCATGTGCGCCGGCTGGGTGCGGGTGCTCGACTGCGCGGAGATGGTCGCCGAGCTGCGCGCCAACCTCGCCTTCCCGCACCCCGTCGACGACCCCGAGGCGGGCCTCGGCGCCCTGTTCCGGTCGAGCTGGGAGCGCCTCGAGCCCGCCGCCCGCGCGGCGCTCTGCCGCCTCGCCACCGCCCCGGACCCCATCTCCCCCGCCCGCCTGCTCGCCCTGGCCGACGCCTCCTGGCTGCGCCGCGACGGCGGGGCGCTGGTCATCGAGCCGGTCTTCGCCCGTTTCGTCGCGGCGGAGGCGGGGTCGGGGAGGTAGGCCCGGCAGGTTTCGAGGCCCGCGCGGGCACGAGCCCCAAGGCGGAGACTACTGACACTCCGCGGCACATGAACTGCCGTTGATTGTCGACCTCGCACGCCGCTGCGAGGCCCACCGGCGCCCTTCCGCTGCCCTTTACCGGCATGCCAATTGCATCACTTTTGTCAGTACGACGGGAGGAGCCGCCGATGGGATCGACCGCGAGCATCGCACTGGCCAACGCGCAGGGGGCGCCGGAGGTCTATCCGCGCGCCCTCCTCGTCCTCAGCGGGGAGAGCCAGGGGCGTGTGTTGCCGCTGCTGCCCCGGGGCCTGAGCATCGGCCGCTCGCCGCGCTGCGACCTCTGCATCGGCCGGGCCGGCGACGGCACCAGCCGGCTCCACGCGGAGATCTCGCGCACCGGGCGCTACGCGGCGATCGAGGACAGAAGCCGCAACGGTCTGCTGGTCAACGGCCGCCGATGCCGCCGGCGGATGCTCGCCGACGGGGACCTGATCAAGATCGGCCGCACGGTGCTGAAGGTGCTCGCCGATCCCTCCGAGGTCGCATTCTACCGCCAGATCGGCGGCGGACACCGGGTCGATCTCCCCCGCGAAGCGCCCGCGGGCCGGTCGTTCCCTCGCTGGGAGCCCGGCGACATCTTCTCCGGGCTGTAGGCCCTACTGCGCCGCCAGCTCGTCGAGCAGCGTCTGCATCCGCGCCCGCACCGCGCGGTCGAGGCGCGCGACCCGGTCTTCCTCCGCCAGGCCCTCTGCAGGCGGCAGAACGGGCCGGCCGATGCGGAAACGCAGCCGGGTCGGCAGGGGGATGTGCGGAAGCGGACCGACCCCGAGGCCCCACGGCAGCGACAGGTGGATCGGGAAGACCTCCGAGCGCGCGAGCTTGTAGATGCCGAGGGCGCGCCCGAGCCAGCGCCCGTCGCTGAGCACGCGCAGGGTCTCGTGGGCGCCGGCGCAGGCGATCGGCAGGATCGGGACGCCGGCCTCGAGGGCGAGCCGGGCGTAGCCTCTGCGCTTCCCCCAGCGCAGGCGGTAGCGGTCGCGGTAGGGGCGCCAGGTCTCGACGTCGCCGCCCGGCATCACCAGCACGTCCCGCCCGAGCTCCGTCAGCGTCCGCAGGGCGACCTCCTTGTCGGCGCGCAGCACGCCCCCGCGGGCGAAGGGCTCGGCGACCGCCCGCAGGGTGAAGACCATCTCGTGGGCGAGCGGATGCAGCGGCCGCGCGACCCCGAACTGCCGGTACCAGCCATGGACCAGCCCCCAGGTGTCCGGGATGGTCGTGCCGCCGGAGTGGTTGGCGACGACGAGCAGCGGCCCGGCCGGCACGTGCTCGAAGCCCTGCCAGCGGACCGGGAACCAGGAGCGGAACACCCAGTCGAGGCGCCCCATCGCGCGCTCGACCGCCTGCGGCTCGAAGGCCTCTGGGTCGGTGCCGAGGGCGCGGTTGCCGAGCGCGTCGAACCAGCGGCTGAACCATCCGCGTCGGGTCGGGGCCGTGCTGGCGGTCATCGTCTGCCTCCTGGAGGTTGTTCCCGGCCATCCAGCCTACCCCAGCAGCCGCGGGCTGTTCAGCCTTTGACAGATGTTTTACATTCGCGGCTCGCCCGCTGGAGGGCCGCGCGTGCCGCCTCCCCTGTCCGCCCTGGCCGACGACCTGCGCCTGCTCGCCTACCCCTGGGCGGATCCCGCCGCGCTCCGCGCCTTCCAGGTCCGGCGCCTGCGCCAGCATGGTCGCCCACGCGGACGGCACCCCCGCCGCGCCCGGGGAGCGCGGGGAGGTGGTGCCGACCAACCTGCACCGCCTGGTGCCAGCCGTACATCCGCTACCGGCGCGGCGCCCTCGCCGGGGGCGGGCACCGTCGGCGGTGGGGCCACCGCCGGCTCCGCGCCGATGCACCAGGATTCCTGCTGAATCAACCGGGCTTTGCAATTTCCTCGACAGCTCCCCGGGAGCCGACGGGTACAATCGAGTTACTGAACCGAGAGCCCACACCCAGGAGAGATCATGCCCACGCTCGAGCATTTCCTCGAAACCGGCGACGGAGTCCGCGGCAACTTCGTCAGCGCTGACCTTCGCGACGTCGAGCTCCAGAACGTCGACCTCAGCTACGCGAAGCTGACCAACGCCAAGCTCCAGGGAGCCGAGCTCACGGGCAAGTTCATCAACACCGACCTGAACGGCGCGAACCTGACCGACTGCTCCCTGCGCGGGGACATGTACGGCATCGTGCTGACCAGCGTCACGGTGACCCGGGCGAAGCTCGGCGGCAACTTCGCCAAGGCCGACCTGCGCGAGATGCCGATCCGCAGCCTCAGCGCCTTCCGCCCGACCAGCCTCGAGCGCACCAACCTCGAGGGCGCGAACCTCGACGGGGTCACGCTCGGCAAGATGAAGATGCTGTGGACCCGTTTCCGCCGCGCCTCGATGCGCAAGATCAAGCTCAGCGGCCTGATGGCCCACGCCGACTTCAACCAGGCCAAGCTGGTCGACGCGCAGCTCGAAGGGGTGTTCGAGAAGGCGCGCTTCCACAACGCCCGCCTCGACCGCGCCCAGATGCGCGGCAAGTTCCGCGACGCCCAGTTCACCGCCGCCAGCGCGATCGGCGCCAGGCTCGAGGGCGACTTCACGACCGCGAGCTTCGGCCGCGCGAAGCTCGAAGAGGCCCACCTCAAGGGCACCTTCGCCAAGACCGACTTCGCGAGCGCGAACCTGACGATGGCGACCCTCATCGGCACCTTCCATCTCGTCCGCTTCAACAATGCGATCTTCCGGGACACCCACATCGAGCTGAAGAAGGGCGACAAGCCGCCGCGGCTGAGCCGCACCCAGCTCGAAGGGCTCCGCCAGCCGCTGCCGGAGTGGGCGCAGGAAGCCCTCGAGAAGGACGACCGCAAGCAGCCGACCGGCGGCCGCCGCACCACCTGATCGCCAGGCGCTCCAGGCACCGAGGCCGCCCTCACCGGGCGGCCTCTTCGCATCCGGCCCCGTCAGCCGCCGAGCACCGCCCCGAGCGCGGCACACACCGGCCAGGCCCAGGCCTCCCAGGTCAGGAACAGCTCCTCGAGCTCGGGGTGGAACAGGAGCCGCACGGTGACCGCGTGGCCCGCGTCGAGGTGCCGGGGAAGCACCGCCGGCGCGCCCTCCGCCGCCGCTCGCTGGCGCCCGCCGTAGAGCACGAGCAGCGTGTACAGGGCCAGCCGCAGGAAGCCGGCACGCACGCGGCCCGCCACCAGGGCCTGGCGGCCGAACAGCCGCTGCCGCAGGCCGATCCGCAAGAGCTCGTCGACCGCCGCCTCCCAGGGCAGCGCGCGCAGCGCCCGGTACGGACCCTCCAGCCGGCCACCCGCCGCCGCCCGGGCCTGGCTCTCAACCAGGTGCAGGAGCGGCAGCAGCTCGCCGATCTGGCGCAGCCGCCTGGCCGACTGGGAGCCCTGCGGACCGGCAGCGAGCTCGACCGCCAGCCGCGCGACCAGCGCCGCGCACAGCTCGGCGACGGCTTCCGGCGCGTCGTCGGAGGTCGGCAGCGGCGGGGGAGCCTCCTCCAGCGCCCGGCCGAGCCCGCGCTCCGGCTCCCCTGCCTCGAGAGGACACGCCGCCGCCGCCCGGCCGAAGCCCCGCGCCCGGGCGGCCAGGCGGGCGAGCAGCGCCGGGGCCGACGCCTCGCCCTCCCCGGCCTCGCGCACCAGGACCCGCTGCAGGCGCAGGAAGGCCCCGAAGTCGATGGCCAGGCCGCGGCCGACGAAGACCGTCGGGTGCTCGAGCTCGGGGCTGCCGAGCAGGGGCAGCAGGCGCTCGAGGTCCTCGGTGACCGGCGTGCCCTGCGTCGCCGAGCGCGAGAAGCAGGAGCACGCGCCCTTGTCGTACAGCTTGAGCCCGGCGACCGTCGCCTGGGCGGTGTAGGGGAACAGCCGGCAGACCCGCGGCTTGGCCTCGGCCCCGAAGGCCGCGTGCAGCCCGCAGCGGGCGTCCTCGCGCTGGAACACGCAGCGTTCCTCGCCGGCGAGGAACACCCGGAGGGCACCGTCCGGCCCGCGCAGCGAGCGGAACCACGGCCCCTCCCCCAGCCCGGCGCCGGCCAGGTCGAGGGCCTCGATGCGGGCGACCTCGTCGGCGGAGAGCGGACCGAAGCGGAAGCTACGGCAGCAGTCCCCGCTCTCCTGGCAGGCGAAGCGGCCCTCGCGCAGCAGCGACAGGGGCGCGTCGAGCGTCCCCTGGCGGTGGGCGCGCAGGCGGGCGACGGTCTCGGTCCCCGCGCCCTCGAGCAGGTGCAGCAGCAGGTAGCGGCGCACGACCGCCTCGACCTCGGCGGGGTCGTCGTCCCCGGCCAGATCGCGCAGCGGGCGCCCGTCGATGCGGCGCGTGACGCGGGCGGTCTCCGGGTCGAGCCCGATGCGCAGGCCGGTCAGGCCGTCGACCAGGCGGACACCGTCCTCGTCGGTCTCGACCCGCACCTCGGGCCGGAAGCGCGGGCGGAAGCCCACGCCCTCAGCTCCCCGCGGTCCGCGGCTCTGCCCGGCGCACCCCCGCCAGGCAGCGGAAGGCGAGCCGGTGGATCGGCTTGCCCGCGGCCCGGTACTTGACCTCGTAGTTCGTCGGCTCGTAGGCGTCCCAGCCGCCGTCGCAGGGCTCCCAGGTGGCGGTGCGTCCGGCGAAGGCCTCGCACATCCCCTGGAAGTAGCCCTCGTGGTCGGTCGCGAGGCGGAAGCGCGCGCCGTGGGCGACCCGCGTCTCGAGCTGCGCGAGGAAGGCGTCCTGGATCAGCCGCCGCTTGTGGTGGCGCTTCTTCGGCCAGGGGTCGGGGAAGAACACGTGCACCCCGGTCACCTTCCCGGGCTCGAGCCCATTGCCGAAGACCTCCGAGGCCTCCGCCCGCAGCAGCCGCAGGTTCCGGATCCCCCGCTTCGCCGCCCGCTCGGCCGCCAGCCGCACGTACGGCAGCGACAGCTCGATCCCCAGCCAGGCCTTGTCCGGCGCGGCCTGGGCCGCCGCGATCAGGGAGCGTCCCTTGCCGAAGCCGATCTCGACCTCGAAGTCGGGGGAGCCGGGGAACAGCGCCTCCCCGCGCACGTGCTCGGCGAGGCGCTCGCGCTCGACCGGCACGAGCTCGATGGGGCCGCCGTCAAAGGGGCGGGAGATGTAGATCTGACCGGCACCGGGCCGGGGGGCACAACGGCTCATCGCGTCCTCGGGGGCTGGCGGGCGGAGCCCGCGGATCCAGATCGGCGCGCGGAAGGGTGCTCCGGGCGCGCGGGAGGTCAGGCAGTGTCAGGCAACAAATCCTCGCTTTTCGGTGAAGCGAAAGTCGTCGATAGCAAGGAGCGAGAAGCTCGCAAACGGGCCGTATTCGGACAACGAGCGACGCAGCCAGCGGCGGCGAGGGCCAGCGAAAACGAGGATCTGTCGCATGACACTGCTTAGTATAGGGAGATCGCTCGCCGCCTCAAGATTCGCTCCGGAGACCCCGATGGGCCGACGCCTGCTCCTCCCCTTCAGCCTGCTCGCCGCGATCCTGTTCCTGGTCGGCCTCAGCGCCGACGTCCACATCCTTCGCCTCGTGACCAAGCCGGTCCCGGTCATCGCCCTGCTGCTCTGGCTGTGGCCCGCCCGCGGCCCCTACCGCCGCTGGGTGCTCGTCGGCCTGGTCTGCTCCCTGGCCGGCGACCTCCTGCTCGAGATCGACCGCGAGCGCCTGTTCGTCGCCGGCCTCGGCGCCTTCCTGCTCGGCCACCTCGGCTACACGACCGCCTACATCGCCCGCGAACGCCGCCTGCGCTTCCTCCGCGCCCTCCCCTTCGCCCTCTGGTGCGGGGGCCTGCTCGCCTGGCTATGGCCGGGCCTCGGCAAGATGGCCGCGCCGGTCACCGTCTACACCGCCGTGATCGGCACGATGCTCTGGCGCGCCGCCGCCCTCCCCCAGGACCGGCTCGGCCGGCTGGCCCTGGGCGGGGCGGTGCTGTTCGCGCTGTCGGACTCCCTGATCGCGATCAACAAGTTCGGCGAGCCGTTTCCGTACGCACGGCACGCGATCATCATCCTGTACTGGCTCGGACAGTGGGGGATCACGGCGGCGGCGAAGCGGGCTTGACTGTCGTGTCCCACCCTGACGGCGCTGCGGGTTCGGCTCGATCGGTAGGCTTCCCAAAACAGAATTTCTATACTGACCTCCGCACAGGTTTCTTTCCGTGGCTCGAAGAGACACGGAGCTCGAATCGAATAGACTACTGACGGACACTTGACCTCAGCTCAGCATGAGTTCTGTCCCGGTCCGACGGGCGGGGGTAAACCCCGCCCCTACATGGTCATCGAGCAGACGTAGAACAGACATGTAGGGGAGGGGTTCACCCCCTCCCGTCGTTCGTTCGGGAACCGACCTTGTCTCGCGGAACAGAACTTATGCTGAGGTCAGTAAGGAACCCAAGAAGCCAGGAAAAGAAAGAGGCCCTCTTCTTTTCCTGGCTTCTTGGGTTCCTTATAGAAATTATCTCTTCACTAACGAATAGAACCACACAAACAAGCCAAGACCTGCTCGCTGTAGTCCCCCCGCTACCGCCGCATCCCCAGCAACACCTCTTCCTTCACGCTCTCCCAGATCGTGCTCTTCAACTCCGTATACCGCGGCGTGTTCTGCAGCTCCACCCCGCGCGGATGGGGCAGATCGTTGACCAGCTCGAGCTTGATCCTCCCCGGCCGGGCGGACATCACGACGATGCGGTCGGCGAGCAGCAGCGCCTCGTCGATCGAGTGGGTGATGAACAGCACGGTCTTGGCCTCCGCCCGCACGATCTTGACCAGCTCGCCCTGCAGCACCTGGCGCGTCATCGCGTCGAGGGCGGCGAAGGGCTCGTCGCAGAGGAGGACCTCCGGGTCGTTGGCGAGGGTGCGGGCGAGGGCGACGCGCTGCTGCATGCCGCCGGAGAGCTGGGAGGGATAGTGGTCGCGGAAGTCGGCGATGTCGATCAGCCGCAGGAGGTCGTCGACGCGGGCCTTGATCTGCTCCTGCGGGACGCCGCGCAGAGCCGGACCGAAGCCGATGTTGCGCTCGACGCTCAGCCACGGGAAGAGGGCGTACTTCTGGAAGACCATCCCGCAGCGCGGCTCGACGTCGCGGATCTCCTCGCCGTCGAGCAGCACGCGCCCGGAGCTCGGCCGCAGGAAGCCGGCGAACTGGTTGAGCAGCGTCGACTTGCCGCAGCCGGAGGGGCCGACGATGACCAGCAGCTCGCCCTGGGCGACCGACAGCGAGAGGGCTTCGACGGCGACGACGTCTCCGAAGCGCTGGCTGACCTTCTCGGCGATGAGGGTCGGGGGCTTCTCAGTCATGGGGCCCCCGGTGGCGCCAGGGCAGGAGCCAGCGCTCGAGGCGCGACATCAGCGCGTCGAGCACGAGCACGACGCCGCTGATGCAGACCATGCCGGCGAGGACGGCGCTGGTGTTGAAGACCTCCTTCGAGTTCCAGATCAGCGAGCCCAGGCCCTCGTTGGTGCCGACGATCTCGGCGGAGATCACGCAGGTCCAGGCGATCGCGAGCACGACCTTCAAGCCGCTGAGGATGTTCGGGAGGGCCGCGGGCAGCAGCACCCGGGTGATCAGCTGGCGCTTGCTCGCGCCGAGGTTCTGGGCGGCGAGCAGCAACGCGGGGTCGACCTTCATCGTCGCCTCGAGGCTGTAGATCAGGGCGGCGGAGAAGCTGCCCATGAAGATGATCGCGAGCTTCTGCAGCTCGTCGACCCCGAACCAGATCACCATCAGCGGCACCCAGGAGATCGAAGGCAGGGGGCGCAGGAAGCTGACGATCGGGTTGATCAGCGCCCGGATGCGCGGGAACAGCGCCATCACCACGCCGAGCGGCACCGCGACCAGGGAGGCGATCAGGAAGCCGGCGACCACCCGCCACGAGCTCGCCAGGATGTGCTGGCCGAGGGTGATCGGGCGCGTGCGCGTGCGCTCCGTCAGCAGGCGCCAGGCCTCGGCGAAGGTGTTCTGGGGCGACTCGAGGGCGCGCCGGTCGATCAGCGGATGGCTGACGGTCAGGGTGTCGTAGAGCTGCCGCCCCGGGACCCGCGTCACCGCGCTCTCCCCCGCGACCGGGTCGAAGTAGGCGAGCTCCTCGTACTCGACCTCCCGGGCGACGTGGCGGGTCTCGCTGCGCACGGGGATGCTGGTCAGCGCCCACCACAGGGCGAGGGTCGCGAGCACGCCGGCGCAGCCGAGCAGGAAGTTCGAGCGCCGGGGCAGGGTGCGGGGAAAGGCGAACACGCTACTGGTACAGCGCCGGCCAGGTCCACAGCGCGGGCTCGGGCACGGTCTCGACCAGGCCGATCTTCTGCAACGTCGCGGCGGCGACCGGCGCCTGGCCGAGCAGCCGGGCCTCACTCATCGTCAGGCGCTGTGCCTCGAAGTCGAGCCAGGTGAAGTTCTTCAGGGCGGTCTCTACCGCCTCGCGGGAGGTGCTGCCGGCGACGCGCTCGGCGACGATCTCGAGCAGCGCGGCGGGGTGCGCCTCGCACCAGGCGACGGCCTCGAAGTAGGCGCGGAAGAAGCGGCGGGCGCGGTCGGGGTCTTCGTCGACCCAGGTCTTGCTCGCGCAGATCACGTCCGGCCCGGTCATCGTCTGGAACTGCTGGTAGATCGTCGTGTCGCGGTCGGTGCCGAGGACGACGGCGTCGGGCAGGGCGCGCAGCTGCGAGTAGTACGGCTCCCAGATCGCCCCGGCGGCGGCGTCGCCTTCCGCGACCAGGGTGATCACGTTCTCGTTGTCCGCATGGGTGATCGTCACGTCGGTCGCGATGTCGAGGCCGGCCTGCTCGAGCAGCGCCGCGACGGTGACGTGCACCGAGCTGCGAGCGCTGAGGGCGATGGTCTTGCCTTTCAGCCCGGCGACCGACGAGACGCCGACGGCGACCAGCCCCTCGTTGCCCGGGGCGTTGTTCTGGCTGCCGATCCAGTAGAAGTTGCGGCGCTCGTCGGCCATCGCCATCAGCATCGCGACCTCGCCGAGGCTCGAGAACTGGGCCTGGTTGCCCTCGAGGGCGTTGACCCGCTCGGAGCTTCCGCCGAAGCTCTTGTCGACGACGTGGAAGCCCGCCTTCTCGAAGATCCCGTGCTTGATGCCGACCCAGACCGGGGCGTGGCCGTACCAGTTCGAGCCGGCGTAGTGGACCGTGGCGAGAGCGGTGCTGTCGCCGCCGTCGCCGCTCGGCGAGGCGTCTCCACAACCGAGCAGGAGGGCGGCGAGAAGGCAGGGGATGAGGGAGCGCAAGGGAACCCCCGGAGCGTCACGTCGGGCCACTGTATCAGCTCCCGTGGCCGAATAGCAAACGCCGTACGGACGTCGGCGGGGGCGGCGTCGGCCCTTCCCCGGGAGCGTCCGCTGTGCTATAGGACCGACGAAACAAACCAGGAGACACGACATGCCGCGAGCCCTCCTTCTCAGCCTGTGCCTGGGTCTCTGCGCCCTCGCCCAGGAGACCGCGACCCTGCGCTACAACTTCCAGCCCGGCAGCGAGCTGCGCGTCGAGCAGAGCCAGACCACCACGCAGAGCCAGAGCCTGCAGGGAGAGACCTACGAGAGCGAGCTCTCCCAGACCTCGACCCTCCTCTGGCAGGTCCGGGAGGTCGCCGAGGACGGCACGGCGGCGCTGAGCCAGACCATCGAGCGCATCGTCGCCGAGGGCACGTCGGTCTACGGCGACGAGCGGTACGACTCGGCCGATCCGGAGTCCACCCCCGGGCTGATGACCGAGAGCCTCGCGGCGACCGCCGGGCTGGCGCTGGACTTCACCGTCGGCGCGCGCGGCGCGCTGACGATCACCGGCGGCCTGGACAAGGCGCGCGAAGCGCTCGAAGGCTCGTCCGAGGCGCTCGCCAGCCAGCTCGAGAGCATGATCGAGCGCTCGATCCCCGGGCTGCCCGAGGAGGCGATCGCGGTCGGGCACTCCTGGACGCGCGCGGACGACACGCCCCTGCCGGACATCGGCATCCTGACCCTGACGACCACCTACACCTTCGAGGGCGTGGAGGAGGTCCACGGCCGGACCTGCTGGAAGCTCGGCATCGCGCTCGGCGCGTCGGTGGAGAACACCCCCGGCGGCGCCGCAACCGCGGGCGTGACGTTGCATCGAGGCGAAGGCCTGGTGTGGATCGACGTCGCCGAGGGCTTCCCGATCGCGGGCAGCTCGACGACGGACATGGAGATGACGATCACGATCAAGGCGACCACGGGCGCCAAGGTGATGACCACGCGCAACCTCACCGTCGGCAGCGCACGCCCCGTCGACACCGACTGAGCCGTTGAGGCGCTCAGGCCGCGACCGCGATCAGGTCTTCGAGCTGGTAGCGGCAGTTGACCGTGTGCGGGTGGTCGCTCCCGAGCCGCTCCTCGAAGATCGCGTAGGCTTCCTCGAACAGCGCCTCCGCCCGGGCGTTGAAGCCCTGCTCCGCGCGCACCGCCCCGAGGTTGTGCAGGGAGATCGCCAGCGACACGTGGTCCGGCCCGAAGGCGCGGCGCTTGCGCCGCACGCAGCGCCGGTACAGGCGCACCGCCTGCGGCCAGTCCTGACGCTCGGCGGCGAGGCTGGCGAGGGCGTGCAGGGTGATCGCGATCGCCCGCGTCGCCGGCTCCGGCTGGCGCTCGTGGATGTTCAGGGCGTGCGCGAAGCAGTCCTCGGCTTCCTCGAGCCGGCCCTGCCCCTGCAACAGCCCGCCGAGCGCGCAGATGTCCGCCGCCAGGCGCGGGTGCCGGCGCCCGTCCAGCCGCCGCCGCAGACGGATGCCGCGCCGCGCCAGACGCTCCCCGCACAGGGGGCGGCCGGCGGCGAGCTCGAGGCTCGCGAGGTTGTGGTAGACGTCGGCGGCGAGGTCGCTGGTCGACTCGTCCGCCCGGCGCAGGATTCCGAGGGCCCGACGGTAGGCGGCGCGACCGGCGTCGAAGGCGCCGAGGCTCTTGCAGCACAGGCCGCGGGACAGGTGCAGCGGGGCGAGCTCGGTGCTCTCGGAGCCGTACAGGCCTTCGGCGAGGCCGAGGGCTTCGTCGGCGAAGGCGAGGGCATCGCTGTAGCGCCCCGAGAGGCGCAGGGCGTCGCTGGCCATGGTCAACAGCTCGAGGCGCACCGAGGGCTCCCTCGCGGCGGGGTCGACGCCGGCGAGGGCGTCTTCCAGGACGTCGGCGGCGGCGGTGAAGTCGTCGCGCTCGAGCAGCTCTTCGGCTTCGGCGCGCAGCTCATGAACGTGCATCGTGTGTCTCCTCCTGTTGAGAGGAGAGGTAGCACAGCGTGTGCCAGAGTTGCATCGCCCAGCGGGCGGACCGGGGCGCGGCCTGCTTCCCGGAATTCCAGGAAGTTCCCGGAATATCGGGAGAACGCGTCTGAAAGCCCAGGTTTCGCCCCGCGCGCTTCGCCGTCCATGGCTGGTGGAGGGTCCGCGCTTCTGGTCAGCTAGTGGTCCGGCTGCAGAGCGGTTGGGCCCGCGCCCTTCGCGACGCTCCCCCGCCCCTCGCAGCGCAGGCAGCGCCTGCTGCCGGCACAGGGCGGGCAGGCCTCGCCCGCGCGCTGCCCGCTGCCGTCGCAGAAGCTGCACGCGCCGCTTCCGGCGCACTCCGGGCAGGTCTCCTGGACCGGGTTGCCTCCCGACCAGGGCGGGGCGTTCTCGTCGTACCGCGCGTCATAGCCCGCCCGCGCCCGGCCCTGCGCCTCGGGGAACAGCGCCGGATCGGGGGACTGGCAGCCGAGGACCGCGGTGAGGACGACGAGGAAGGCGCCCCGCATCACTCCGGCCTCGTCCAGGCTTCGCGCACGGCGTCGATGCCGGGGTCGATGCTGCGGATATAGTCGAGGTCGGTGTACCAGGGCTTTTCCTCGACGCCCTGCTTCGGATCGCCGTCCTCGTCGTAGAATTTCGGGAGGATGGTGCACACCAGCTCGAAGAACTTCGCGAAGCTGCTCGCGATCGGGTGCGTGACGAAGCCTTCCCGCCACTGCCAGAACACCACCGGGCACTCCGCGTTGTCGTCGAGCGCGTCGGTGTCGAGGCAGAAGTAGTTGCCGCGCCCGTCCGGCCGCAGCACGACGAGACCCGTCGGGAAGCCCGAGGTGTTCGCGCGCTCGAACAGGGTCAGCTCGACGCTGTCGAGGTGGCGCTCGACCGGCGGCACCCCGTAGATGAACTCGCCGGGGATGCGCCCGCCATTGTGGCGCCGCAGGAACTGGCAGTAGGAATCGGGGAGCCCGACGCCGAGGGCGTTCTCCGCCTCGCCGATCGACGCCTCGGGAGCGGGCGGGTTCAGGGCGAGAGCCTGCTTCTCGAAGTACTCGAGGGCCTTGAACGCGGCGTCGAACATCGGGATCCTCCAGAGACGCGGAAGACGGACGCCGCCGCTCCCGGTGCGTCCGCACTTTGCCCGACCTGCCACGCCGGCGCAAGCTTTTCCGTCCGCTCCCCGGCTGAGGGCCCGGAAAGAAGTCGACGAGGCCTCGTCGAGGCATTGCGCGGCGTCGAACGGCGCGCTGCACAGCCGTGACATTTTGACGCGTTGCGTCGCAAGGGCGGGTCTGGCCGAGACGATGCAGGCGCCTCGACAGCGCCAATGGCACGAAAGGCTGTCAAAATGACCAGACCCTCGCCGGGCCCTGGGCGCATCAGGGAACGATTCCTGCACACCGAACACCTTGTACGCCAAGAACTTGGACCGACCCCACAAGAGAGGGCGTCGCGCAGAGCGCTTTTGGCACGGGTCTTGCTTTCACTTCTGGCGTACCATCCGGGTCCAGATTCACCAGGCGACCCACACACCTGCTCCGAACTTCCCTCAGCCTCACCGCTGCGAGGTGGCGAGGCTCCAACCGAGCCAAGGCCGGGTCCCCGACCCGGCCTCACGCATTTGTTGGCGGCTCAGCCCGGTCGGTGACCGGGATTTCGTCGCGAGGGCCCGGAGACCCCTTGCGATCGGGCGCTTCGAGCAGCGGAGCCGTTTCATGGCTCGCACACCGTCCACAGGTGAGCAGCGCAGAAGGCTCGAAGTGCCCGAGATCTGCGGCATCCGGGTCCGCAGCAGGAATCCCGGTGTAGCAGACGGGATCCATCGGGCTCAGAGCTCGATCGGCGCGCTCGCCTCCTTGCCGAGCAGGCGGGAGTAGGCGCGCACCACCGCGCGCACCATGCTGTCGAGGCGGTGGGCGCTCGCGACGTGCTCGCGGGCGCGGCTGCCGAGCTCGACCCGCCGCTCGTGCTCCTTCAGCAGGCCGGCGAGAGCCTCCTTGAGCGAGGCGGGCTCGCGGTCGGGCAGCAGGGTGCCGAGGCTCTCCTCCTTCAGGATCGTGTAGCCGCCGCCGATCTCGGTGACGACCACCGCGATCCCGTGGGCCATCGCCTCCAGGATCTCGCGCTCCCCGCCCGCACACTCCGCCGGGCAGACGTAGACCTCGACGACGTCGAAGGGCTCCATCGCCGGCGGATACTCCGGCGTGAAGGTGATGGTCTCGAGCAGCCCGAGCTCCTTGACCAGGTGCCCGAGCTCGGTGCGCAGCGGCCCCTTCCCGATCAACAGGCCGTGGAAGGCGACGCCGTCGTCCGCCAGCAGCTTGAAGGCCCGCAGCAGCGACGGCAGCCCGCACTCCTCGCGCAGGGGCCCCTTGTAGGCGATCACGGGCAGATGGCTCGCCGAGGGCTCGGGGGTCGGCTCCGGGCTCTCGAGGTAGCGACTGCCGATCTGCCAGGGGGTGCGCTGCTCGCGCTCGAGGAGCGTGTCGGCTCCGGTCAGGGGCAAGCTCTGGTGGGTGAGCTCGATCAGCTCGTCGTAGGGGCTCGGGCCCTTGCTGCGGCGCTCCCGGCGGGTCCCCTTCTCCGGGACGCTGACGCCGAGGGGCAGCAGCTGGACGCGGTCCTTGGCGACGCCGTGGTTGTTGACCAGGTCGACCCGCACCGACTCGCCCGTGACCAGGAACAGGTCGACCCCACGCGCGCGGCTGAGCGGCGCGTTGCGGACCTGGCTGACGACCAGCTTGCAGCCGAGCAGCCAGGAGAGCACCCCCGCCTGGACCAGCAGCCGGGTGTCGAACAGGTGCAACACGTCGGGCTGGAAGCCGCTGTCCTGGATGCGGTAGGCCGCCTGCCAGGCGCTGAGCCGCCCCCCGAGCAGGCCGCGCAGCGACTGCCAGAGGCAGAGGGGCTCGAGGGCCGGCGGCACGATCCCCCCGTCGAGCAGCAGACGCACGGGGGCGCCCCAGCTGTGCAGGGCCGCGGCGAGGTCGAGCATGATGCCGGTCGCGCCCCAGGGAGCAGCCTCCTCGGCGACGAACAGCACGCGCGGCTTGGACTCTTCCGCCACGCTCAGCCCCCGTCCCCGTCCGCATCGGGACGGGTGATCGCCTTGTTGTAGAAGCGGATGCTGGTCTTGTAGGCCTCCTTTGCCTGCCCGTATTCCTTGCGGATCAGGAAGCTGTCGCCGTCGAGCAGGCTCTTGCGCGCCTTCTCCGCCGCGGCGGGCACCGGTCCCCCCCACTGGGCGAGGAAAGTGTTCCAGCGCCCGGCGGCGTAGCCGACGTCGTTGCGCAGCGAGCGCAGGTCGGGAGGGGCCGCGTGGAGGGCCTGCTGGGAGATCTCCGGCAGGTCGAGGGTGCCGTCGCCGAACAGCTCCACCCCGCCGTTCCCCCGGTTCCCTCCCGACGGATCCGGTGTCGGCTCGGGATCGCGCAGGCCGTTGATCACGAAGCCGATCAGCGCGACCGCGATCAGGGCGTAGGCGACGATCAGGGGCGGAGAGAGGAAAGGCGAGCCTTCGGCCGCGGGAGCCGCGAAGGGCGGCCCGGGCCGGGGCAGCTCGGGGGGCGCCGGCGCGGGCACCTCGCCGCTTCCGACCGTGCGGCGCGGGCGCAGGCCGGTACCTCCCTGGTCGAAGGTCGAGCCGGTCAGGGGCGCGATCGCCTCGGCGAGCTCCTTGCCGGTCTGGAAGCGATGGATCGGGTCCTTCTGCAGGAGCCGGGTCACGATCTGCCCCATCGCCGACGACAGACCCGGACGGGACACCGAGATGTTCGGCGCCGGGTGCATCAGATGCTGTTCCATCAGGTTGGCCGACGACGGACCCGGGAAGACCTGCGCGCCGGTCAGCATCATGTACAGCGTGCAACCGAGCGAGTAGAGGTCGGAGCGGTGGTCGGTCTTGCGGCTGTCCCGCCACTGCTCGGGGCTCATCGTCGCCGGGGTTCCCATCACGGTGCCGGGCACCGTGAACTCGCCGTCCCCCTCGTTCGCCGCCTTGACCAGGCCGAAATCGGCGATCTTCACCCGGCCCTCCACGGTCAGGAGCAGGTTGTCCGGCTTGATGTCGCGGTGGACGATGCCCTTCTCCGCCGCCGCCCACAGCCCGAGGGCGGTCTGGAACACGATCTCGGCCGCCGTCTGCTCTTCGAGCCGGCCCTCGGCGGCCATCAGCTCCTTGACCGAGCCCCCGCCGCAGTAGCCCATCGCGATGAAGTACAGCCCCTCGGCCTCGAACATATCGTAGACCGGCACGATCGCCGGGTGGTCGAGCTTGGCCAGCGACTGCGCCTCACGCTCGAAGCGCTCGATCAGCTCGCGGTCGTTGGACAGGGCCGGCGGCAGCACCTTGACCGCGACCGTGCGTTTGAGCTTGAGCTGGCGGGCCCGGAAGACCGCGCCCATCGCGCCCTCGCCGAGCAGATCCTGGATCTTGTAGCCCGCGAGGGTGCGGCCGAGGAAGCTCTGGAAGGTCGAGCCGTGCCGGCTGAAGGGGACGCCGCCTTGGGAGTGCGGGCTGTCGACCGCGGTCTCCGCCGCGAGCAGCTCGCGCTGGCTCTCGGACAGCTCCCGGGCGTGGACCGCCGGCGCGGGGCGGGCTCCTGCCGATGGGGCTGCCAGCGGCGCCGGAGCAGGCGCCGGAGCCGGCGCCGGACGCGGCGCCGCGACGGCCTGCGGAGGCTGCGGACCCCGCGGATGCGCCCCCGCCGCGTGGGGGTGCGCCCCCGCGGGCGGCGCGGCGTGGGGCTGCGCCGCGGGCGGCGCGTGGGCATAGGCGGGCTGGCGCGCCCCGGGCGGCGGTACGGAGCCCGGGGGTTGACCGCGCGCCGGCTGCACAGCGGGCCGCGGAGGCCGGCCCTGCGGCGCGCGCCCGGACGCCGGCGGACGGCCGCTCGCGGGCCGCGCCTGGCCACGGCGGGGAGCCGCGTAGCCAGCCGGCGGTCGCTGCCGGTACCCCGCCGACGAGCCCGGCGGCGCTCCGGGCGCCGGCGCTCCTCGCGCCGCGGGATGCGCCGAAGCCCCCGCGCCGGCCGGCGGCCCTCTTCGCGCCGCGGGATGGGCGGAAGCGCCCGCGCCCGGATGGGTCCCCGGCGCCTGGCTGTGCGGCCGGGCGGCTGCCGGCGGCGCCGCCTGTGGGGGGTAGCCTGCCGGGTACGCGTAGCCCGGCGGCTGCGGACTCCCCTGCTGGTGCGGATGCCCCGCTGGCGGATAGCCCGCCGGCTGCGCATGTCCCGCCGCAGGCTGCCCTGCCGGGGGCTGCCCCGCCGGGGGCCTCCCCGCCGCAGGCTGCCCCGCCGGGGGCCTCCCCGCCGCGGCGGGCTGCCCCGCCGGCCACGCTCCGTGCCCGCGCCCCGGGTGGGACCCTGCCCCGCGCGGTTGCCCCGCGGCCGCCGCGCGTCCGCTCACGGGCGCGGCTGGAGCGTGTCCGCAG
>JAUIEM010000577.1 GCA_030428695.1 bacterium
CCTACACCAACGGGCTCGTCCACCGCGACATCAAGCCGCAGAACATCATCCTGACCGAGGAGGGGATCGCCAAGCTGTGCGACCTCGGCCTCGCCAAGCTCGAGAACGAGCCGAACGAGTCGTCGACGACCTCGATCGGCACCCCCCACTACGTCTCCCCCGAGCAGGCCCGGGGCGAACAGGACATCGACATCCGCAGCGACATCTACAGCCTCGGCGCCACCCTGTACCACATGGTGACCGGCGAGACCCCCTTCGTCGCGCGCAACGGCATGATCCTGATGACGAAGCACCTGACCGAGGATCCGGTGTTCGCCCACCGGCGCCACCGCGCGGTCGGACGGTCGGTGTCCGAGCTGATCCGCAAGATGATGAGCAAAGAGCGCGTCGGGCGCTTCCAGACGCCGACCGAGCTGCGCCTCGCGGTCGAGAAGATCCTCGCCAAGAAGGGCGGCGGCACCAGCGGCAGGCGCCGCGCGAGCGCCCGCGTCCGGCGCGACCGCCGCGACAAGCCGCGGCGGCGCAGGAGCTACGCGCCGCGCAGCCGCGGGCACGAGACCACGACGCTGTTCATCGTCGGCCTCCTGGTGCTGATCATCGTCATCGGCACCGCGTACCAGTTCCTCAGCCCCCCGAAGATCGAGGTCCCGCCCGACTACACCGAGCTCGAGATCTCGCAGGCCTTCGATCTGCTCAAGGCGGCGGACGCCTACGCCCTCGCCAACCCCGGCGACGTCCGCGGCAGCATCCGCCGCTACCAGGACGTCGTCGACAAGTTCCCGAGCAGCACGCCCGCGGCCTTCGCCGAGAGAAAGATCGTCGAGCTGCGCGGCCCCTGACGGCCCCACCGGGCTCGCTGCAGCGGGCTGGCATCGCGTCCCCGGGCGTCGTATGATCGATGGTCGGACACTGCACGACCCGCGTCCGCGCATGCCCGCCGGCAGCGCGCATCCCTACGCAAGGAGCTGTCATGACGACCGCGCATGAGCCCCCGAAGATCGCCCTCAACGGACCCGCCCCCGACTTCGTCGCCAACACCACCCACGGCGAGCTGCGCCTGTCGGAGTGGAACCCCGACAAGTGGGTGGTCCTGTTCTCCCATCCGGCCGACTTCACGCCGGTGTGCACGACCGAGTTCGTCGAGTTCGCGCGTCGCTATGACGACTTCGCCTCCCGCGACGTCGCCCTGATCGGCTGCTCGGTCGACAGCAACTTCAGCCACATCGCCTGGATGCGCAACATCGAGCAGAACTTCAGCGTCGACGTGAAATTCCCCGTGATCGCCGACCTCGACCAGAAGGTCTCGCGGCTCTACGGCATGATCCACGAGCCGAGCTCGAACACCGCGCCCGTGCGCTGCGTGTTCATCATGGACCCGAAGCGCACCATCCGGGCGCTGATCTACTACCCGCTCAACGTCGGGCGCAACTTCAACGAGATCCTGCGGGTGATCGACGCGCTGCAGACCTGCGACCGCGAAGGCGTGGCCTGCCCGGCGAACTGGAAGCCGGGCGAGAAGGTGATCGTCCCGCCCCCGACCACGCAGCAGGCCGCGGCCGAGCGCGTCGCCGACGACAGCTACGAGGTCACGGACTGGTACTTCTCCAAGAAGTCGCTTTGAGGGACTGGAAGGAAGCAGAGGCTCGTTTTCGGTGAGGGATCGTCGTCGATGGCAAGGAGCGAGGAGCTCGCATACGGGCTGCATGCGGGCGACGAGCGACCCAGCCAGCGGCGACGAGGGCCAGCGAAAACGCGCAGTTGTTTCCTCCCGTCTGATTCAGCCGGGTTCGTTCCAGTCCCATAGCTCCCCGCCGCCGGAGGCCCGCCATGATTCTCGAACAGTTCTACCTCCAGTGCCTCGCCCACGCCTCCTACCTGATCGGTGATCCGGCGAGCGGCAAGGCGGCGGTCGTCGATCCACAGCGCGACGTCGGCCAGTACATCGTCGCGGCCGATGCGGCGGGCCTGCGCATCGAGCACGTGCTGCTGACCCACTTCCACGCCGACTTCGTCGCCGGCCACATCGAGCTGCGCGAGCGTTTCGGCGCCGAGATCCACCTCGGGAAGGCGGCGCGGGCGGAGTTCCCCTTCACCCCGATGGAGGACGGCGGCGAGCTGCTGCTCGGCGATGTCGCCCTGCGCTTCCTCGAGACCCCCGGCCACACACCCGAGAGCGTCTGTATCGTCGTCCACGCCTCGAAGTCCGACCCCGAGCCGCACGCGGTGCTGACCGGCGACACGCTCTTCATCGGCGACGTCGGACGCCCCGACCTGATGGCCTCGGTCGGCTGCAGCGAGCAGGAGCTCGCCGGCGAGCTGTACAGCTCGCTGTTCGACAAGCTGCTCGCGCTGCCCGACGCGACCCTGGTCTACCCCGCCCACGGCGCCGGGTCGATGTGCGGGAAGAGCCTGAGCAAGGAGACCGTCTCGAGCATCGGCGCGCAGAAGGAGAGCAACTACGCGCTGCAGGCGCGCGACCGCGACGAGTTCATCCGCCTGGTGACATCCGGACAGAGCCGGCCTCCCCGCTACTTCGCCTACGACGCCGAGCTCAACCGCCAGGAGCGGCCGACGCTCGGCGCGGTGCTGCAGCGCGCGCTGCGGCCGCTGGCCGAGGATGAGCTCGGGGCAGCGATCGCCGACGGGGCGCAGCTGCTCGATGTCCGCTCGAAGCAGGAGTTCGCGAAGGGACATCTGCCGGGCAGCATCCACATCGGGCTCGAGGGGAAGTTCGCGACCTGGGCGGGCATCGTGCTCGACAAGGACCGGTCGATCGTGCTCGTCGCGGACGGCCATGAGGAAGAGGGCGCGATGCGCCTCGGGCGGATCGGCTTCGATCGCGTGCTCGGCTACCTCGACGGCGGGACCGGCTCGACCTCCCAGGCCCTCGAGACCCTGCCGGGCGTCGAAGCGGATGAGCTCGAGCTCGCGATCTCCCTGCGCGACCGGCCCTACGTGCTCGACGTGCGAACCCCCGGCGAGTACGACGGCTTCCACATCGAGAACAGCCTGCACATCCCGCTCGACTGCCTGCTCGAGAAGATCGACACGGTGCCGCGCGACCGACGCATCGTCGTGCTGTGCGCCTCCGGCTACCGATCGTCGACGGCGGCCAGTCTGCTGCGCCGGCATCGCATCTCCGATGTCGCCTCCCTGCTCGGCGGGATCAACGCCTGGAAAGCCGCCGGCTATCCGGGTCTGAGCTCCGCTCCCGCGGGCGCTGCGGGCTGAGGAACGTGCCGAGTCCTCGACAGGAACGCACGCATCCCGGACAATACTAGCAGTCGACCGATTTTCTCCATGGGCCACCTCCAGCGCATGTCCCGAGGAGCGCGATGAAGGTTCTGATCGCCGCGAGCGCGAACGACCGACAAGCCATCGATGAAGTGATCGATAGCTTCGGTCACGACAGGCTCCTCCGCGAGCCGGCCGACGCGATGCCCGCCGCGAGCGAGTTCCAGATCGCGTTGGTCGACGCCGAGCTGCGCGAGTCCGACCCGGCCCTCGCCAGCGGGATCAGCCAGCAGGAGAGCGAGCTCTACACGGTCGCCCTGGTCGGCGCAGGCTTCGACCCGGGCGAGGCGCTCGAGTGGGCGGACGACTTCGTGTCGACGCCGGTCGACCCGGCCCTGCTGCGTGCGCGCGTCGACATCGGCACCCGCTACGTCCAGATGCAGCTCAGCAACCAGAAGCTGCGCGCCGACCTCGACCACGTCACGCGGCGCCTGTTCCCGGGCGGCCAGATCAAGGTCAGCGACGACCTCGAGGAGCTGTACCGGGACGTCGAGGCGCTGTGCTCGCAGGCCCGGGTCCTGGTCGTCGAGGACAGCCACTTCAACCGCAACGTCCTCAAGCTGGTGCTCTCCGCCCGCGGCTACGAGGTGCTCGAGGCGACCGACGGCGCGCAGGCGCTGCATATCGTGCGCACCGCGGTGCCCGACCTGTGTCTGCTCGACATCCTGATGCCGGACATCGACGGCTACGAGCTGTTCTGTCTGCTCAAGGCCGAGAAGGGCCTCGCGGATGTCCCGATCATCTTCCTGACCGCGAAGGGCGATCCCAAGGAGGTCATCGAGGGCCTCGAGCTCGGCGCCGTCGACTACATCACCAAGCCCTTCAACGCCGAAGAGGTCGTCACCCGCGTCCACGCCCACCTGCGGCAGTACAAGCTGCTGGTCGAGCTCAACCGGTTGCGGCACCTCGCCCTCGACGCCCATCCGTTGACCCAGCTGCCGGGCAACAACAGCGTGTCGCTCCGGCTCGCGAACGTGCTCGCCTCGGAGCACGAGGTCGCGGT
>JAUIEM010000080.1 GCA_030428695.1 bacterium
GCCCGCCCGGCGGGTATTCCGCGATGCCGTGCAGAACGTGGTGCATCAGTTCGTGCGTCATCACCGACAGGAAGGCGAGCGGCTGCCGCATCAGCGCCGGGTCGTAGCGGATGACGCCTTCCCCCGATCCGTCGCCCTGCCACGTCCCCGCCGTCGCCGACATCATGGAATCTCTCTCCAAGGACCATGACCTCTCCGGCATCACGCTGGTCGGCGCGATCCTGTGCACGCGCACCGACACTCCCGGGCTCGCCAAGTGGCTCGGCGCGGCCGCGGTGATCTTCGCGACGATCAACGTCGTCGGCGGCTTCCTCGTCACCGACCGCATGCTGAAGATGTTCAAGTCCAAGAACTAGCGATCCACCGCAACGACCGGGCGGCCCGCGCTTCCGGAACAACGAAAGCGAAGACATGCACCGAGACATCATCATCCGCCTGATCTACATCGTCGCGACGGCGCTGTTCATCTTTGGCGTCAAACTGCTCAGCTCCCCGAAGTCCGCGCGGCGTGGCAACATGCTCGCCGGCATCGGCATGCTGCTCGCGATCGTCGTCACCCTCGTCCAGCTCGAGGTGCTCAGTTACGCCTGGATCGCCGGCTCGGTCGCGATCGGGGCGCTGGTCGGAGCGGTGCTGGCGGTGCGGGTGCAGATGACCGACATGCCCGAGATGGTCGCCGCCTTCAACGGCTTCGGCGGCCTCGCCTCGATCCTCGTCGCCGCGTCCCAGTACTTCATCCTGTTGAACGAGGGAGCGCTCGACGCGGCCTACGTCCAGAACATCACGATCAGCCTGAGCTGTCTGGTCGGCGCCGTCACCTTCACCGGCAGCGGCGTCGCCTACGGCAAGCTCAGCGGCAAGGTCACCGGGAACGCGGTCCGCTACCCCGGCCAGAAGCTGCTCAACCTGGTGCTGCTCCTCGCCGCCCTCGGCGCGACCGGTTACCTGCTCTACACCGGCGGCACCGCCACCTGGGCGATGTGGGGCCTGATCGGCGTGTCGCTGGTGCTCGGCGTGCTGGTCGTGCTGCCGATCGGCGGCGCGGACATGCCGGTCGTCATCTCGCTGCTGAACTCCTACTCCGGGATCGCGGCGGCGATGACCGGCTTCGTGCTCGAGAACCAGATCCTGATCGTCAGCGGCTCGCTGGTCGGCGCCTCCGGCCTGATCCTGACGAACATCATGTGCAAGGGCATGAACCGCTCGCTGACCAACGTGCTGTTCGGCAGCTGGGGCGACGCGCCGAGCTCCGGCGGCAAGAAAGTGCGCGGCGACAAGTCGAAGGTGCGCAGCGCCAGCGCCGACGACGCGGCGATCGTGCTCGAGGCGTCCCGCAAGGTCATCGTCGTGCCCGGCTACGGCCTCGCGGTCGCCCAGGCCCAGCACGTCGTCCGCGAGCTGTGCGACCTGCTCGAGGCCAACGGCTGCGAGGTGAAGTACGCGATCCACCCGGTCGCCGGCCGCATGCCCGGGCACATGAACGTGCTGCTCGCCGAGGCCGACGTGCCCTATCCGCAGCTCGTCGACATGGAAGACATCAACGAGGAGTTCGCCCAGGCCGACGTCGCCCTGGTCGTCGGCGCGAACGACGTCACCAACCCCGCCGCCCGCGAGGATGCGAGCAGCCCGATCTACGGCATGCCGATCCTCAACTGCGACCACGCCCGCACCGTGATGATCTGCAAGCGCAGCCTGTCAGCCGGCTTCGCGGGTATCGACAACCCGCTGTTCTACCTGCCGCGCACGATGATGCTGTTCGGCGACGCCAAGGACATGCTCAGCAAGCTGGTCGGGATCCTCAAGGAGTAGGCCGGCCGACCTGCAGCTCGGCCGAGCTGCCGCGCACGCGATCCTGTCGCGCGCTGTACTCGTGCCAGCACAGCAGACAAAGACCCTGTGCGAGTTTTTCGCGTGTTGCGGCCTGATGCCCGGGGTACAGAATCCTGCACGAGTGTCGGCCATCGACATGTTGTGATACACGACATACCATAGATGATGCTCGATCCATCCGAAGAGTGAAAGGGAGAGCGGATCAAGAGCAGGAGATTACACCGGTCAACCCGGCAGGGGCTCTCATGGGTCCCCAGCAAGAAAATTGGTGAACCATGGAAAGGCACTACGCACTGGTCAAAGATCACGCTGACCTGTCCCTTCAGCATGCGGAGCAGTGGAAGCAGGACCATGAAGAAGCGACGGTGGCGCACGACCTCAACTTCCACTTCAAGTGCGCGCGGAAGCTTGTGGGAACTGTCGCCGAGATCGACGCCTACTCCCCGGTGAAGTGTCACAAAGGGAGCGAGTACCGGAAGACCGCTCTCGATTCGCTCGCAGCTCTACTTGAACTCATCAGGAGAGGGTCTGAGGCCGTGGGCATCAACGACTACGACTACGAGCTCACAGTGCGGCGTGTTGAGCAGCTGCAGGACATAGTGCTATTCATGATGGAAGGCGAACTCGTCATCGACAAGGACGCTGAGAAAGAGGCGCTGCAAGCACTGGAGTCCGGAGATGTCCTTGACCTCGAACAGTTCGAACGGACCCTATGCAGTCAAGGTCCCTCGTCGAGCCACTGAGTCCCTCAGAAGTTGCCTTCCCGCCTCTGTCGAGGGCTGCGAGCTGGCTCCCGACATACGAACAGAGATTTCAAGGCTTGAGTCCGACCCCGAGCTTGGCGAGGAGTTCGATGACAACCTGTGGATCTTCGCGTTCCGGATCCTTCGCCCCCCGGCGGTCTACCGTGTTGCTGCTCAGTACAGCATCCTCGCGAGGCAACACTGGGTGCTGATTCACAAGTTCTCCGTGTCGGAAATGTAGCCGAGCCGATAAGCATGAACTCTACTCTCTGCAGCTCCGGCGGCACTCCCGGATTTCCCCTAAGCCGCCGGCGGCGGCCCGCCAGCCCCTTTCTCGGCTTCCGAGGCAGTACACGCGCCGAAGCTGTGCCTGGCTTTAGACGGCTGGCTTGCTGAGGCCGTGTGGCACGCCGCGGAGCCGGCGCGCTTGACGACGCCACGGCGATGCAGCTCCGAGCGCCTGCTCGACTACTGGCGAGAGACGTTCGGCCTGGGCTCGTGCCTGACGAGAACGCCGCCGTCCGGTACGCCGCGCTCCGCTCCGGACCTTGTCGCTCCTTTGCTTGGCGGCCGGAACAGGCCGCGTCGAAAGCTCGCGAACGACCGCCTCGCCGTCAAGATCGTCCAGGAGTTCGGCGATGATTGGCGGCTAGGGATGAAGGACATCGACGTGCACAGTTTCAGGAAGACCCACGGGACGTGGGCGCGGGCGCGTCGGAAGCCAGCGAGGTTATCGACGTCCAGCTCGGGCACACCGAGAGGGACCTCAACGCCCTGTCGGTGATTCGCTCCGCGCAGGCACAGGGGCGAAGCAAAGAACTACACCGACCTCGACGCGTTCGACCCGATGGTGTCTGCGAACGCCGTTGCTGCTGTTCTCGAGGAACACGAACAGCGCCTTCGAGAAGGTCTCAAAGGCGCTGCTCGGGGCGAGGATGGTACCCGTTTCGGTACCCGCGACCTCGCCTGATCGTCGTAAACCCAACACGCCCGACAGGGCTCGAACCTGTGACCTGCAGTTTAGGAAACTGCCGCTCTATCCGACTGAGCTACGGGCGCAAACCACGCAGATTGTAGACCCCACCCGGGGCGATGCAAGCCGAAACCCGCCGCGCGCCGGGCGCGGCGGGGAGATGGGCGGGGTGGGAGACCGCGCTAGTTGTACTGGATGTCCTGGATCTGCAGCCGCAGGGTCCCGCGCGGGACCTCGACCTCCACCACGTCGTCGACCTTGCAGCCGAGCAGGGCCTGGCCGACGGGGGAGTTGATGCTGACCGCGTCGTCGTGGGAGCTCTCGTCGCGGTGGCCGACGAGGATGTAGTTCTCCTCGAAGCCCTCATCGAGGTCGAGGGCGGTCACCGTCGCGCCGAGCACCGCCTTGCTCGTGTCGATCTTCGAGGTGTCGATGATCTGGGCGGTGGCGAGCTGGGTCTGCAGCTCCTTGATGCGTCCCTCCTGCATCCAGATCGCCTGCCGCGCGGCGTCGTATTCGGCGTTCTCGCTGAGGTCGCCGCGCTCCCGTGCCGCACCGAGTTGCCGCTCGAGCTCAGGCATCTCGACCTCGACCATGTTCTCGAGCTTCTTCTTGAGGCGCTCGTACTCTTCTCTGGACAGCACAGTGGTCATGCTCGGTTCCTTTCCCACAATACAAGCGCGAGACGCGGTAGCGTGCCTACCGCGTCTGCGCGAGACCAACCCTATTGTACGCTATTGATTGACCCGCTCAAAGAACTCACGGATCTGCCGCTGGTACTCGAGGGGCCACTCCTCCCACTTCTCGTTGAGGATGGCCTCCTTGATCTTGGGCGGGAGCAGTCCCCAGCGCGCGCCGGTTTCGGCCGCTTCACGCTCGGCGCGCAGGATCTCTTCGCGGCGCAGGGCCTCGAGGCGCTGGCGCTCCTGCTCGCTGAGCTCCTGCGAGCCCTCCTTCTCGGACATCTCCTGGGGGTCGCCGTTCTGCTCGCCGTTGCGGGGCTGCTCGTTCTCACGGGGCTGCTGGGAACCGTCCTGCTGGCCGGACGAGGAGCTGTCGCTCGAGCTGCTCGAGCTCGAAGACGAAGAGCTGCTCGAGCTCGCCTGCTCTTCGAGGAGCTTGATCAGCGCGTCGAGGGTATCGATCGAGGCGCTCTGGGAGTCGAGGCCGTCGATGATCTGCTTCTGGGTCGAGGTCAGCTCTTCTTCCTCGAGGCCGTTGATCAGCATGTCCTCGGCTTCACGCATCAGCTCGCGGATCTTGCGCAGCTCCTCTTCGGGGTTGGGCTGCCCGTCTTCCTGCGCGAACAGGGGGCAGACGCAGAGGAGCAGGATCAGGCTGGTGATGGCTCGCATGGTATGTCTCTCCTTCGGGACTCCACCTCTCGGACGCACGAAACGCCGACAGGGTTCCCGGAACCTTGCTACGGATTTTCCGCGCCGGCGTTGGACGCCTTCTGCCCGCCAAACGACAACACCTCCCCGCTCGGAGAGGTGCTGGATGCGAACGCGAGGACCCGGCCTACCGGTTGACGGCTTCCAGGAACTCGCGGATCTGGCGCTGGTACTCGAGGGGCCACTCTTCCCACTTCTCGTTGAGGATGGCTTCCTTGATCTTCGGAGGCAGGAGCCCCCAGCGGGCGCCTGTTTCGGCCGCTTCGCGTTCTGCGCGCAGGATCTCTTCACGACGCAGGGCTTCGAGACGCTGCTTTTCGCGCTCGCTCAGCTGCTGGTCGCTCTCCTCACGCATGTTCTGCGGGTCGTTCTGCTCGTTGCCGCGGGGCTGCTCGTTCTGACGGGCGTCCTGCGACTGCTGCTGGTCATCTTGATTCCCGGACTGATTCTGGCTGTCGGAGCCCGTACCGGACCCCTGTCCTCCGCCACTTCAGCCCTTCTCCTCGATCTGCTTGATCAGATGATCGAGGGTGTCGATGACCTTTGTCTGATCATCCAGCCCGTCGACGATCCCTTTCTGGGTCTCGACGATCTCATCCATTTCCAGGCCGTTGATCAGGAGATCTTCGGCCTCACGCATGAGCTCGCGAATCTGTTTGAGGTGCTCCGTCGGATCGACGTCCTCGCAGTCATCGCCACAGGTTGGACACTGGGCGAAGGCGGGGAGCACCATCAGCAGGATGAGGCCTGCCACCCACCGGATAGCCATACATACCTCCTCGGAAAACTCCACTATTACGCTACCCGATGGCGCGGCCGGCTGCAAGCGGCCTCCGCTCAGGACTCGGGATGGAGGAACTCGCGGGTCGCGGGCAGCGCCCGGACGATCGACTTGCGGAACCAGTCGGTGATCGCCCGCGTGCCCTTCTCCCAGTTGACCCAGTCGCGCTCGTCGACGCCGATACGCTTGGCGATCTCCCGCACCGAGTAGCCCTTCGCGACGCGGGCCTCCTGCAGGAGCGCGCCGATCTCCGCCGGTCCGAGCTCGGCGAAGCCGGCGGGCAGCTTCGGCTCGGGCACGCGCTGCGGCTCGGGCTCGGGCGCGGACTTCGGGGCGGGGGCCTCCTGGCGGGCCAGGGAGGCGGCGATCTTCTGGACCCCCGACTCCTTGCCGTGGAAGATGTTCGAGGTCACTGCGGGCGCGCGCTCGGCGGGCCGGTCGAGCGCTCCCTTCTTCTCCATCTTGTCGAGCTTGCGGGCCGCATCCCGCAGGCGCTTCCACCCCGCCGCGGGATCGCTGGCGCGGCTGGCGACGACGACCACCATCAGCGTCCGTTTGGGGTTGGACTTGAGGAAGTACTGGCCCGCCGCCGTACGGTAGAAGACCTCCGCGGGCAGGCGGCCGTCGGTGTTGCCGAGCATCTGGTCGAGGCGGGCGACGCCGGTGCCGAAGAACATGTCGAGCACCGACACCGCGAACAGCGCCTGCTCATGGCTCGACAGCCGCTCGGACTTCGACCGGAACAACACGCAGCGGCTCGTCGCCAGATCGATCACCGCCTGGGCGAGGACCTCGAGCGGCGCCGGGGCGGGCTCGGTCTGCGGTCGGGGCAGCCGCTCGGAGATCGGTCGCTTGCGTCGCGTCTCGGCCTGCGGGGGGGCGGAGGCGGGCGGCTTGCGCCGGGACTCGGACGTCGGCGGCGGCTTGCGCCGCGTCTCGGCCGCCGCGGGCGGGACGGAGGGGGCCGCCTTGCGCCGCGAGCTGCCTCCGCCCTCGCCGCGCTGTTTCGGCTGGAAGAGGCGCGCCTTGACCGGGCCGAAGCGAAGATTCGCGGGGAGCTTGAGGGGGACACGGCCGCGGTCGAGCTGGGCGTCGCCGACGAAGGTGCCGTAGGTGCTGCCGAGGTCCTCGATCCACACCCCCCGCTTGTCCCGCGAGATCGACACGTGCTGGCGCGAGACGCCCTCGTCGGCGAGGGTGAGGCTCATCCCGGGGTCGCTGCCGATCGAGACCTTGCCCTGGATGCGGATCGTGCTGCCCTTCGACTTCCCATTGAGTATCTGGAGGATCACCCCGTCTGGCCTCTCCCGCTGGCCGCGCGCCACGGCATAGCTCCTTGCAGCATAGCTCCAGTCTATGCGCGCCGGGGCCGATCTTCAAACCTCCGGCGGGTCTTGATCTCTGGCTGCAAGGGCCTCGAGGGGGTGGAGTCGCCCCCGGCAAGGAGTCCGACGGGAGACTCCCGGACACGAGCCGCGGGAACTTCGACGACCGGCTCAGAGAAACTCGGCGGCGTGGGGCATCAGCCGGATGATCTGGCCCTTCGCGTTGGCGGGAACGGCGCGCTGGCCGCGTTCCCAACGCTCCCAGTCGCCCTTGTTGATGCGCAGGCGGTTGGCGATCTCCTTGACCGAGAAGCCCGCCGCGAGCCGCGCAGCCTTGAGCAGCTGGCCGGTCTTGGTCAGCACATGCCGGCCGGTGCGCGAACCGCTCGGGCGCTTGGGGAGCTCGCCGGTGGCGTGCCGCTGCTCCTTCTCGAGCAGGTTCATCATCCGGTCGCTCGGGTCGTCGTCGCGGGGCGGCGGCGGCTTTTCGAGGCCCCCCGTCTGCGCGAGCGCCTCGACCTCGTCGTAGACGTTGCCCATCGGGATCGCCTGCGTGCGGTTGCGCGGCTTGAAGGTGTACTTGCCGGTCGGCGACTTCGGCTTGCGCGGACCGACCGCGCGGACGCGACCGGAGCCGGACAGCAACGCGTCGACGTCGCGCCGTGACGGCCGCGGCGACGGCGTCAGGTCACGCTTGCCGAGCGCGTCGGCGGCGAGCAGCTCGCCCATCTTCTCCTCGGCCGGGCTGGTCTGCTTCGGACGCGCGGCCGCGCTCGCGATCTCGCGCACGGCGGCCCGCAGATTGAGCCAGCCCTGGCCGGCGCTCGCGCCGGGCGCCGTCACCATCACGATCACCATGTCGACGCCGGGCACGGCCTTGAGGAAGAAGTTGCCGCCAGCCGTGCCGAGGAAGACCTCGCGCGGATGGCTGACCCCGTCGACCCCCATCCCGTCGGCGAGCATGCTCTGCATGCGCCGCAGCTTCGCCCCCTGGAACAGCTCGACCACCGCCTGGCCGACGACCTGGATCCCCTCACGGGGAAAGCTCGACAAGGAGTGCTGCAGGGTGACCAGCCGCCCGCGCCCGAGGTCGACGGCGCCGCAGGCGACCGCCTCCTGGAACTTGCGGAGGACATCGCGGCAGGCGTTGCCGCAGAGCTCGCGCATCCGTTGCATCGTCTCCTCCGCGAGGGGCTACGTCCGGGATCCCTGGGAATCCTCATCATAGTTCTGCGGAGGCGGCGGCGCCAGTCTGTGCGACAGAGGCCCATGGCCCGGGGAGGGAGCGCCGCATCGGGGGGACGCAGGCTCAGCTACGGAAGCGCCGATTGGACGTGCGCCGCAGCCCGCGTTTGCGCGGTCGCGGCTTGCTCGCGACCGGGTCGCGCCCGGCCCGGACCCGCAGCACCGCCTCGGCGAGCACGCTCGGATCGGACCAGCGGCGCTCCGGGTCCTTTTCCATCATCTTCCGGATCAGCTTGACGAAAGGTTCACTCAATCCGAGCTTCGGAAAGCGGTCGCGCGGATCGGGGAAGTCGTCGTTGCAGTGCATCAGCATCACCGACAGCGACTGGTCGGAGTCGTAGGGCACGGTCGCGGTCGCCAGGTGGTAGAGGGTCGCCCCGAGACTGTAGATGTCACTGCGGGTCGTGATGCCCGGCTCGTTCCGGCACTGCTCCGGCGACATGTAGTGCGGCGTGCCGAGGGCGACGTTCGACTTGGTCAACCCGGAGTCGTCGCTGGCCCGCTTGGCGAGCCCGAAGTCGCAGATCTTCAGCTCACCGCCGCGCGACAGCATCAGGTTCGAGGGCTTGATGTCGCGGTGGATGATCCCGCGCTGGTGCGCGTGCTCGAGCCCCCGCACGATCTGCAGGGCCATGTCGAGGCACTTCTTCTCCGGCACCGGGCCGAGCTCTTCGATCATCTGGCGCAGGGTGATGCCCTCGACGAACTCCATCACGAAGAAGTGCACGTCGCGGATGGTCCCGACGTCGTACGCCTGCACGATGTTCGGATGGTTGAGCGCCGCCGCGGCGCGCGCCTCGCGCATGAAGCGGGCGAGGAACTCGTCGGTCTCGGCGAAGCCCTCGGTCAGGATCTTGATCGCGACGTGGCGCTCGAGGCTCTTCTGCAGGTACTTGTACACGTCGCCCATCGCCCCGGCCCCGAGGCAGGACACCAGGTCGTAGCCGGGGATCTCGATCGGCCGGCCGTCGCCGTCGATCGGCTGCGTGATCGAGTCGGGGCTCGGCACCACGCTGTCGAAGCTCGCCGTGGCCTGCTCGCGCAGCTTCTCCTCTTCGACGGCGGCGCGCTCGCGGTCGATGCGCTCGCGCTCCTCGCGCTCCTGCCGCGCCCGCTCGTCGCGCAGGTGCCCCGAGTAGCCCTCGAGCATCTCGAAGTCGACCGCCTTGAGCCAGGCCAGGGTCGGCGCCAGCAGCCCTTTCAACACCAGCTGCCGGGCCGCGTGGTCGAGGCTCTCCCAGGCGAGCTCGGTCTCGGCCCGCTGCTCGAGCGCGGCGTCTTCCTTCCTCGCGACCCGCGCCTGCACGCTGAGCAGCACGGGGTCGCGGTGGGAGGGAATCGAGCCGCGCTCGACCAGGATCTCGCCGATCCGCTGCGCGTAGTTCCGCTCCTGCTGGAGCTCGAGCGCCTCGTTGAGCTGGCGCGCCGTCGCGAGCTTGTTCTTGAGGGCGGCCCGGCCGTAGAAGCTGTCGAGCCGCAGGCGTTGGATCAGGCCGCAGAGGTCGTTGGTGGTCGCGAGCTGCTTCGCGGAGAGGTCGCCGTGGCCCCCGACGATGACGCCGAGCCGACGGTCGATGCCCGCCTCCCGCTCGAGACGCTTCTCCTCGAGCCGCTGGATCAGCCGGTCGGCCGACAAATACCGCAGCCAGAGTGCGCAGGCCGCGAATGCGAGATCTTCTGTGTAGGGCATACCGCTTCCTGGTCTCCTGGACCTTACTTGCGATCCGGCCGGAAAGCAACCTCCGCGCGCGGGCCGGATGTCAAGCGGGCTTGGCAACTTCACATCGGGGGGGCGCCGCGCCGCGAGCCGGGACCGATGGCCGAAGTCTCCTGCCACCATGGGGTTGAGGGGAAATGAACGGGATTTTCCGAAGTGGAACGCCATTTGTTCCCTTGCCCGGCGCGCCTCGAGTGCCGAGCGCTGAACACCCGCGAGGAGGCCCCCATGAGCACCGCCGAGACCGTCCACGCCGCGCCCCACACTTCCGGAAACGTCCGCTGCTCGAGCCTGAGGACCGGGAAGAGGTATGCGATCGTGGTCGAGCGCGCCCTGCAGATCCGGCAGCCTCGCTGGGTCGAGCGCGGCGCCCCGGTCACGAGCGCAAAGCTCGGCGGCTCCCTCCAGCTCGTCGCCGAGGTCCGTGGCCGCAGCCGCGGCGCTCGCCTGACGGTCGAGGTCTTCGCCGACGGCCTCGCCGCTCCGGTCGCGACCCTGCAGGGGGCGGTCCGCGACGGCCGCCTGGTCGTCGACTGGCAGCACGGCGAGCGCCCGGACGTCCCGCTGCACCGCTACACCTTCGTCGTCAAGGCGCCCGGTCTGGAGGTCCGCTCCCCCGCGCTGCAGCTGACGGACGACGTGTGGCTCGAGCTGCACGACGACGAAGAGCAGCCCCGGGCGGGCGTCGGCTTCCTGCTGATCGCGCCCGACGGCAGCGAGCACGGCGGACGGCTCGACGGGCGCGGTCGCGCCTTCGTGCCGAACATCGCCGCCGGGGCGTGCCGGGTGCGCTTCGATGAGGAGGCGGAGCTGGTCGGCTCGCGGGCGCCGCAGCGGGCGCCGGCGCTGGCGGCGTAGCCCTCCCTCGGAGCCGCCTCCCGCGGCTGGGTCGGCTGGGTAGAGCCGGCCGACCCCCTTCTAGAAGAACGAGGAGGGCGGCGGCTCTTCCTTCTTCTTGTCATCGAGCCCGAAGTTCGACTCGGGGCTCTTCTCGAAGCCGAAGGACGACTTCGGCTCGTCCTCGTAGTCCGAGCCCTCCAGATCCTCATCGCTGTCGTCGAGCACGTCGAGCTGCTTCTCGTCGTCCTTGTACTTCTCATCCTGCAGCATGTTGATGGCCTTGCCGTCGACATCGAGGTGGAAGTTGCACGCGACCGGCGCGTGGTCGCCGCAGGGGATGTGGTTGAACACGTGGAGGGTGTAGCCGCCCGGCTGGGTGATCACGCGCAGGCCCTTCTTCAGGACGCGGCCGAGCCCGATGCCCATGCTCTCGCTGTGGTGGCCGTCGACCCCGACCGCGTAGCCGATGCGGTCGAGCCAGCCCATGTCCCACTGGCCGCGCTTCTTCTTGAACTTGACCACGCCCTTGCTCGTGAACAGGTTCTGGATCTCCGGCAGCCGCGTCTGTGCGATCTTCCCGTCCTTGTCGATCACGTCCTCGAGCTTCTGGATCAGCTTGTAGTGCTTCGACTTGTGCTTGCGCTTGTAGGTCGGCAGCGAGTCCGGGTGGAACTTCGGCCACACGTACGGCATGCCCTTGAAGGCCTCGGTCTTGTGGAAGGAGTCGTGTGCCATCAGCATCTTGCGCCCGTCCCGCGAGCGCAGCAGGTCGATCATGTACCGCGAGTCGGTCGGCTTCGGGGTGTAGTCCTCGGGGTCGACGTGCTTGAGGGAGACCTTGCCATTGATGTCGAAGGTCGCATCGAAGGGCGGGATGCGGAAGTTCAGGTCGCCCATCAGCCACAGCCCGTCGTAGGCACCCTTTCCCGACAGCTCGTGCAGGGTGTCGATGATCGTCTCGCAGTCTTTGAGCCGGTGGGCCTCGGTCTTCGCGTCGAGGTGGGTGCTGATGAAGTTCAGGCGCTTGCCGAAGAACTCGACATCGACACCGACGAAGCCCTTCTCGCTGAAGAAGCCGCGCGACTTCTTCAACGGCGCGACCTTGATCTTGTCCTTCGCGCTCTTGCGCACCAGCACCTGGATCGCCTGCTGTGCTTTCTTCGAGATGATCTGCCCTTTGCTGGTCACGCCCTTGAAGCTCACCGTCTCGACCAGCTCGTAGGGGTCTTCGAAATTGATGCCGCCGAGCAGCTTCTTGCCGGCGAGCTTGTGCCCGATGAAGGTGTTGCCGAACACCGTGTACGAGGCCGTCTCCTGCAACCCGATGACGATCATCTCCGGGCGCTGGATCTTCGGTTGGTTGGAGAGGAACTCGACGAAGCATTTGTCGAGGACAGCGTCCTTCGGCTGGTCCAGCTCGAGGTTCCAGGTAAAGCACATGATCGATTTCAAGCGATTTCCTCGCGTGTGCGATGTCTCTCGGAGTCGTACGTGGTGATTCCGGTAGCCTGAAGTATAGCCAGCGACCGCCCCAGCACAACGCACCCCGTCAGCAGCTGCGCGGGGCTGGCCACAACGTCGCCTGGCCGCTATCCTCCGCTCTTTCCGGAAGACCGGCGCGGAGACCATCGATGCCCCGACCCAGAAAGAGAAGCCGGAAGACCCGCCAGGCCCCCCGCGCCTGCTGGTCCTGCCAGCGGGAGCGCAGCGCGGAGAGCTTCAGCGACGCCGGCCGCCCCCGCTACCTGTGCAGGGAGTGTGAGAAGCTGCCGGCCGCGGAGCTCGAGTTCCGCTCGGTGCGCTCGAACCTCGAGCGCATGATGACGCCGGACGGGATGATCCGACGCAAGCAGCGGCGCCAGTTCCGCCACTTCCTCGACGACCCCCGCGAGCGGGTGCAGGCGCTCGCGCAGCAGCTGTGGAAGCTCGACGCCCAGGTCCGCCGTGAGCGGCGCGAGGCCCGCGAGCCCGGCCGGCAGCCGGCACCGAGCGCGGAGCCGATGGAGTTCCTCGCCGAGGAAGCGGAGCCCGACGCGTGAACCGCGCCGCGCGGGCCGCCCTCGGCCGCGAGACCCTCGCCATCCTCGAGCGCGGGAGCTACCCGCACGCGGGCCGCAGCGTCACGATCGCCGCGGACCTGGCCCGGGCGATCGCCGCCACCCGCGAGGTGCCGCCCGAGGAGGAGCTGCCGCTGCCGGCACCGGGCGAGCGCGCGACCGCCACCGCCGTCGCCGAGCAGTCGACCCTCGCGGGCCTGCGCGCGCTGGAAGGCCCGGGCTGCGCCCTCAACTTCGCGAGCGCGAAGAACCCCGGCGGCGGCTTCCTGTCCGGCGCGAGCGCCCAGGAGGAGTCGCTCGCCCGCTCCTCCGGCCTCTACGCCTGCCTGCGCGAGCGGCGCATGTACGCCGCGAACCGCAAGGAGCCCCGGCGGGGCGTGTACCAGGAGTTCCTCCTCCACAGCCCCGCCGTGCCGGTCTTCCGCGACGACGTCGGGACGCTGCTCGCGGAGCCCTGGACCGCGAGCTTCATCACGGCGCCCGCCGTCAACGCCGGGGTCGCGCGGCGCAACGGCGTGCCGGCGGCGAAGATCCTGCGGACGATGCAGGGACGCGTCGCCCGCGTGCTCGCCCTCGCCGCCGGCCAGGGCGAGCGCCACCTGGTGCTCGGGGCCTGGGGCTGCGGCGTGTTCCGGAACCCGCCGGAGCAGATCGCCCGGCTCTTCGCCGAGGCCCTGACCGGGCCCTTCGCCGGCGTCTTCTCGGAGGTGCGCTTCGCCGTGCTCGGCGCGAGCTTCCGGCCCTTCGCCGCGGCACTGCGTCGACATTTGCCGGGACTGATCGAGGGATGAAGCTATCCTGGGGAGAACCCCGCAGCGGAGAGAGTCGTGGAGTACTTCCTCCTGTTCGCCTGCCTGCTCCTGAGCGGAGGGGCCGCCGCCGCCTTCTTCTACCGCGCCACCCGTGAGACCCGGGCGGTGCGCGACGCCTGGCAGAAGGTCGCGAACCACTACCATCTGCCCTACACCGGGGAGCTGCTCGCCTGGCGCCACTCCTTCGCCGGCGTGCTCGACGAGTTCCACCTGACCGCCTCCTGCGCCCCGCGCCCGCAGCCCGGCAAGGAGCGGGCCGAGACCGTCCGCACGAAGGTGCAGATGCGCTTCCCCGCGCCCCTCGAGCTCGGCCTGCGGGTCGTGCGGGCGGACTTCCTCCCGCCGGAGCACGAGGACGCCCCAGGCCGCGCCCTGGTGCGCTTCGACGAGCACGAGGACTTCGCGGTCAACTTCGTCGTCGAGGCGCTGAAGGTCGAGGAGTGCCGCCGCTTCCTCGAGCGCGAGCTGCGCGACCGCCTGCTCAGCTACGACCGCAGCGCCGAGCTGTTCCTCGACGACAACGGCCTCTCCTACGAGCAGGCCGGCGCGATCGCCTCGGCCACGCGCCTGCGCGAGATCGTCGACGGCCAGCTGTGGATCGCCCGCGCCTTCTGGAGCCGCAAGGGCGAGCTCGACCTCGAGCGGGAGCCTATGCCCTGAGCCCGGGCCGTTGGCGGGTGCGCACGAGCAGGAACAGCGCCGCGGCCATCCACACCAGCTGCTGGACGAGCAGGTGGTGGAAGCCCCAGCTCGCCGGCAGCAGGTAGCGCCCGCCCGGAGCGAGGGCGAGGCCGAACAGGGCGCACGCGAGCAGCGCGGCGAGCCGGGTGCCCCGGTGTTGGAAGGGGCGCGTGTACAGCTCCCGCAAGAGGAGCAGCGTCGCGAACAGCATCAGCACGTCGTCGAACCAGTAGCGCCCCATCATCCCGTGCGTCAGCATCGCGACCAGGGCGAACAACCTCCACCGATCGCCATCCCGGTGCATCCACACCCACAGCCAGCTCAGCGCCAGCAGGCTGAGCGCGAGCACGAAGTAGAGCGACACGCCGTGGCCGGTGTACTCGGTCGCGCGGAAGGCGACGTGCGCGGTGATGGTGCCCGCGTCGTAGGTCCGCCCGGGGTCGCGCAGCAGGTAGGCGCCGGCGGTGCACAGCCCGTACAGGCCCGCGCCGAGGAAGCCCGCCCGCCAGGCGCCGAGCAGCGGCAGGGCGCAGACCAGCGGCCCGCTCAGGCTCGGCTTGAGCAGCGCGATGACGAGCAGCGCGCCGACCGCGAAGTCCCGCGCGAGCCCGCGCTCCTCGACATCCGCCAGGCGCCAGGCGGCGCACAGGGCGCAGAGCACGATCAGGTTGAGCTGGCCGTTGCCGAGGCTGGCGCCGGTCGCGTAGGCGGACAGCACGGTCAGCACCGCCAGCGCCCGCGCCCCGCGGGTCGGGGCGCGGCTGAGGCGGATCGCCTCGCGGGTCAGGCCGAGCAGGCAGCCGAGGTTGAGCAGCGCCCACAGCCAGCGCGCCACCGCGAACGGCGGGGAGAGCACGAGCGGGCGCAGGAGGAACAGGGTGGCCGGCGGGTAGATCGGCCCGTCGCCGAAGCCGCCGGGGAGGAACCAGGCCGAGAGCTCCGAGCGCCGGTGGTGGAGGTCGACCGCGCCGAAGTGCGCGACCGGCAGCTCGATCAGCCGCCACAGCTGGTAGGCGAGCCAGATGCCTGCGGCCACGCAGCCGGCCGCGATCGCCAGCCCCGAGAGCAGGCGCACGCTACGTGGAAGCGGTCGGAGCGGGGCGCGCACCTCAGGGCTCCCAGCCGAGGTCGAAGAGCTCCTCGAGGGAGACCTCCTCCGCGCCGTCCGCCGGCGGCGTGTAGGGGACGCCGTCGACCCGCTCCGGACTCCAGCGCCAGCGGCTCCCGTCCGGCCGCTCGGCGAGCTGTTCGAGCAGCGCCAGGCCGGCGGCGGTCGCGGTGCGCGCCTCCGGGTCGAGGCCGAGGGCGGGAAGATGGACGGTCGCGAACATGTTCCGGTAGAAGCTGGCGACCTCCGGCGAGATCCCCAGGGCGCGCTCGGCGAGGCGCACGCTGCTGATCGTGACGGCGGCCTCCTCGACCGCGTTCCCGTAGCGTCCCGCCGCGCGCTTCAGCCGCTCGAGGAAGGGATCGACGCCGCGCTCGGCGGCGATGCGGTTGTGCATCGCCTCGTGCAGCAGCGTCTCGACCAGCCCGTCGCGCAGGCTGCGGCGGAAGGCCCGGGCGGCGTCGGGGCCGTACACCCGGGTGCTGCCCTCGGCCTGCAGGGCCCCGGGGTCGAGGGCGGTCAGCGGCGTGTTCCAGTACGCCGACGGCCCGTCCATCGGCGTCGCCGGCCCGAGCACGTAGCTGCTGACCGCGACGTAGCGGGGGTAGTCGTTCAGCACGATCACCGTCTGGCGGTGGAGGTTGATCCAAGGGGCGTCCGGCGTCTGTTCCCGCGCGGCCTGATAGTCGTCGCGCACGGCGTACAGCCGCTCGTACAGGCGCGGGAGGCGCGCCGCGAGCAGCTCGGAGGCGCGGCAGACGGCGTGGATGACGCGCTGGGCCTCGGCGCCATCCTCCCGGCTGAGCAGCAGCAGCGGCCCGTAGCGCCAGGCGTGGTGCGGCGCGGCGAGCGGTCGCACGATCGCCCGCGCCGCCGGCTGCACCGCCTGCGGCGCCGGCACCAGGCCCTCGGCGCAGGGGTCGAGCAGCCCAAGGTAGGCGAGCTTGGAGGGGCAGAGCGGCAGCTCGACCTCCTCCACCGGCAGCTCCCGTTGCGCGTACAGGATCGCGGCCAGGCTGTCGGCGCACTGCTCCGGACGCAAGCGGGACGCATCGAAGTCCCGCGCGCTGGTGATCCAGGCCAGGTCGTGCCGGGCGAGCGCGGCGGCGCTCGGCTCCTGGGCGGAGGCGAGCAGGCAGGGGAGCAGCAGGAAGAGCACGCGCATCCTTTCCTCCTTCGGTCGGGGTGCAGTAGGAGCTTCTGGGGAGCTCCGCCAGCCGGCGGCGGAAGTTCCCCTGCCCCTCCCCCCGGATACGCTATACTCCACGCCCGTCCCTGTCACCCGTGAGGCTCTCCGATGCCCGAAACCGCCCCCTACGGATCCTGGCGCTCGCCCCTGACCGCGGCGACCATCGTCGCCGGCGCCCGCCGCTTCATCCAGGTGCTGCTCGACGAGCAGGCCCTGAGCTGGATCGAGATGCGCCCCGAGGAAGGGGGCCGCTACGCGCTGGTCTCCGTCGGCGCGGACGGCGCGCGGCGGGACCTGTTGCCCGCAGGCTACAGCGCCCGCACCCTGGTCCACGAGTACGGCGGCGGCGCCTGCGCCCGGATCGGTGCGCGCTTCGTCTTCTCGCGCTTCGAGGACCAGCAGCTCTACCTCGTCGGGGCCGACGCGGAGCCCACGCCGCTGACGAGCCGCCCGGGCCTGCGCTTCGCCGACCCGGTCCACGACGTCGGGCGGGAGCGGATCGTGTGCGTGTGCGAGGATCACAGCGGCGAGGGCGAGGCGCGCGGGAGCATCGTAGCGGTCTCCCTGGCCGACGGCGCGGTCACCGAGCTCGCGGCGGGGGCGGACTTCTACGCCGGCCCGCGGTTGTCCCCGGACGGCACGCAACTCTGCTGGCAGCAGTGGAACCACCCAAACATGCCCTGGGACGGCTGCGAGCTGTGGCTGGCCGCGCTCGACGCGGACGGACAGCCCTCCGCCCCGCGCCGGGTCGCCGGCGGCCCGCGCGAGTCGATCTTCCAGCCCGCCTGGTCGCCGTCCGGCGCGCTCCACTTCGTGTCCGACGCGACGGGCTTCTGGAACCTGTACCGGCTCGACGGTGAGGCGGCGGTTCCCCTGGCCCCGATGCAGGCGGAGTTCGGGCGCCCGCAGTGGATCTTCGGGATGACCACCTACGGGTTCCGCGGCGACGGTTCCCTCATCTGCAGCTACCTCCAGGACGGCAGCTGGACCCTCGCGAGCCTGCGCGACGGCGCGCTCACACCGATCCCCCTGCCCTACGAGGAGCTCTCCGAGCTGCGCATCGCCGGCGACCGCGCCGCGTTCATCGGCGGCTCCCCGACCCGCCGCGCCGAGATCGTCGCGTTCGACCTGAGCCGCGGCGCCTGCACCGTGCTGCGCGACGCCGGTCCGCTGACGATCGAGGAGCGCTACCTGTCCGTGCCGCGCCCCCTGGCCTACCCGAGCGCCCGAGGCGAGGCCCACGCCCACTTCTACCCGCCGCGCAACGACGACTTCGCCGCCCCGGGCGACGAGCGTCCGCCCCTGATCGTCATCAGCCACGGCGGCCCGACCTCCTTCAGCAGCAACACCTTGCGCCTCGGCGTGCAGTTCTGGACCAGCCGCGGCTTCGCGGTGCTCGACGTCAACTACGGCGGCAGCACCGGCTACGGCCGCGCCTACCGCGAGCGCCTGCGCGGCAGCTGGGGCATCGTCGACGTCGAGGACTGCCAGGCCGGCGCCCAGCACCTCGCCGGGGAGGGCCTGGTCGATCCCGCGCGGATGGCGATCCGCGGCGGCAGCGCCGGCGGCTACACCACCCTGCGCGCCCTGACCAGCACCGACACCTTCGCCGCCGGCGCGAGCCACTTCGGCGTCAGTGACCTCGAGGCCCTGGCCCGCGACACCCACAAGTTCGAGTCCCGCTACCTCGACGGCCTGATCGGCCCCTACCCGGAGGCCCGCGAGCTGTACCGCGAGCGCTCGCCGATCCACGGCTGCGAGGGCATGTCCTGTCCGGTGATCTTCCTGCAGGGGCTCGAGGACAAGGTGGTGCCGCCCAACCAGTCGCAGATGATGGTCGACGTGCTGAAGGAGAAGGGCGTGCCGGTCGCGTACCTGACCTTCGAAGGCGAGCAGCACGGCTTCCGCAAGAGCGAGAACCAGATCCGGGCGCTCGAGGCGGAGCTATACTTCTACGCGCGGGTCTTCGGGTTCACGCCGGCGGACGCGATCGAGCCGGTGGAGATCGTCGGGATGTGAGGGGCCTCCCTGTCAGGACGGAATGTACGCTGAGGTCATGGGTCCTCATCGTCTCCTGACAGGATGATCGATCCCTCTGCCCAGGCGCGTGATCGGTCGAGATCGTCGTCACACGGTGCGATGCGCATCGAGCTGACGAAGGAGTCGAATCGCCTTCGTGCGTCTCCCCGCTGCGCATCCTCGTCCCACGTGCCCTCCACCAGGACCAGGTGGTCACCTGCCCGGAGATAGACCGCTCTGCGAACGGTCCTGGTTGACGATCCCCAGAGAGGGAGGGTGTGCGACAGGGTAATGCGGATCGCGGCATGACCATCGACGGCAATATCACCGTAGTCCAGGAGCCTGGTCTCGTGTGGTGAGGAATCAACGAACGACTGGATACTCGAGAAGGACTCCAGGTCGCAGAAGCGATCCGAGCTAGCGTCCACAGCTGCGCCGAGAATGCTCCAGACTTCTCCTCGTGGGCCCCAGAAGCGCACGAACTGGTGAGTCCTCCCGCGATCGATCCCGTATTCGAAGTCTCCCGGCACGGTGACCTTCATCGTCGGGTAGCTGGTCTTGCGGATGACAAGAGGATGCATCGCGACGGAGCTACAGCCCACACAAGCCAGGATCGCTGCTACCGTCCACGCCTCGATGGTCTTTATTAGCACCTGACGGCTCCATTTTCCGGACCACGAGCGCTGCCTGCCGTACACCTCGCGCCACTCCATCGTGTGAGCTCCCTCCCACTGCGCCCCTCGCAAGTGTAGCAGAGAAAGGCGAAGCAGCCGGAGAAGAGGCCTGCCGCCCTCCGCGAGCAGCCCAAACCTCGCTCTCTGCCCGAATTCCGACGACCGAGCAGCCGCTCGGTCCGCTCCGCTTTCCCAGGACACGGTAGTGCGTAGCTCCCCTGCGTCCAGAGCTGCGAAGGCAAAACCTGCCACACGAAGACAAGCGTTTTGAAAGGCCTGATTTCAGGGAGTATCTTACTTCTCTCCACTCGCGAGGTGCGACGATGTTGATGAGTCACAAGTCGTGGCTGGAAGGAACACGCGGCGGGTTCCTCCAGAAGAGGAGCAAGCTTCTCCGCGCGGTTGATGAGTCCCTCTACACCTACGAGCACTTTGGGGCAGGAGGTGTGAATCGGTCGCTGGTCGAGCCGACCTTCGCCCGCCAGGTCGCCAAGGCCCTGGCAGCGTGGAAGAAAAGCAAGGCCGATTGGTCGAGGTCCGCCCGCAACAAGCGTGGGGCGGTCGACCTGTTGTCGGCCCAGCTCAGGCTGGTCGAGCCTTCCCCCGAAGAGCGGCGAGCGCTCAAGGAAGTTCTGAACGCCAACCGCGCCTATGTCGGCAAGCTCTTCGCCCATCGGAGTGTCGTTCCCAGAAACGAGTACACGAGGAAGAAGATCGGGCGCAAAGAGAACCCCGACCAACTCCGAGCGCGGGAGAAGAATCCCGGCTACTGGAAGATCGAAGCGGGAAAGGCGGCCCTCCAGGCGGAGCTGCTGTCCGACAAGATCGAGGAGCTGGTCGCCGAGCACGTCCCAACCGTAGGTATCGTCGAGGTGGTCATCGATTGGCTGCAGGCCAACGTGCTCGCCGAGCCTGATCTCGAGTTTCTCGAGCTGGTCCTCTGGACCTTCGAGACAGGGCTCGAGGAGCTGCTCGCGTCGATCGTTCCCTACGTCGGCCTGGGGTTCTCCGCTGCGCGCAGTGTGGAGAAGGGGGCCCAGTTGTCCAAGATGCTGTGCCTGCAGGACCAGGTCGTCCACGCCCCGCAGGACTTCGGGCGCGGTGACCCGATCACCGCACTCAAGGCGGTCAGGGAGCTCCTGGACCGGGAAGTGAACAAGAACCTCCTCTTGTTCGCCAGCTTCTCGACCGAGACGGCGGCGAAGACGGCCGGCATCCTGGCGGACGGGGGCACGCTGACGACGGCGATCGCGGGCGCCGTCGCCAGCGCCGCGCGCCTCCTGCTCAAGCTGCACAACCTGCGTCGCGACTACCTCGAAATGAAGCGAGCGCGGGAGCTGCTCGAGGAGGACTTCCAACAGGAGAGTGAGCTCTTTGGCGACATGTTCATGTCCGAAGAGGAACTGGTCGAGCGCCAGGGGCTTCGCCGCAAGCTCTTCGACGAGTTCCCGCTCGCGGGAGCCTATTTCATCGCGAGCGCCGATACCTCGGTGCTGATCAACGTCCTTCACGATCACGTGTTCTGCGACCCGGCCTACATGCTGCGCGTCGAGAGAGCGGTTCGCGAGAGTTTCGAACCCGTCCGTAAAGCGGCGCACGAGTGTATCAAACAACATCGCCTGTGTTTGACGGGCGACTGGCCAAAGCTCTCGATCGTGCATGACCATCGGAACTTCGACGGGCAGTACATCCGAGCCGCGAACACAGTGGTGGAGCAGCTCAAGTTCTGGTGGGCGGACAGAAAGGAGCCCGATCCGTCCGGTCTCCGCACCATCGGCGACGGTCTCGCACCGCTCGGGCTCGACGAGCTCTCCGAGGTCGGGCCGGACGGGTATCGTGTGCAGGAGATCCGCTACGACAAGGAGACCGACCCGCCGATAAGCCCGTTCTTCTAAACCAGAGCAGGCCTGACTCCGACCGTACACATCGGGGCGCCTGACCCGGTCGACCTCCGGGAGCTACTACAGCTCGCCCACCCGCTCCCGCACGCTGTCCGCGGCCGCGGAGAGCCCCTCGCGCACCGCGTTCGCGCCCGCCTCCACGGCCTGGCGGATGCGCTCCGCCGAGGCCTCGACGCGGTGGCCCAGCCGCCGCATCCAGCCCTGCATCTGCGCGACCGTCAGGCTGATCTTGCCGCGCACGCTGCGGCGGCTGCGCTCGAGGGAGCCGAAGCCGCCGGAGAAGAGGTCGCGGATGTCGTCGATGTTCAGCGCGGTGTCGAGCAGCTCGCTCTCCCGCTGGGTCGCCCGCGCGCCGCTAACGGCCGGGCAGCGGTCGGGGTAGCGGCGGGTGTGGCCGGTGCGCAGGAGGTCGACGACCGCCAGCGCGAGCTCGGGGTCGAGGCCCATCCTGTCATGGGCGGTGCGGCAGTAGAAGGTCTCGGCGCCCGCGAGCTCGGCGCAGGAGAGGGGGACGGTACCGTCGCCGGAGCGGGACAGCTCGAAGGCGAAGTGGCCGTCGGCGTGCGGGCGGGCGTCGACGATGGTCTCGTGGTCGACCCCCGCGATCAGGTAGACCCCGCTGCGGGCCGGGGCCAGGCGCGCCTTGACGCCGCGGGCGGCGGAGAGCAGGGCGGCGATCGGCGGGTTCCCCCGCGGAGCCCAGGCCGAGCGCTCGAAGAAGTCGTGGGAGACCCGCGCGGGGTCCGGCAGCATCTCGTAGACGCCGGGGAAGGTCCCGACCAGCTTGCGGGCGAGGCGCTGGGCGTCGTGCTGGAGGTCGAGGGCGCCGAGGCTGCGCATCACCCCGTTGGTGCCGCGCAGGCCGGCGAGGATCCCGGGGGCGCCGTGGTTCGGGGTGCCGAGCATCACCAGCTTGCGGACGTTGGCGGCTCCCTGGGCCAGGGCCGCCCGGGCGAGCAGGCCGCCCATGCTGTGCGCGACCAGGTGGACGTGGCCCTCGATGCCGTCGAGCCGCGCCTTGAGCCGCCGGCCGTTCGCCCACACCGAGCGGCGCCAGTCGTAGTGGAAGACCGTCACGCGGAAGCCGCAGCGGGCGATGACCTCGCGCAGCGGGCCGTAGAAGAACAGCACCCCGCGCGAGCGGTGGCCGCCCCGGGCCGACAGCGAGAGGCGCATCAGGTCGCCGCGGACCAGCGTCGGGATGTCGAGCCACAGGGCGCCGTTCCGGCCGCCGAGCTCGGAGCCCATCAGGCCGGGGACGACGACGACGTGGTCGGTGTGCGCCGGGACGATCACCCGGTGCCGGCGGCCCGTGCGCAGGGGGATGCCGTGGCGGGCGGTGCGGGGTCCGGGGCGGAGGGTGACGGGGGTGGGGGAAGACATCGGGAGCTCTCCGTGCGGCGTTCTGCACGAGGGGAGAGCAAGCGGCGGGCCAGCGCGTGGAACACGGCCGGAGGCGGGCTCCGGGGATTTCCCCGTCCACCGCCTCCGGAGCGTTTGAACAGGACCGCTGAGGATTTTGCACAGATGCGGACCGGAATCCCGGCTACGGAGCCTCCTCCGCCACCCGATAGCCGCGCAGGATGCGCATGTGCTGCGCCCGCTCGTAGGCGGCGGGGTCGGTGACATGGCGCTGGCTCATCGAGCCGCGCACGTCGCGCAGGCTCGCGACGTTTTCGGCCTCCATCCAGCGCTCGATGCCCTCCCGCAGCGAGTCGATGCGGCCGAGGCCGTGGGCGAGCAGCTCCGAGGCGAGCATCGTGACCGCGGCGCCGGCGAGCACGCCCTTGATCACGTCGGTCGGCGTGTGCACCCCGCCGCTGATCGCGAGGTCGGCGGGCACGCGCCCGTCGAGGATCGCGGTCCAGCGCAGCGGCAGGAGCAGGTCGCGGGAGCTGCTCAGGTGCAGGTGCAGGTCGACCTCCAGGCCCTCGATGTCGATGTCGGGCTGGTAGAAGCGGTTGAACAGCACCAGCCCGTCGGCCCCCGCGGCGCACAGGTCGCGGGCCATCGCGGGCAGGGAGCTGAAGAAGGGGTGCAGCTTGACCGCGAGGGGCAGCGGGCACAGGCGGCGGGTCTCGGCGACGATCTCGCGGTACAGGGTCTCGACCGCCCGGCCCTCGCGGTCGGGGTCGGTGATCACGTTGTAGATGTTCAGCTCCAGGCCGGCGGCGCCGACCTCGGCGAAGCGCGGGGCGTACGCGCTCCAGCCGTCGAGGGAGACGCAGCTCAGGCTGCCGAAGACCGGGATGTCCAACGCCTCGCAGGCGGCGCCGAGATGGTCGAAGTAGCGCTCGACGGGGGTCGCGTAGGACTGCAGGGTCGGGAAGTAGTCGGACGCCTCGGCGAAGCTGTCGATGCCGGTGCCGGTGAAGAAGTCGACGGAGTCTTCCTCCATCCGGATCTCCTCCTCGAACAGCGAGAACATCACCAGCGCCGCGGCGCCGGCGTCCTCGGCCCGGCGGCAGGCGTCGAGGTCGCGGCTGAGGGGGTTGCAGGCCGAGACCACCAGGGGATGCGGCAGGTCGATGCCGAGGTAGCGGGTGCCGAGATCCATCGTCAGGCTCCTTGGTGTTGCTTGTCGGCGGCGGCGAGCTCTTCGTAGTCGCGCCAGCGCACGTCGACGTCCTCCTGGGCGGCCGCGGCGAGGCGGGCGGCGGCGACCGGATCGCTCGCGCGCAGCATGCGGAAGCGCAGCTGGGCGTCGAGGTACTCGCGCAGCTTCTTCTTCGGGGGTTTGGAGTCGAGGAACAGCCGCCCGCCGGAGGCGTCCGGCACGAAGCGGTACAGCGGCCAGTAGCCGGTGTCGACCGCGAGCTGCTGGTGCTCGTGGGTCTTCGCCATGTCGATGCCGTGGGCGATGCAGGGGCTGTTCGCGAGCAGCAGCGCCGGCCCGTCGTAGGCCTCGGCCTCGCGGAAGGCGCGGATGGTGTGCGCCATGTTCGCCCCGAGGGCGAGGTTCGCGACGTAGACGAAGCCGTAGGCCATCGCCTGGCGGCCGAGGTCCTTCTTCGGCGTCTCCTTGCCGCCGGCCGCGAACTTCGCCACCGCCGCCCGCGGCGTCGCCTTCGAAGCCTGGCCGCCGGTATTCGAGTAGACCTCGGTGTCGAGCACGAGCACGTTGACGTTGCGCCCCGAGGCCAGGGCGTGGTCGAGCCCCCCGTAGCCGATGTCGTAGGCCCAGCCGTCCCCCCCGACCAGCCACACGCTCTTGCGCACGAGCAGGTCGGCGAGGGCCAGCAGGTCGGCGGCCCGCGGGTCGGCGATGCTCTGCAGGCGCTCCTTCAGCGCGGCCACCCGCTCGCGCTGGGCGTCGATCTGCTCGGGCTCGTCCTGGCGCGCGCTGAGCAGCAAGGCAGCCTCGGGCCCGAGCTCTTCGCGCAGCTCGGCGACCAGCTGGCGGGCGTAGGCTTCCTGCTTGTCGACCGCGAGGCGCATGCCGAGGCCGAACTCGGCGTTGTCCTCGAACAGCGAGTTGCTCCAGGCCGGGCCGCGCCCGGCGGCGTTCTTCGTCCAGGGGGTGGTCGGCAGGTTCCCCCCGTAGATGCTCGAGCAGCCGGTCGCGTTCGCGATCAGCGCCCGGTCGCCGAACATCGCGCTGAGCAGCCGCAGGTAGGGCGTCTCTCCGCAGCCCGGGCAGGCCCCGGAGAACTCGAACAGCGGCTCGAGCAGCTGCGAGTCCTTGACCCGCTGCGGAGCGAGGTCGCGCAGCTCGAGCTGGGGCAGGCGCTGGAAGTGCTCCCAGTGCGCCCGGGCCTCCTCGGCGACCTCGGCGTGGGGCGCCAGGTTGAGGGCCTTGCGCGAGACCTTCGTCTTGTCCTTGGCCGGGCAGATCTCGACGCACAGCCGGCAGCCCGTGCAGTCGTCGCTCGCGATCGCGATCGTGAAGCTGTCGGCCGGCGACTCCTTCCAGCGGCCAGGCATCGAGCGGAAGCCGGCGGGCGCGTCCTCGAGGTAGGTCGACGGGTAGCGCTTCGCGCGGATGGTCGCGTGCGGGCAGACCAGCACGCACTTGCCGCACTGGATGCAGAGGTCGGGCTCCCAGACCGGCACCCGGTCGCTCAGCCCGCGCTTCTCCCAGGCGGCGGTGCCGCTCGGGAAGGTCCCGTCGGCCGGCAGGGCGCTGACCGGCAGGCTGTCGCCGGCGCCGCGCATCAGGGTCGCGGTCACCGCGCGCACGAAGTCCGGAGCCTCGGCGGGCAGGGCGCTCGTCGCGTCCACCGGCGCGCTGGGCTCCGCGGGCAGGGCGACCTCCGCGAGGGCGTCGACGGTGCGGGCGACCGCGTCGAGGTTGCGCTGGACGATGTGCCTCCCGCGCTTGCCGTAGGTCTTCTCGATCGAGCGCCCGATCGCGCGCCGCGCCTCGTCGAGCGGGAGGATCCCGCTCAGCGCGAAGAAGGCGGTCTGCATGATCGTGTTGATGCGGCGCTGCAGGCCGACCTCCCGGGCCAGGGCGCTCGCGTCGATCACGTGCAGGCGCAGCTTCCTCTCCAGCAGCGTCTCCTGCACCGCCCGCGGTAGCTTCCCCCACACCTCCTCCGGCGGATGCGGGCTGTTGAGCAGCACCGTCGCGCCCGGGGCCGCCGTCTCGAGCACCGGGTACTTGTCCAGGAAGCTGAACTGGTGGACGCCGACGAACTGCGCCTCGCGGATCAGGTAGCTCGCCGTGATCGGCTCCGGCCCGAAGCGCAGGTGGCTGATCGTGCGGGCGCCGGACTTCTTCGAGTCGTAGACGAAGAAGCCCTGGCAGTGCAGGTCGGTGTGGTGGCCGATGATCTTGATGCTGCTCTTGTTCGCCCCGACCGTGCCGTCGGAGCCGAGGCCCCAGAACACCGCCCGGTAGGTCTCCGGCGCCTCGGTGCTCCAGGCGGGGTCCCAGGCCAGGCTGCTGCCGCTGACGTCGTCCTCGATGCCGACCGTGAAGCGCGGCCGCGGGGCGGGCCGGGCGAGCTCCTCGAACACGCCGCGGGCCATCGCCGGCGTCAGCTCCTTGCCCCCGAGGCCGTAACGCCCGCCACACAGCAGAGGCAGGCCGGCGGCGAAGCGTTCCCGTCCGGTGACGAGGGCCTCGAGCACGTCGAGGTACAAGGGCTCGCCGCTCGTGCCCGGCTCCTTGGTGCGGTCGAGGGCGGCGACCGCGCGCACGGTGGTCGGCAGGGCCGCGAGCAGGTGCTCCGCCGAGAAGGGCCGGTACAGCCGCACCCGGACCAGGCCGACGCGCCCGCCCCCGGCGGTGAGGCGCGTCACCGCCTCCTCGACGGCGCCGGCCGCGCTGCCGAGCAGCACGATCACGGCCTCGGCCTCGGGGTGCCCGGTGTAGTCGAACAGCCCGTAGCCGCGGCCGGTCTCGGACCGGAAGCGCGCGAAGGCCTGCTCGACGATCCCCGGCACGGCGCGGTAGTACGGCTCGACCGCCTCGCGGCTCTGGAAGAAGACGTCGGGGTTCTGGGCGGTGCCGCGCACGACCGGCCGGTCCGGCGACAGCGCCCGGGCCCGGTGGGCGCGCACGAGGGCCGGGTCGATCAGGGTGTCGCAGAGGTCCTCTGGCAGCGCGTCGATCTTCGCGACCTCGTGGGAGGTGCGGAAGCCGTCGAACACGTGCAGGAACGGGACCCGGCTCCGCATCGTCGCCGCCTGGGCGAGCAGGGCGAAGTCCTGGGCCTCCTGCACCGAGCCCGCGAACAGCTGCGCCCAGCCGGTGCCGCGCGCCGCCATCACGTCGGAGTGGTCGCAAAAGATGCTCAGGGCGTGGGTCGCGACGGAGCGCGCGGCGATGTGGATCACGCAGCTCGTCAGCTCCCCGGCGATCTTGAACATGTTCGGCAGCATCAGGAGCAGACCCTGGCTGGCCGTGAAGGTGGTCGTCAGCGAGCCCGCCTGCAGGGCGCCGTGCACGGCCCCCGCCGCGCCGCCCTCGCTCTGCATCTCGATCACCTCCGGCACGCTGCCGTACTGGTTCGGCAGGCCGGACGCCGCCCAGGTGTCCGCCAGCTCGCCCATCGGGCTGGCCGGCGTGATCGGGTAGATCGCGATCACCTCGTTGAGCCGGTAGGCGACCCGCGCGGCCGCCTCATTCCCGTCGATCGTCAGCTTCCCCATCGGTCCCTCCGTGGTTCCCGCAGGAAAGTGCAAGCGCTGTGCCGCGCCCCCGCGAGCCTGGGGTGGTGCGCGGTGTGGCGCAGGGGGAACCTCGGGGGAGCGGGCGTTTCGAGGTGGTAACGGTGCGAGAAGTGCTCCGAGGCACAGGGCCGCGTGAGCCTTCCGGCTGGCAGTCGGGGCCGCCCCTCGACGGGACCGAGGCGCGACCTCCGGTGGGGCAGAAACAGCGGAGGCAGCAACCCGGGCAGATTGTTCAGCGATCGGCGAGGATTGCGATGTCCGGGACTTACCTGGTGCTGGTGCTAGCGCTTGCGCGAAGAGGCCATGCCAGTGCTACAAATCTGTCAGTTCCCACTTTTCGGCGTGTGTCCGCAAGCCCTGGTCGTCGATCCGACGTTGATAGTCTGCTCTCTGGGCCCGTTCAATAGCGATCTTGAGCTCCGCGGGGATGGGGGATCCATCGTGCATTGCATTTGTGTCCGCGTCAGCGCCGACTTCGAAGTGGGCGACCTCAACAGACTGAAGAAACGCCTCTCGAAGACGACTCCCTTGCGCTACCCGATTAACCAAATCGAACATGTCATCGGTCCCGGCCTCGACGGCGACTCCGTTTTTGTCAAGGAAGGCAAGCCCACAAGCAAGACCACACCTCTTACTGACCTCCGCACAAATTCCTTTCCACACTCACGGACTCGAGAGTCTGGAAAATGTGGCTAAAGTCATGGCACGAGCCTGCCGATCCAAGATGGATGGGAATCAAGAAACGTGAAGTAGGCC
>JAUIEM010000081.1 GCA_030428695.1 bacterium
GTGATCACGCCGTCCTTGCCGACCTTCTCCATCGCCTCGGCGATCATCTTGCCGATCTCGGGGTCATTGTTGGCGGCGATGGTGCCGACCTGGGCGATCTCCTCGGACTCGGTGATCGAGCGGGACATCGACTCGAGCTTCTCGACGATCTTCTCGACGGCCTTGTTGATGCCGCGCTGGATACCCATCGGGTTGGTGCCGGCGACGACGTTCTTGAGGCCCTCGCGGAAGATGGACTCCGCGTAAACGGTCGCGGTGGTGGTGCCGTCGCCGGCGTCCTTGGAGGACTTGGAGGCGACTTCCTTGACGAGCTGGGCGCCGATGTTCTCGAGCGCGTCCTCGAGCTCGATCTCCTTGGCGACGGTCACGCCGTCCTTGGTGACGGTCGGGGCGCCGAAGGACTTCTCGAGGATCACGTTGCGGCCGCGGGGGCCGAGGGTGATCTTGACCGCGCGGGCGAGCTGCCGCACGCCGCGGCGGATCGAATTGCGCACTTCCTGATCGAAGGCGATCTTCTTGGGGGCCATGCGTTGTTCCTCTCGATCTGGGGGGTGACTATTCGCTGACGACGGCCAGGACGTCGTCCTCGGACATGATCAGCAGCTCTTCGCCGTCGACCTTGACCTCGGTGCCGGCGTACGAGCTGAACAGCACGCGGTCGTTTTCCTTCACGGTGAACGGAGCGCGCTCACCCGAATCGAGCAGCTTGCCGGAGCCGAGGGAGATCACGCGGCCTTCCTTGGGCTTTTCCTTGGCGGTGTCGGGGATGTAGATCCCCCCCTTGGTCTTCGCTTCGGCTTCGAGGCGCTTCACGACAATCTTGTCGTTGAGAGGACGGATGGTCGCCATGCTTCTTCTCTCCTCATGGGCGGCCCACAGGCCGGGTTTGCATCCGGAACCGCGTCCGGACGATTGTGTGCCGGAAAGCTAGCGACTGCCGTGCCAATCGCGAAGGCGCGCGGTTGCGGGATGCGACCGCTGCCAGATTGACATTCGCCGGGAGGGCGGCCGGATTTCCTGTCAGCGTGGCAGATGCAGACGGGCGGGGTCTCCCCCGCCCTCTCCGCGCCGACGCAGCCGTCTGTCAGGCGGCGGGGACCCTGCGGACCAGGGCGCTGAAACGCTCAAAGGAGGCGAGCTCTTCGCGGAAGCCCTCGTCGTCCTCGAGGCTGGCGAGCAGGGCCTCGCCCTTCTTCTGCAACAGGCGGCAGCGCTCGCCGAGCAGGCGGGCCGAGGGGCGGCGGTTGCGGAAGCTCGACCGGCACTCGGCCATCTCGCAGCGGATCTTCGCGAGCTTGTGGGCGGGATCGGCGCTCGGCAGGGGCACCGTCGAGTCGTAGAGGATGCGCCCGGCCTCGTCGGAGAAGCGGAAGGAAGAGAGCAGCGCGCTGCGCACCTCGGAGGCGTCTTCGCCCCCGGTCAGCGCCTGGGCGAACTTCGCCGTCAGCTCCTTGACCCGCTGCGGCGAGGTCGCGAGCTTGAGGCGCAAGGTGCCGTGGGTGCGGCGGTGGAACTGGTCGCCGATGCGGTCGAGGTGCTCGCTGCGGTCATCGAGCACCCGCTCGACCCAGCGCAGGACCTGGGTCGGGCGCAACCCCTCGGCGACGCGGTCGAGAGCACGGATCTGACGCTCGGCGTTGGCCTGGGCGGCTTTGAGCTGCATCGCGATGTGCATGGCGTTCCTCGGACGGGGGTATGCCATCGATTATAGTCATCGGATGCCAGACGACCTACATCCCATCCGCTCCGTGTCTCGGAAACAGCAGGCTCATCTCGCGCGCCAGGGCGCCGATGTCGACGGCGGATTCCTCGACGTGGCGCAGGACTTCGTCGTCCTCGGGGGTGTTGTTCGCGAGGCGCAGGAGCTGCACGTTGCCGACGATCACCGTCAGCGCGTTGTTGATCTCGTGCTTCATGCGCGAGAGCTCCCGCACCCGCTCCCCCCACATCGTCAGCCGCTGCTGCCGGACCAGCTTCCCCCACACGAAGGCGCACACCTCCACCGCTCCGCGCAGCTCCTCGTCCGGGCCCGGCCCGCGCACCGAGAACAGCCCACACAGCTCGCCGTCACACTCGAGCGGCAGCGCCCCGTCGAGCGCGGGGCGGTCGGCGGAGAAGTCGGCGCCGCTCGCCTCCTGCGCGCGCCATTCCCGCAGGCCCTCGGCCAATCCGGCAGCGAAGCCGCCGACCCCGGCGGCCTCCGGCACGCCCTGCCAGCCCGCGGCGAGCTCGCGCCCCTCGACGAGGCAGGCGAAGCCGCACAGCTCGGGGCGGCCGCGGGCGAGCTCGAAACGGCACAGCTGCACCCACACGTCGGCGGGCGCCCGCACTTCCCGCAGGGCCGCGCACAGCCCGCGCAGGTCGGCGGGCTCCGGCGCGGGCTCGGCGGCCCTGACCAGGCAGCTCGCGAGCACGCGGGCGGTGACCGCGAGCAGCGCGGGGTACAGCGGCGCGCCCAGGGCCTCCTCCCCCGCCAGGGCGAGGCTGCCGAACAGGTCCCCGCCGTGCTCGATCGGCTCGCCGAGTAGCGTCGCGCAGGCATCCGCCGCCTCGTCCCCGCCGTGCCCCCACACCACGCTGCGCAGACCGAGGTCGCGGCCCGGATCGGCGAGGGGGGACAGCGCTCGCTCGCGCAAACGCCCGATGTCCGGCGCGGGGAGCGGCTCGAGGAGCAGGCTGAGCAGCCGGTCCGGCGCGAGGCTGACGAAGCTCCAGGCGCAGCAGGGAAAGACCCGCCGGACGGCCACCGAGCACTCCTGCGGGAACGCCCACGGACCGCGCTCCGCCAACCCCTGGCCGAGCCGCACCGCCTCCTCGAGCTGCCGGTTCAGGAGCCCCGGGGGAAAGGCCCGGGCGGCGTCGACGACCGCGAGCAGCGTGTCGGGGCCGACGCAGGGAGGGAGCCCCGGCTCCTCCGGCGCGCCACGGCCGACGTACAGCGCGGCCTGCTCAGGCCAGCGGCGACGGAGCTCGAGCCCGAGAGAGCCTGCGCCCGAGCTCTGCGCGGCGATCAGCACGAGGTCGACCGCCTCAGCAGCCAGCCGCGCGGTCGCGGCCTCGCCGTCCGCGACCTGGATCAGGGTGCGCTCCTCGCGCAGGTGGTGGACGATGCGGTCGGGCAGGTCGCCGACGATCAGAAGGGGGCTGCCGGCCATGACTACCGTCCCATCAGCTCGATGATCTCGAAGCGCGCGATATGCAGGAGCTCCCGGGGCCCGAGCACGACCTTTCCGACCCGGCGCCCGTCGACCCGCAGGCGCAGGTCGGACAGGTAGTCGATCTCGACCACCGGCTCGAGGGATTTCAGCACGTCGGAGGGCAGGACGTCCCGGCCGAACGGCCAGCCCTGCCCGTGCGGACCGCCCCTGGTCGGGTGCAGGTGCCGGCGCACCCGGGTCTCGATGTCGCGTTTGACCCGTTCGACCCGGGCGCCGCTGACCTTCAGGGCGAGCACCAGGGTGACATCGACGTCGACCAGCTCGGCGGCGGCGATCACGACCTGCAGACCGATCTGGCAGCGCGCGACGAGATGCTGGTGGATCGCCTGCACGAGCTGGGAGCTCGGCAGCAGGCGCTGGGCGAGGTCATCCACCGGCGGCGCCGGAATCACCGTCACCGTCACCCGGCCCTCCTGGGACGGGTCGTCGAAGCAGCGCACCCGCGCGACCTCGCCGAACTTCTCGCGCACCAGCCAGGCGTAGTCTTCCGCCGTCACCGCCCGCTGCCGGTTCTTGATCAACTGCGGGCCAGAGCGCATCACCTCCTCGAGGCTGCCGAGGGGGAGCCCGCCGAGGCCGGGCCAGGGGTTGGTCACCTCCTCGACGTACGGCACCGCGTCGTGCATGTCGATCACCTGGAAGCGCTCGACGTTGCCTTCGAGACCGCCCCCGAGGTGGTACTCCGCGACGACCTCATCGCCGTTGGCCGGACACAGCCCGCGCTGGCCGTCCCCGAAGCGCACCCTGCCCTCGAGGTGGTCGAGGGTGAAGTGCCGGCTGGTCGGGCCGGAGTCGGCGAAGGTCTTCACCTCCCGCCAGCGCACCCAGCTGCCGTCGGCCTCGACCCGGATCGCGCGCTCGCCGCTCTCGCGCAGGATCGACCGGGCCTGGTCGGGAGCCGGCTCCTCGGCCTCCTTGACCCACAGCTCGGGGCGCTCGAGCACCGGCGTCTTCGGGAAGCGCAGCAGCTGGTGGGGGGTGCCGTCGCCCTGCCCGATCGAGACCTTGCGCTCGGTGCGGCGATGGACGATCTCGACCGCGTTGATGTGCAGCGCGAGCACCCGCGGCAGCGCGGGCGCGCCGACCCCGAGGCCGCTGAAGCGCGCCCGCACCCAGGCCGCCCGTTGGCCGCACTGGTCGCCCTCCTCGATGTCGGAGGGGACGGTGAACTCGACGCTGCCCGAGCGCCGCAGCCGGTCGGTGTTGTCCCGCGGAAACAGCGGCGACCAGTCGCGGCCGTTGTGGTACTCCCAGACCAGCCGCTCCTGCACCGCCCCGTTCTGCGCGGCGAGCTCGGTGCGGTAGCTGTCCTCGAGCTCGAACCACAGGGCGAGGGGTTTCGCCGCCGGCTTCGGCGCGAAGCCGAACAGCAGGCAGGGCGGCGAGGCCGGGCGGCGGCGCAGCAGGGTCAGCGGCGAGGTCCCCTCACGCAGCCGCTCGGTCCACTCCTCCCGCACGAAGTCGGCGACGAAGGAGACCGCCGCGGCCGGGCTCGAGACCTGCTGCTGGCGCACGCGGATGCGGCGCAGCACCGGCGGCCGCAACGGCCGCTCGTGGTTCCCGCGCTCCCCGTAGTCGCCCTGGGCGATGCGGACGCGCAGCCAGTTGCCGTCGATGCCGCGCACGTTGAGGCTGCGGATGTCGGCCGGCCGGTTGAAGGCGACCTTCCCGCTTCTCGACATCGCCCGGGTCGCGTCGGTGAACAGGTGCGGCAGGTAGGTGCCCTTGGCGCCGAAGGGGGTCGTCGCGCCGAGGCTGATCCAGTCCGAGCCGTTGAAGTACTCGTACTGCAAGATCAGGTCGAGCGAGGGGCGCGGCGTCTTGACGCTCGGCGAATCGGCCAGGGTCACATCGAGCTCGATGCGGCTGTCCGGCGTCGAGACGGCCGCCTCGGCGAGGAAGTACATCGCGGTGCCGGTCTTCGGCGCCGGGCTGAAGGGCGTGAAGTGGCTCGCCTGGTCGAGCACCGCGAAGAAGCCGTCGCCGAGGCTGGTCAGGGCCTGGGTCGGCCGCACCCCGCGCGCGTTCGCGCCGATGCTCAGGCCGAGCTTCGCGATCTGCACCGCCTCGGGATGCGCCGAGCGCCCGTGCACCATCCCCCGCAGCCGGGGTGGACGCCCACCGCTCACGCCGGAGGTCTCGAGGCCTTCGACCGGGCCGTGGAAGACGACCTGCTTCGCATCGGGCCGGGCGGGGTCGTCGAGGCTGGAGCCGGGCAGCTCCTGCCAGGTGCCGTCGGGCAGGGACAGCTCCCAGCGCAGGAAGTCGCGCACGTCGCCGCCCTTGGTCTGCGGGCACTCGAAACGCACGGTCAGGTCGTTGCGGCCCGCGAGCTCGGCGAGGCGCGGGTCATCGATCTCGAGGCTGTCGACTACCGGCTCGAGGTCGGCGAAGGGCTGGAAACCCGCCGCGTCGCCCGCGTCGTAGGCCGCCCACCGGGCCCGGTGACGGCACAGTGTGGCGGCGAGACCGGTCTCGAACACGAACACATCGCGCTCGGTTTCGAACACGATCGGCTCGCCATCATCACCGCTCAGGGTGCCGACCCGGGTCCCGCCCGGCACCCAGGTCCCCGCCTCGCGCTCGGGCGCGAGCTGGAAGCGGGCGAGCGCCGTCGCGGGCACCGGCAGCCGCAGGCGCATCCCGATCAGGTTGAGGAGCTCGGCGAAGACCTTCTCGGGCAGCCGGTTCAGGCGCTCGAGCAGCATCTCCATCGTCGCGGAGAACACCTCACCGAGGGCGTGGCCGGGGTCATGGCGCTGGGGCCGCGCCCAGGTGCGGCTGTAGCTCGGGGCAAGCTGCAGGACTTCCTTGACCAGCTCGTCGAACGTGCGCGGATCGATCTTCGGCGTGTGCGACGGCATTCTGCTTCCGGTCGACCTCGCCCGCCGGCAATGCCGCGACGGGGCTGTACGTAGCCCTTGTGGAGATGTCGAATCATACCTCGCCCAAGAAAAACTGCAAGCCGGTGCCGGCCCTCGCGCCGGCTGCCGGCTGCAGCGGGAAACCCGCGCGCCGCGGGACGGCGCTCGCGCCGTCGCGCGGGACCAGCGCGGGTTTCCCATCGTCGTGTGGGGCGGCGCAGCCGCTCCGCACGTCGGCGTCGGTCATCGGGATCGGGATCGCGATCGGGACCTGAGTCGACCGGCGAGGCCGCTCAGGGAAGCACCTTCGGCACCGCCAGCGGGCGCTCGAGGGTTCCACCGACCCGCAGCGCGAAACGCTCCGAGGCGGTGACGTCGCTCAGACCGCGCGCGATCGCGGTCAGCAGGCTGCCTGCTTCCCGCGCCCCTTCGGAGCCGACGCGGGTCAGCACCAGGTCGAGCCGGCCGTCGTCCTCGATGCGGCCGGCGGCGCGCAGGGCGAGGACCTCTCCGCGCAGCACCGCCGAGCGCACTGCGTAGCCTTCGCGGTCGAGATCGAGCTCGCAGTCGAGGCTCTGCACCCAGGAGAAGGCCGCCGCGAAGGCGGCCCGGTTCAGGGCGTCCGCGAGCGTCTTGAGGGTCGACAGGCCGAGGAAGACCACGCCGAGGCCGCGGGCCTCGACCGCGTTCTCGTTCCGCGCCTGGGCGGAGAGCGGCCCGCGCAGCCCGGTCTCGTCCTCGTAGCGCAAGGCGCAGCGGAAGTCGACCCGCCCCTTGAGGCCCCGGTAGGCCAGGAGGAACCCGGTCGCATCGAAACGGAAGTCGACGATGTCGCGCGCGACATCCGCCTCGAGCGTCCCGGTCAGCACGCCTCCTTTGCAGCGGCCACGGAGCTCGTGGACCTTGAGGGCGTGGCCGTCGAGCTCGAGCCGGGCCTGCTCGATGCGGACCGGCCACGGAAGCCAGCTCGGTACCACGGACAGCCCCCCGAGCCCCGCCTCGATCGCGACGTGGTCGTCGCGCGAGCGCCAGCGCAGCGCGAGGTTCGCGAGGCGCCCGCTCGGCCGCAGATGCTCCGCCAGCCACGGCCCCGCGCCCGGGATGCCCGGGACCCGCGGCGGGTCGACCGCGACCCCCTCCCCCGTCGCCTCGAGCTCCAGGGCGTCGCTGCGCAGGTTCCACGTGCCGCGCAGCGCCAACGGCGCGAGGGGACCGTCCACACAGGCGGCGCGCAAGGAGTAGACGTCGGCCGCGAGCTCTCCGTCGAGGGTCGAGCACATCCAGCGCCCGCCCTCGACGACCAGCCAGGTGTCGCGGAGCTGGAAGCGTTCGGGCCAGTACGGGGACGGCGCCTGGTCCTCCGCGAGCGGCGCGCTCTCGACCGCGCCGAAGACCAGCTCGCCCCGCGTCCAGCAGAGCAGCTCCACCCGCAGGGGAAAGTAGCGGACCGCGCCGCTCCCCGGCCCTGTCGAGAGGGTCAGGGTCGGACCGACCAGCCGCAGGGAGTGGAAACGCAGGGTGCGCCCGCGCCAACGCAGGCCACGGGCGCGAAAGGCGTAGCCTTCAGCGGCGAAGGCCTCGACGAGGAAGGCGTGCAGGCGCCGCTGTCCGAACCAGGCGAGCCCGCAGAGGACGAGCAGGAGGAACGGCAGGAGCGCCCACCAAGGGCTCAGGCCGGCGCCTCGATCACGAGCGCGATGCCCTGTCCGCCGCCGATGCAGGCCGACGCGACGCCGTACTTCCCGCCCCGCCGCTTCAGCTCGAGCGCCAGGGTCAGCACCAGCCGCGTGCCGGTCGCGCCGAGGGGGTGGCCGATCGCGATCGCCCCGCCGTTGACGTTGCACTTCGCCCGGTCGAGCCCCAGCTCGCGCTCGCAGGCGAGGTACTGGGCGGCGAAGGCCTCGTTGATCTCGATCAGGTCGATCTGCTCGAGGGTCAGCCCGGCGTACTTCAGGGCGAGCCGGATGGCCGGCGCCGGCCCGATGCCCATGATCGAGGGGTCGACCCCGTACACCGCCCAGGACTTGATCGTCGCCAGATGGGGCAGATCGTACTGCTCGAGCGCGTCGCTCCCGGCGAGCACGACGGCGGCGGCGCCGTCGACGATGCCGGAGGCGTTGCCCGCCGTGATCGTGCTCTCCTTGCCGAAGGCCGAAGGCAGCTTGGCGAGCACCTCGAGGGTGGTGTCGGCGCGCACGTGATCGTCGCGATCGACGACGATCGACTTCTTGCGGCGCTTGACGGTGACCGGCACGATCTCCTCGGCGAAGATCCCGGCCTCGAACGCCTTGACGGCGGCCTGGACGCTGCGCAGGGCGTATTCGTCCTGCTCTTCCCGCGAGATCTCGTACTTCTTGCCGAGCTTGTCGGCCGTCTGCGCCATGAACAGGTCGCAGTAGGGATCCTTCAGGGCCTCGAACAGCAGGTCTTCGAGCTGCGTGTTCGAGCCGAAGCGGAAACCCTTGCGCCCCCCGCGGAGGACGTGCGGCGCCTGGCTCATGTTCTCCATACCGCCCGCGAGGACGAACTCGGCCTCGCCGAGCTGGATCATCTGCGCGCCGGAGACGATCGACTGGATGCCCGAGCCACACAGGCGGTTGACGGTCAGGGCCGGCTTCTCGAAGGGGATCCCGGCCTTGAGGGCGACGTGCCGCGCGCCGTAGATCGCGTCGGCAGAGGTCTGCAGGGCGTTGCCGACGACGGTGTGACCGATCTGGCCCGGCTGCACCTTGCTGCGCTTGAGCGCTTCTTTGCTCGCGAGGGCGCCGAGCTCGATCGCAGAGAGACCGGCGAGCAGGCCTCCGTGGGGGCTACCGGAATACTCGGCCATCGGGGTGCGGGCCCCGGCCAGGATGACGACTTCCTTCAATGTTCAGCTCCCGTTTGGCTTCGGCGTTGGATCAACGACCCTGGAAATCGGGCTTGCGTTTCTCGAGGAATGCCTTCGTGCCTTCCTGCATGTCTTCGGTGGCGCACGACAGGGCGAACAGGTCGGCCTCGATGCTCAGCCCGTCCGCGAGCGTGCCCTCGAGACCCCGGCGGATCGCCTCGAGGGCGTAGCCGACCGCGAGCGGCGCGTTCTTCGTGATCTTCTTCGCGAGCGCGCGGGCCTCGTCGAGCAGGGCCTCGGGGGCACACACCTTGTTGACCAGCCCGATGCACAGCGCCTCCTCGGCCCGGATGCGCCCGCCGGTCAACACCAGCTCGTAGGCCCGGCCGGCGCCGACCAGGCGGGCGAGCCGCTGGGTGCCGCCAAAGCCGGGGATCAGGCCGAGCCCGACCTCGGGCTGACCGACCTGGGCACGCTCGGACGCGACCCGCATGTGGCAGGCCATCGCGAGCTCGAGCCCGCCACCGAGGGCGAAGCCGTTGATCGCGGCGATCACCGGCTTGCTCAACCGCTCGATCGCGTCGAACACCGACTGGCCGATCTGCGCGTGGCGCTTGCTGCGCGCGACATCGAGGTCGGCGAGCTCGGAGATGTCCGCGCCGGCGACGAAGGCCTTGTCGCCCGCACCCGTCAGGATCACCGCGCCGACCGCCTCGTCGCTGTTCAGCTCCCAAAAGCAGCTCTGCAGCTCGGCGAGCAGCTCGAGGTTGAGCGCGTTGAGCTTGGCCTGCCGGTCGATGGTCACGAGGGCGACGCCGGCGTCGTCCTCGCGTCGGATGAAGTTGTACTCCGTCATGTCTCTCTCCGTCTGTCCCTCGCGGGGAGTGGATGGCTTCGCGGCGCACCCGGCCCGCAGTGGCGACCTCCGCGCCGGAGCGACCGAAGCCGCGCAGCACGGAGGCACGCTGACGCTCGCCAGACCGGCCCGCTGCCGCGCAAGCGACCGCGCAGGCCGCGGGGGCTCAGTTCGCCGCCTGCTCCTGCGCCTTCTGGATGAAGCGGCGGAACAGCTTGTCGTTCAGCTGGTTGTGGACATCCTCGGTCGCGGTGAAGCCGAACAGGTGCAGCTCTCCGCCATCCGGGACCAGGACGAGCGCGTGCGCGAGCCGGGAGCCGTCCTTGGTCAGGGTGCCCCGGATCACGTGGCAGGTCTTGCCCGGCACGATCTCCGTGTCGGCGACCGAGCTCGTGAAGGTGTAGTCCTCGCGCGCCTTCAGTTTGTCCTGGACCTTCTTGTTGAGATCCTCCATCGCGACCCCGCGGGTCTCGATGGTGGTGACAGTGAAGTTCGGGTTGAAGCCGTCGATCTCCCCGCTGTGCGAGAAGGTCGCGACACCGTCACGCTGACTGACCTGCCAGCCCTCGGGGTGGCTGATCTCACGCTCGCCGACCTTGGTGCTCGCGACCAGGCCGGCCGTCTCGGCCTCGGCGACCATCGCGACCATCGACGCGCGCTGCGCGGCTTCCCACTCGGCCCGACCGTCGGTGATCGCCTGGGCGTAGAGGTCCGCGGCCTGCTTGAAGGCCTTGCGGGCCTCGCTGGCAGCGGAGGTCGCCGCCTGGGCGGCCTGGACGGTGGCGACGACCTTACGCGCGTCGGCTTCGAGGAAGCCACCGGACTCGAACTGTGCGTTCGCGTTCTCGACGAGCGAGGCCTTGGCGTGGGAGTCGGCCTTCAGCGCCAGCCCGCGCTGCTCGGCGGCGAGCTTCTTCTCGTCGTCCATGCGGGCGAGGGCGGTGTCGAGGGAGGCGCGCGCCCGGGCCATCGCGGCCTCGGCCTCGGCCTTGACCTCGAGGGCGGTCGTCAGGGCGTTGGCGTAGCCGTCACGCGCCCTGTTGAAGGCGACCTTGGCGGCTTCCCAGTCCTCGCGCTGCTCATGCTGCTGGGCCTCGGCGAAGGCCCGGGCGGCGCCCTCGAACAGGGCGGTCGCGTGCTCGCTGGCGCCCTCGGCTTGCGCCTGGGTCCGCGCCTCTTCCGCGGCCACCCGGCTGGCGGTGACTTCCTGGCGCAGGCCGGCGACCGCCGCGTCGTGCTCGGCCTTCGCGGCGACCGCGGCCTGGGCGGTGGCGGTGAAGCCGCTCGCGGCGGCCGCGAACAGGTTCTCCGCTTGCTTGTACTCCTCGTCGGCGAACTTCGCGTCCGCCTGTGAGTACTTGTCGCGGGCGGCCCGCAGCTCGTCGCTGGCCCAGCGCTCCGCGTCGGCCTGCTGCGCGGTGGCCCGCGCGGCGTCGGCGGCCTGGCGGGCGGTCTCGGCGGCGCCGCGCGCCTGGGCCAACGTCTCGGAGGCCGAGAGCGTGCTCAGGTGCTCGCGCACCGCCGCGAACGCCGCCTTCGCCGCCGCGACGTGGCTCTCCGCGAGCGCGTGATCGCTCGAGGCGAGCGCGGCCCGCGCATCGGTGAGCAGCTTGTCGCCTTCCGCGAGGCTGTCGGTCGCGCCGAGCTCTTCCGCCGTCGCGAACAGCTCGGCCCGTTCGGCGTCGAGCGCGGTCAGCTGCGCTTCGATCGCGGCGACCACGTCGGACGCACCGGCGGCATTCTCCGCGGCGGTCGTGAACAGCGCCTCGGCACGCTGGAAGGCAGCCGTGGCGGCCGCGAAGTCGTCGGCGCTCAGGGCCGCCTGGCCTTCGTCGAGGGCAGTGGTCGCCGCGGCGAAGTCCTCGGCGGCGCGCTGCTCGGCCTGCGCGGTCTGCGCCGCTTCGCGGGCAGCGCGCGCCGAGGTCTGGGCCTGGATCGCCTCGTTCCGCAGCTGTTCCTCGGCGCTCATCGCCGCGGTGCGTGCCTTCTCGAACGCGGCGCGGGCGTCGGCGGCGAGCAGGGTGACGGCCTCGTAGCCCTCGTCGGCGAACTGGCTGGTCGCCTTGTCGAGCGCCTCCTGGCCGCTGACGAAGTCGGCCTGATCTTCCGGAACACCGGCCTCCAGGGCGGCGGCGCGCGCCGCGTTCGCCGCGGCCAGCGCGTCGGTCGCCTGGGCTTTGGCGGCGAGACCGGTCGCCTCGTCGAACAGCGCGGTCGCGGCGCCGAACGCGGCGACCGCGTCGGCCACGCGCCCCTCCTCGGAGAGCAGCTCGGCTTCGCCGCGCTTGCTCCGCGCGTCGATCATCACGTCCTCGGCCCAGCGCGCGGCCTCGGCCGCTTCGGCCCGGGCTTCCGCCGCCACCGCGGCGTCGCGGGCGGTGCCCAGCTGCGCGGTCAGCTCGACGGCGTCGGTGGTCAACAGGCGGAACGTCTCCGCGACGCCCTCGAAGCCCGCGGTCGCGCCCTCGTAGTCCTGGTCGCCGAGCTGCACCTGCGCGGCCTCGAGGGCCTGCAACGCCGCCGCCCAACCGTCGGGATTGACGCCGGCCACGTTCGCCTCTTCGGCCGCCTGGCGCGCCGCGTCGGCCTTGGCCTTGGCGGCGAGCGCGGTCGCCTCGCCGCCCTCGGCGGCGGCGATCTTCGCCTCTTCCGCGGCCTGCGCGAAGGCGCCCACCGCCGCTCCGTAGGCGAGCTCGGCGGCGGTGAAGTCGCCGGCCGACTCGGCCGTGCGGGCTTCCTCCATCGAACCGAGACCGGCCTCGAAGCTCGCAGCCGCGAGCTCTTCGGCGCCGGCGGCGCGGGCGTTCTGCTCGGCCATCGCCGCCTTCTCCGCGGCGGCGACCAGCGCCTCGCGCAGCTCGGCGAGCGCCGCGATCGCGCGATCGGTCGCGGCCTTGAAGGCGTCGCGGGCCTGCTCCAGACCGGCGACCGCGTCCTCGAAGGCACCCGCGCCCTCGGAGACCATCGCCGCGGCCTTGGCGTTCTCCGCGCTGGCCCACAGCTCCGGAGCGTAGGTCGAGGCGCCTTCCGCCTCGGCCATCTGCATCGCGTCGTCGACCTCGGCGTGCAGCGCTTCGACCCGCGCCTTCAAGCCTTCGACGATCGCCGCCTCGGCATCGGCCACAGACTGGGCCTCGGCCTGGCGCGCCTCGCTGAGCGCGGCCTCACGGGCCTGCGCCTGGGCCTCGGCGCGATCGGCGTTGCGCTCGTCGATCTGCGCGAGCAGCTCGGCCCGGATCGCCGCCTGGCCCTCGGCAACCGCCGTGAAGGCAGCCGCGGCCTCGGTGAAGAGCATGTGGGCCTCATCGAACATGTCCTGTCCGAAGCTCTGGTGGCCCTTGGTCAGCATCGCGTCGGCTTCGGCCAGCTCGTCCTGCGTCGCCCCCTCGGTCTCGGCCAGGGCCCGGGCGTCCATCGCGGCGCGCCGCGCCTCGTCGGCCCAGGCCTGCTTCTCGGCGAGCACCTCTTCGCTCGAGGCGACGACCCAGCCCTCGAGCAGGCTGACGGCCGCGCCGGCGGACGAAGCCGCCGCGACGAAGTCACCGGCCTGCTGCGCGCTGCGCGCGTTGGCCACCAGGGTGTCGGCCTCGGCGAGCTCGTCGTCGGCGAAGCCGCGGTCGACGAGCAGGGCCCGCAGGGAGTCGGCTTCGGCGAGCTGCGCCGCGGCGAGCTCTTCGGCGTTCTCTTCCGTCGCCATCGCGGCGAGCGCCGCGTTGAACCCTGCCACGGCCGAGCCGGCGAGGGCGACCGCCTCTTCGAAGCGGCCGTCCGCCGAAGCGGCCCGCGCCGCCTCGAGCTCGGCGTCGGCGTCGGCCAGCGCAGCCTCGGCCACGCCTTGCGACACGACCCGCGTCCGCTCGCTCTCGGCGGCGGCCAGGGCCTCGGTCGCCTCGGCCTCGGTCACCATCGGCTCGACCACGGGGGGCCATGCTTCGAACCACTGGCGGGCGGTCTGGTACTCGGAGAGTGCCCCGGCGAGGTCTCCCGCGGCGAGCAGCTCGTCTCCGGTCGCGACGACAGCGTCCCCTTCGGCGAGCTCGGCCGCCCGGTCCGGATGGGAAGCGGCGCGCTCTTCGCGCAGCGCCCGCGTCTCGTCACCGACCGCCGCGACCGCACCGTTCAGCCCCTGCAGCTCTGCCCGGAAGGCCTCGGCAGCCGAGTCGAAGGCACCGGCTTCGACCTCGGCGTCGGCCGCTTCGATCGCGGCGTCGAGGGCTGCGAGCCGCTCTGCGTCCTCGGACAGCCAGGCGAGCAGACCCTCGCGGGCGGTGAGCAGCGCGGCCCGCGCGGTCTGGGCCTCGGCCGCCTTCGCTTCGTTCTCGGCCGCCGCGCGCGCCGCAGCGATCGCCGCCTCGCGCTCGGCGAGCAGCTTCTGCAGACGCGCGTCGAGGGCCAGGCCGACCGCCTCGTGGGAGGCGGCGCGCCACGCCATCAGGCCTTCGGCGAGGACCGCCGCCGCCGCCTCGGCGCCCTGCTGGGCCGCGGCGAAGTCGCCGTCGGCGAACAGCTCGCGGGCTTCGAGCAGCTGCTGGTTCGGGCCGGCGGTGACGTCGTCGCCGACCCCGTCGGCCACCGCCGCATCCAGCGATGCCTGCGTCGAGGCCAGCGCCGCCTCGGCCGCCGTCCGCGCCTCGTCCTGGCCGGCGGTCTCACGCGCCGCGGCGAGGGCTTCGGCGAACACGTCGCGGGCGTCGCCGGCGCGGGTCACCGCCATCGCGTAGTCTTCGGCCTCGAAGGCGGTCTCCGCGGCCTGGATCAGGACCTGGCCGGCCGCGATGCGGTCTTCCGCCGCGCCGGCTTCCTGCGCGGCGCTCTCGGCCTCGCGGGCCTCGGCCAGCGCGAGCTCGGCCCGCTCGATCGGATCGGCCTGGAGCATCGCGATGTTCTTCTCGCACAGCGCGACAGCCTGTTCGTAGAGGGCGATCGCCGCGGCCTCATCCGCTTCCGCATCGGCCTGCGCGACCAACGCCTCGGGCTCCGCGGTCTCCCCGCCGGCTTCGGCCAGCCGCGCGATCGCCGCGGCGGCGGCCGCCGCCGCGTCATCGCGGGGACCGGGCAGGTTCGTCGCGATCATCTCCGCGACGCCGGACAGGCTGCCCGTCGCCTCGTCGAAGTTGCCCGCCGTCGCGAGCGCGTCGGCGTCCGCCAGGGTCTGCTCGACGCTCGCGACCGCCTCGGCCGGCAGCGCCTCCCGCGCGCCGTCGAGCTCGGCCCGGGCGGCGGTCGCGGCCGCGCTGTAGGAAGCCCAGCCCTCGCGCAGCGCGGCGACCGCGGCCGTCGCCTGCTCGACGGAGGCGACGGCGCCCTCCGGATCGCTCTCGACCGTCGCGCGGGCCGCGTCCAACGACTCCTGATGCGGCGTCAACAGGGGCGCCGGAACGCCTTCGCTGGCGGCGCCGGAGAGCGCCTGGGCGAGAACCTCCGCCGCGCCGTCGAAGTTGCCGGTGCGGGCGGCGAGCGCTTCGGCGTAGGCCGCGCGCACGTCTTCGAGGAGCGGCTTCGCCTGCGCGTCGAGCTGCTGGCTGTGCAGCATCAGGCCGCGCTTGAGCGCCTCGGCCTGGTCGGCCTGTTCACCGGCCCGCGCCTTGAGGTCACGGATCTCGGCGATCAGCGCCTCGACCTCGGCGGCGAGCGCCGCGACGTCGATCTCGGGGCCGGCGAGGAAGGCGTCGAGACGCGCGCTCAGCGCCTCGTCGATCCGACGCGCGGTGACGACGTTCAGGGCCTTGGCGAAGGCGCTCCTGGCGTCCTCGAGCCAAGCGATCGCATCCTCGTTCTCACCGGCCGAGAACGCGGCCTGCGCCTGCGACAGGATCGCGTCACCCGCGCTGAGGTCCGCTCCGGCCGCCTCTGCGGCGCCGCGCGTCTCGAGCGTGTGGGCCTCGGCGGCGCGGACATCGGCTTCGGTCGGGCCGGTCGGGCCCGGCTCAGGACCCGGGCCGGGACCGGGGCCGGGGTCTGGATCCGGGTCCGTGGTCTCGCTGCCGTCGCCGTAGCGATCGACCCACTCCTTGCGGGCGAGCTCGAACAGCTGCTTCGCCTCCTGGAAACCTTCGAGGGCGTACTGCAGATAGCCGGTGGCGAGATCGGCCGTCGCCTGGTTGAAGGCGGCCGCCGCGCGGTCCCAGGTGCCGGTGCCGAGCACGAAGCCGACCCGCTTGGTCTCTGCCTTCGCGGCTTCGGCCTCGAGCTTCGCGGCCTGGACGTCGGCCTCGCTGATGTCGGCGGGCGGTGGCGGCGCATCGCGGTCGGGGTTGGCGGGATCGTCCGGCGCGAACTCGATGCGCTGGATCTTCGAGCGCTCGATCTTCACCCGGTTGCCGCCGAGGTCGATGGTGACCGTCAGGCTGTCCGTCTCGACGATCGGTCCTTCGAGAACCTCGTTGGTGCGCATCACGATGATGCCCGCGTAGGCGCTGGTCAGGCCGAGTAGAAAGGCGCCGATTACAAGTCGATGACGGTTGGTCATTGCGATACTCCGATCTCGCTTGGGAGGCCGCTATTTCAGCTGAATAGCGCCCTATCCTATCACAGGCGACGGAAGAGCCGCCACACGTCGTCTGTTTTTCACCCGCAGTCCGGGACTGCGACGGGACAGTGGCTCGCCCGCGGGGCCCTCATCGCCGTCGGTTGCGTCGCTCGTCGTCCGGTACAGCCCTCAGCCGACGAGGTCGCGCCGCAGCACGCGGAAGCGCCGCTGCAGGAACAGCGCGAGCACCGTACACACCCCGAAGGCCCCGATCCACCAGAGCAGCCGGGGACGCGAGCTGAGCACGGCATCGCCGGCTACACTCACACGTGCCCCCAGGGTATCCCATGCCCCCGTCAGATCTCCTTCAAAAGGTTGGACCTGTCGCAACCACAACTTCGTCTTGCGTTGTTTCTGCAACTCGAGCCGGTCGATCGCGCCGCGGAGCCGCTCGGCCAGCGCGACCATCTCCGCGCGTCGCCCGGCAATATACGCCAACCGCTGACGGGCGACCTCGACCCGACGTGCGGCCGCCTTCCGGGTCTGCTCCAACAGCTCGTGGGCCTGCTCGAGCTGATCGTTGTAGCGCGGCACCCACAGCTCGAAGCGCCGACGCACCTTGCCGGCCGACTGCGCCAGGTTCTTGAACAGCGCGGTCCGCGCCTCCTCCGCCTCGCGCTGCGGGCCGCTCAAGGTCGCCGCGAGCGAGTCGCTCTCCCGGCGCCGGTCGCGGATCGTCTTCCGCAGCCGGTTGATCTTCTCGAGGCCGATCTCGTCGGCCCGCCCCGAGGACTCGCCGTCGGTCACCTTCGCCAGCCGCTCGTTCCACAGCTGCAGCGCGTTGTCGGCGAGATCGAGGTCGCGCCGGGCCTCCTCGGCCTCGCGGGCGTAGTCTGCCGCCTGGGTGTCGATCTGATGCTCCTGCGCCCGCACCCGCGCGAGCAACACGTCGACGCTCTCGTCGGGCACCCGTCCGGGCGGAACCGGCAGGAGCTCGCGCGCCGTCCGCTGCTCGAGCTCGGCGAGCCGGGCCGAGTCGCTCGCGATCTTGCGCCACAAAGCGCGCAGCTCCTTGCCCTTGGTGAACTCGTCGCTGCCGAGCTTGAAGGTCTCGACCCGGAAGTCCATCTCCTCGATCCAGATCAACAGCAGCTCGAGGGAGTCGGCCGCGACGTGGGCCCGGCGCAGCTGCAGCGTGTGCAGGCTGTCCTGATCGATGCGCAGGCGGTCGGCGATGCCGAGGCGCTTCGCCTGGTTGAAGCTCGCGATGTCGTCGAAGATCTGCGCCCGCCGCTCGAGCTGCACGCTGACCTGCAGGGCGAAGCTCAGCACCTGTCCGCGCAGCTCCAGGCGCCGGCGCAGGAGGTTCTCGCGCACGGTGAGCAGCCGGTCGTAGGTGTACAGCGAGAAGCGCGCGGCGTTCGTCTTGTTCAGGAGGTCGAAGGCGGGATCGGCGACGTCGCTGAGATCTTCCCGCTCCTCTTCGAGCAGCCGGTCGAGGGCCGAGCGGTCGACCCCCTGCTCGACCTCGAGCTCGTTGAGGTCGATGCGGATCTGCTCGCGCTCGAGCTCGATCAGCTCGCGGCCCTCGACCTTCGCGTCGGCCCGGCTCTCGAGCTCGTCGTTCCCGGACTGCAGGTTGCGCACCTGGTTCTCGTACAGCTTGCGCGTCTGCACCAGCGTCGCCAGCCGCGCCGTGTCCGCGAGCTGGGCGCCGATCTGCTCGAGGTTCTCGCGGGCGGTGGCGAGGGAGCTCTTGATGCTCTCCTCGCCTTCGATGTCCTGGCTCTCGAGCGTCAGGCGGGCCTGCTGGATGCGCGCCAGCCCCTCGTTGACGAAGGTGTCGGCGGCGGCGAACGCGCACAGCCCGCAGAGCATCAGCAGCGGGCGCCTCACGCGCTCTCCCCCTTCCCCGCCAGCTGCCCGCAGGCGGCGAGGATGTCCCGCCCGCGCGAGCGGCGCCGGAAGGCGTCGACCCCCTTGCCGCGCAGGATCTCCTGGAAGCCCAGCACGTCCGCTTCCTCCGGCGCCTTGTAGCCGGAGCCGGGGAACTCGTTGAAGGGGATCAGGTTGACCTTGTGCCGCACGCCGTTGAGCAGCCGCACCAGCTCGCGGGCGTGCTCGGGCCGGTCGTTGACGCCGCCGAGCAGCACGTACTCGAAGGTCACCCGCCGGTTCGCCTCCTGCGCGAAGCGCCGCGCGGCGGCGATCAGCTCCGTCAGCGGATAGTGCTGCTCGATCGGCATCAGCTGCCGGCGCAGCTGGTCGTTCGACGCGTTCAGGCTGACCGCGAGGTTGACCCCGAGCTCGGTCAGGCGGGGGATGTGGGGAACCAGACCGACCGTCGAGACCGTGATCTTGCGCGCGGAGAAGGCCAGCCCGCGCGGATCGGTCAGGATACGCAGGGCCGCGCAGACCCGCTCGACGTTCGCGAGCGGCTCACCCATCCCCATGAACACGATGTTGCTCAGGGCCGGCTGGCCGTCCTCGGCGAGCAGCCGGTTGCACAGCTCGTACTGGGCGACGATCTCGCGCGCGGCGAGGTTCCTGCGCACCTTCGAGCGCGCCGTATAGCAAAAGTCGCAGGCCATCGCGCAGCCGACCTGGCTCGAGGCGCACAGGGTGCGGCGCGCGCCGTCGGCGAGGATCACCGCCTCGACCTTCAGCCCGTCCTCGAGCCCGACCAGCAGCTTCTGGGTACCGTCGCTGGAGACCAGGCGGGTGACGACGCTCTCCCCGCTGTGCAGGGTGGTCTCGCTGTCGAGGTGGGCGCGCAGCTTGCGCGGCAGGTTCCCCATCGCCTCGACCGAGGTCACTCCACGCCGCCACACCCACTCGAAGACCTGATCGCCGCGGAAGGCCTGGAAGCCCCCCTCGCGCAACCAGCCGCGCAACCGCTGGCGCGGCAGCTCCTTGAGATGGATCGGCATGTCAGCTCTCCGGGGGAGCCGGGGGCACGTCGAAGACCTCGATCATGTCCGGCACGTCGACGTCGGCGCTGTCTTCGTCGAGGATGCTCGGACGCGCGACCGTCGGGACCGCCAGGATCTCGCGTCCCGGCTCGAACTCATCGATCGAGTTATAGGTCCTCGCCAGGTCGATCGCAAGATAGCGCTTGGCGTCGGGCAGGCTGCCGTAGCTGCTGCCGAGGATCCCCTGCCGGCCGCCGATCGCGACCACCCCGTCGCGCACCGCGCAGCCCTCCATCGGCGCGCCGGCGTGGTCGGCGAACTGAGGCAGGGGCGAGTGGCCGGAGATCATCACCCGGCCGCCGAGGGCGGTGAGGAAGGCGTCGAGGTCGTCGACGCCGTAATCGTTCGGGTAGCGGTTGTTCAACAACTGGTAATAGGTGGTCGCCATCATCTGCTCCGGCTCGAGGGCCAGGCAGCTGTCCCGCGCCTCGCGGTCGAGCAGGAAGCGCCGCACCCGCGCGGCGGACCGGCGGGGCGGCCCGGCGTGCACGCACAGAAGGCCATTGGCGCCGAGAGCGACCAGCGAGGAGGAGCGCACGAAGTCGAGGTGGTGCGGCCGCGCGCGCCAGACGAAGTCGTAGGGCTCGATGTTGACCCGGAAGCAGCCCTCGCCGTAGGCCTCGACGAAGCTGTCGAAGTAGGCGGTGATGACGGCGTTGCTCGGGAAGCCGCTCAGCCCGCGCTCGCGCTGGAACTGCTCGAGCTCGCGGAAGATCCGCAGCAGGTGGAAGTCGTGGTTGCCCTCGACGTAGTGCAGGTTCGCCGGGAAGCGCTTCTTCAGCTCGATCAGCAGGTCGAAGAGCCGGGCGTCGTCGCCCTGGGAGACCCGTCCGTCGACCCAGCGGTGGCGCTCGAGGTCGCCGGCGTCGCCGAGCAGCACCATGTGCACGGGCTCCCCGGCCTCGCAGCGGCCGACGAAGCCGCAGTCGTCGAGGATCGAGCGGAAGTCGAGCAGATGGCCGTGCAGGTCGGAGACCACGTACGCGGTTCCGACCGCGGGGAGCCGGGCGATGCGCCCGCCGCGCAGCCAACGGAGGAGGCCCACTACATCCCTCGAGCGCGGTTCTGGCCGCCGAAGAACGCCGCTGGAGGTCCGGCACCCGAGCCGGAGCCGGCGGCGCGGAGGAGGGGCTTCGGCAACACCGGATGCGCCCATTCTACGTCAGCCCGGACCGCTTGCCAAGCCCCGGCGGGCCTGGGACTTGAAGCGCGCGGGACGGAGGGGTACCTTGCTCCTTTCCCTGCACGGAGGATGCGATGCGCATCGAGCTCCAGGACGACACCGGCCAACCCTTCACCGACGAGCACATCCGGGGCAAGCCCCTGACGATCCTCAGCACCTACCGTGGGCGCTGGTGACCGTACTGCAAGAGCTTCTGGAAGAAGCTCGGAAAGCTCGCCGGCCCGCTGCTCGAGAAGGACGTCCAGATCGTCGGCGTGTCCGCCGACAGCGTCGAACAGAACGCCGCCTTCAAGGCGAAATACAACCTGCCCTGGCCGATGCTCGCCGATCCGGACCTGACCACCCGGGAGAGCCTGGGCGTCAAGAGCCAGAGGGTCCATCCGATGGCCCTGACCTACCCGAAGAAAGCCTTCCTGCAGCCGAGCGTGTTCTTCTTCGACAGCGCCGGTGAGATCCTGTTCTCGTGGATCCAGACCCCCAAGCTGACGAACTTCTACGGCGCCAAGGACCGCATGGAGCCCGACGACATCGTCACCAAGGCCGAGGAGCTCCTCGCCGGCTGAGCGCGAGTCCCGCCCCGCAGACGCCGAGAGCTCCCGACCGGGAGCTCTCGGTTTTCGCATCGGTTTGCTTCCAGCCGCTACTCGCGCTCCCGCCGCCGGCGCTCGGCCGCGCCGCCCGCGTCGTAGCTGAAGGGGTCGTCGACGGTGTTGAACAGGAAGTTGATCTGGCCCTGGACGGTCGCCCAGCGCTTCTCGACCACGTCCGGCGGCAGCACCGCCGACTCGGCCGCGTGCAGGCTGGCGGAGCGGATCCGGTCGCGCAGGAACTTCGACGCCCGGGTGGTGCGCTCGAAGTTCTCGCTCGAGAAGATGATCGGGCGGATGAAGATGTAGATGCGGGTCCGCGACTGGCGCTGCTGCACGCGCTTGAAAAGGTAGCCGATGATCGGGATGTCGCCGAGCAGCGGCACCTTGTTGACCGACTCGGTGTCCGACACCTGCTCGAGCCCGCCGAACACGACGTAGCGGTTGTTCGGCACGGTCACGATGCCCTGGTAGCGCCGGCTGCTCGAGGGCGGCGGCGCGCCGTCGCCGCCGGCGGAGGCGGTGAAGGTCTCGATCTCGAGCTCGACGTCGAGGGTCAGGGTCTCGTCGGAGCTGACCCGCGGCTGGATGGTCAGGAAGGACTCGGCCGTCGCGTACTCGAATCCCGAGCTCGCGACCGCCGAGGTCGAGTTCGTCACGCGGAAGGGCTCGTTCTGCGAGACCGAGAAGGTCGCCTCCTCGCCGTCGTTGGTGACCGCGAAGGGCGTGGTCAGCAGGTTCGCCCGGGTGTCCGCGCCGAGGGCCTGGATGATCAGCGGCAGCTGGTCGAAGGCGCCGCGGGTCAGGGCGAAGGTCAGGCCGTTGTCGACCGACGGCCCGGCCAGGCCGACCGAGCCGGGGAAGCGGCCGACGTTGGTCACGTTTCCGTCCGCGTCGGTCCCCGCGGTCAGGGTCGACAGACCGAAGTCGGTCAGGCCGAGGCCACGGGTGGAGCCCGGGTGGGCGTTGTCGATCGTCGCGAGCTCGACGCCGAACTGGAAGTCGTTCGAGACGGTCACTTCCCAGACCTGCGCCTCGATGAACACGCGGGTGCGCTTCTTGTCCAGCTCGGCGATGATCTCGAGGATCGACTCGTACTCCTCCGGCCGCGCCTGGATGATCAGGGTGTTCGTCGGCTCGTTGGCGACGATGCGGGTCGGGATGTCGGCCTGGGCCGGGGTGAGGGTCGCCGCGTCGCTCGGCGAGCCGCTGGTCGCCGCCGGCGAGGGCCGCGAGATCGGCGGCTGCGAGGTGTTCGTCCGGCCCCGGGTGCGGCTCGAGGAGGAGCTGCCGGTCGAGACGCCGGTGAACAGCTCGTTGAGCTTGTCGGCGATCTCGACGGCGTCGGCGTTGACCAGGTGCACGACGTAGTGGGTCGACTCCGGGGGGTCGACCTCGACGTCGAGGTCCTCGATCATCTCGAGCAGCTCGTTCACGTCCTTCTCGAGGGCGAAGATGATCACCTTGTTGGTGCGCCGGTCGGCGAGGATCTGCGGCTTGGCGCTGACCGCCAGGCCGCGGTCGGTCTCGACCGTCTGCTTGGCGTTGATGATGTTCGTCGCCAGGGCCGCGACCTCTTCGGCGAGCGCGTTCTCGAGCTTGACCGTGTGCAGGATCAGGGCCTCGGGGGGCTGGTCGATCGCCTGGATGATGCGCTTGTAGAACTCGACGTTCGGCGCCTTGTCGGTGATGATCAGGTCGGGCTGGCCCTTGACGTAGATGATGTTGCCGAGGCGGTCGCGGTCGCGGGCCTGCATCGCCCGGATCTGGGCGAAGACCTGCTCGACGTTCGCGTACTCGACGTGGACGACCGCGGTGACGACCTCGTTGACCGGCGGCAGCTCTTCGTCGACGCCGAAGATGCGCGTCGCCTTGCCGATCTCGCGGGCCATCAGGTTGCGCTGCAGGTAGGCCTTGATGATCTCCCGCTCGCCGACCCGCTCGTGCAGCAGCTCGACGTCGTACATCGCGAGGATCGCGCGCAGCAGCCGGTAGTTGAGCTCGAGGTCGTCGAGGAAGCGGATCTTGACGCCCTGCAGGGCCTGGTCGGGGATGATCAGCCGGCCGATCTTCAGCGACGCGTCGCGCAGCAGCTCCTCGACCTCGAACTGGGCCCCGCGCTGGACGAGGATCTTGTACTCGAGGTTCTCCTCGTAGCTGTACTCGTCATCTTCGTCCTGGCCGAACGCGAAGGTGGCGGCGAAGAGCAGGCACAAGGGGACCAGGGTGCGCGTCGACATGGGGCCTCCAATCCGAAGGAGCAGGCTGTTATTCCTGCAACGCCTCAGCGTCGAGAATGTTCAGCCGCGGCTGAGGTCTTCCTACCGGAGACGTGCCAGTGTCTTCATCGGGCGGGGATTTGCAAGGCTTTATGCGTGATCGGCGGGCTCAGCCGCCGTAGCCGACGCGCTGCTCGTCCTGCATGCGCAGGCCGTTGATCAACAGCGCGGTCGGATCGAAGGGATGCCGACCGGCGGTCTCGACCGCGCAGGGCGAGAAGGTGAAGGAGCCTTCCTTCCAGTTCAGGAAGTCGTAGAAGTTCTCCGAGGCGTCGTCGGTGAAGGTTCCTTCGATGCCGTAGATCAGGCCGGACTGGAACTCGAGCTCGAGGGAGTGCCGGACCCCCTTGACCGTCAGCTTCCCGCCCTTGTCCGCCGCGTCGATGGCCTGGATCAGCTCGGCGGGCGACATGTGGGCGAGGGTGCCGGAGAAGCCGCTCGCGAGCTTCTCGACCATCGCCGAGTTCGTGCGCTTGAGGCGCTCGGCGAGCAGCTTGCTGAAGTAGTTGGCCAGGGCCGGGTAGGAGCTGGTCAGGCGGAAGACGTCGGCCTTGGCGACCTTGTACACCACCGTCTCCTCGGCCGCCTTGATCGTCGCCGACGTCGGCTGGTCGGTCAGGATGGACATCTCGCCGAAGCAGTCCCCCGGGCCGATCTCGGCGATGTGGGTCTCGCCGTTGCCCTGGTAGACCAGGCACAGGCCCTCCTGCACCGCGTAGAGCCCGTCGCCCTGCTCGCCTTCCTTGAGGATGATGTCACCCTCGGCGTAGGTGATCTCCTCGGTCATCTCGGCCAGCGTCAGCAGGCCGACGTTCGGGATGCGCTCGAACAGCGAGATCTTCTTCAGCCGCGCGGTGGTGTTGCGGATGCGCTGGGACTCTTCCTTGTTCTGCTCAGCCGGCTGCGAAGACACCGTGAAGCCGACCCAGGCCCCCTGCAGCTCACAGCCGTGACAGACCTTGAACTCCATGTGGTCGCCGTGGGCGCCGAGGCCGCGGAACTTCTTGTACAGGTAGGGCAGGAACTCCGAGAGCGTCAGGGCGCAGATCTCGTCGGAGAGGGCCTTGTCGATGCGCGGGAAGGACATCACCATCTTGTCCCCCTCGTTGTAGAGAGGGCAGTCGTGGACCCGCTTGGCGGTCAGCGTCACCTTGTAGAGCATCTGGTTCCCCGCTCCGTTGTTCCCGTTATAGCGCAAAGGATGCGCGATTGCGACTGTGCTCCCCGGCGCCGGACCGGGGAGCCGGCTCCGCGCCGGAGCGACGCGAGGCCGGACAGGCGGCGTGCTCCCGTCTTCCCATCATCGTCCCCCTCCGGCCGGGACTTCAGCCGGGCCTCGGGCGCCCGCCCCCAGCGACCCGCCCCGCGATCGGCGGCGGGCCATCTTCCTGAGGCCGGAGCGACCATAGCCCTTGCGTTTCGGATGGACTTCGATAGAATCGTCCGCTCGAATTTGACGGCACGCCGTCCCTTCCCCCCACCCGGGAGGCCCGCTTGAACGCGCTCACGTCCCTGTTGCCCGCCCAGGACGGCACGGGTTTCGACCCGACCAACCTGCTGTTCATCGGCATCGTCATCGCCGTGGTCTATTTCTTGATGTGGCGCCCGGAGCAGAAGCGCCGGGCCGAGCAGAAGTCGATGCTCGACAGCCTCAAGAAGAACGACAAAGTGATGACCGCCGGCGGCATACGGGGCATCGTCGACAAGGTCAAGGAAGACGAAGTCTCGATCAAAGTCGACGAGAACAAGGGCGTCTGCCTGCGCATCGCCAAGAGCTCGATCGCCCAGGTGTTCCGCGACTCTCCCGACAAAGACTCCGAGTAGCACTGCAGAGGACCGTTGATGTACCGCGACTACAAGTGGAAGTTCGCCCTGATCGGGGTGCTGTGCCTGTTCGCCCTGTGGGCGTCCGCCGTCAAGACCCCCGACCTGGGGTTGGACCTCAAGGGAGGCACCCGGCTGGTCTTCAGCATTCCGGGGGCCACCGGACCGGTCATCGAGGACGTGATCGAGGGCCTGCAGCGCCGCATCGACATCCAGGGCAACAAGGAAGTCAAGATCTACCCCTCGGGGGAGACGCGCATCGTCGTCCAGATCCCGACGGTCAGCCCGGCGGAAGAGAAGCGCATCCGCAACATCCTCTCGACCTCGGGCAAGCTGCAGTTCAAGATCCTGATCGACTCCGCGCAGATGCTGGCGGAAGAGCGCGAGATCGAGCGGCTGCTGCTCGCGAAGCAGAACGGGACCTACGTCGAGGACGAGGAGATCTACGACCTCGCCTACAACCCGAACGCCGACGAAGCCCTGCGCGAGATCGAGCGCGCGACCGGTGAGCCCCAGCCGGGGCGGCGTCTGGTCAGCGGCGCCGGCGGGGAATACGACAAGTACATGTGGTTGCTCCTGCTCAACGGGCAGGAAGAAGAGCGCGTCAACGGCACCCACCTCGACCGCGCGCGGCCGTCGGTCAGTCTCGAAGGCCAGAACATCGTCTCCTTCACGACGACCAACGAAGGCAGCCGCCGCATGGGGCTGCTGACACGGGCCAACGAGGGCAAGCCGATGGCGATCGTCCTCGACGGCGACGCGATCAGCGCCCCCACCATCCAGAGTACGATCACGACCCACGGTCAGATCACCGGTCAGTTCACGCCCGAAGAGGTGCGCGAGCTGGTCGTCGTGCTCAAGAGCGGCTCGCTGGTCGCCAAGCCGGTGCCGGAGTTCGAGGACAAGGTCGGCGCGCTGCTCGGCCAGCAGGCCCAGGAGAGCGGCCGCAACGCGATGATCCTCGCGCTGTTGATCGTCATCGTCTTCATGGTCGCCTACTACCGCGGCGCCGGCATCGTCGCCGACGTCGGCCTGGCGGTGAACCTGCTGCTCCTGTGGGGCGCGATGGTGATCTTCAACTTCACGCTGACGCTGCCGGGCTTCGCGGGGATCCTGCTGACCGTCGGTATGTCGGTCGACGCGAACATCCTGATCTTCGAGCGTATCCGTGAAGAGCTGCGCCGCGGCCTGTCCCTGCGGCAGGCGATCGAGGCGGGCTACGACCGCGCGTTCTGGACGATCTTCGATGCGAACATCACGACCCTCTTGACCGGCGCGATCCTGTACGTGATCGGAACCGGCCCGATCAAGGGCTTCGCCGTGACCCTGTCGCTCGGCATCATCACGTCGATGTTCACGGCGATCGTCGGCACCCGGATGATCTTCGGCTGGCTGGTCGGCACCGAGAAGCTGACCGAGCTGACCTTCGTCGAGCTGGTGCCGAGCGACGCCAAGTTCGACTTCATGGGCAAGAAGAAGGTCGCGGCGGTCCTGTCGCTGGTGCTGATCCTCGGCGGCTTCGCCGTCTTCAGCGCCCGCGGCGACGAGAAGCTCGGCATCGACTTCACCGGCGGCACCGAGCTGCGGGTGAACTTCCGCCGCGCGATCGACAAGCAGGTGCTCGCCGACGAGCTCGCCGCTGTCGAGCACGACGGCGTGCGGCCCTTCGACGGCATCGAGATCCAGAACATCGGCAGCGACACCGCCGGCACCTCCCAGTTCCTGCTGCGCTCGCGGCTGCCCTCGATCGGTGAGACCGTCGCGCTCAACCTCCTGCAGACCGAGCTCGAGAATGCGTTCCGGAACGACCTCGCGCCGAACGGCTGGGGCCACCCCGAGACCGGGGAGTTCTTCAAGGTCGAGCGGCGGACGCCCGACTCCGAGGCGGGGTCGGTCATCGTCTACGGCACGCTCGAGATCACCGAGACGGTCGACGCGAACGGCAACCCGATCAGCGACAGCCTGCGGGTGGCGATGGTCGAGGCGCGCATCCGCAGCCAGCAGAACCTGACCGCGACGGTCGCGCTCGATCCGATCGAGGGGGCGCCGCGCTTCCGGCACGCTGTCATCACGGTGATCGAGGATCAGCTGACCGCGGCGGACGCCGAGCGCATCACCGCCGAGGTCCAGGAAGCGGTCGACGGCTTCAAGCGCAGCGAGGGCTTCATCGTCTCGTCGGCCTTCCCGCTGGTCAGCAACATCGGCCCGGCCGTCGCGAACGTGCTGCGGAACAAGGCGATCCTGGCGATCCTCGCGTCGCTGATCGGAATCATCCTCTACATCACGTTCCGTTTCGAGTTCAGGTTCGCGATCGCCTCGATCTTCGCGCTGGTCCACGACGTGTTGATCACCCTCGGCTTCATCGCCTTCGGGGACATGGTCGGCCTCGACCTGAAGATCAACCTGCCGATCATCGCGGCGTTCCTGACGATCATCGGCTACTCGCTGAACGACACGATCGTCGTGTTCGACCGCATCCGCGAGAACTCGCAGAAACGCAAGAAGGGCGAGCCCTTCCTCGACGTCGTCAACGGCGCGATCAACCAGACCCTCAGCCGCACGCTGCTGACCTCGGTCACGACCTTCCTCGCGGTCGCGATCCTGTGGGCCCTGTCCGGCGTCGGCGTGATCGAGGGGCTGTCCCTGGCGCTGATGTGCGGCGTCGTGGTCGGAACCTATTCGTCGATCTTCGTCGCGAGTACCGTGCTGACCACCGACCGCAAGACGGTACAGACCATCGCGCTCGTCACCTTCGCGGCGCTGATCGCGATCGGCCTGTTCTTCTCGTACACCAACCAGGGCTGGCTGCACGAGCTGATGCAGGGCGGCGCGCCGGCGGCCGGCGGGTAGTTTTGCAGGCCGGGCGATCGACGCGAGACCCCTCGGACCGGTCCGAGGGGTTTCTCTTTGCCCCGCCCAGGACCGCGCATCCGCTTGCGGTCTGCTGCTGGACCCGCTAGCCTGCGGGAAACTCGCTCCCGTCACCACCACGCCGGAGTTGCAGTGCGGATCATGATGTACGGAGGCGC
>JAUIEM010000082.1 GCA_030428695.1 bacterium
GGCGATGTGGAGGGGACCCGCGCCGCCCTCGATCTGGCCTTGAGCGCAGCCTTCTCCGACGAGACGCTCTCGAGCGACGCCCTCGCCGGGGGCGCTGCCGTGCTTGGCGAGGAGGAGCTGGTGGGCCTTCGAGCAGTAGTTCTCCAGGAGCTTCGCAAAGTGTTTGGCATCGTTGGTCTGCTTGAGGATCCGATGGGTCTGGTCGAGGCTCTTCATCAACTCTCTGGTGTCGGCCATGATTGTCCTCCGTGCACAGATGGTAGCCGTGGTCGTCCCCCGCTCCAAGTCCGTCAGAAGGAAGCGAGGGGGTTCTTCTCGAACTTCGTGGCGGTGGCTCCGGTCACCGTCGCGAGTCGGCCGTGCCGACCACAGCGGTGAGGACGGGCGACGGGCGTTCCCGGTCCGTGGGCGGAAGCGCCACGAGAGGGGGACAAGACGGAAGGCCCAGAAAATCCGACGGGAATCTGGACGGGCGGAGTCCACCGCGGTAAATTGGTCCGACCAATTGGTTGAACCAATTTGAGGGACGGATGCCGACCACCACCAAGCAAGCCGATGTCTGCGACCGCCTGCTCGGCGCCATCCTCAGCGGAACCTACCCGGCCGGCTCCCGCCTGCCCGCCGAGCGCGAGCTCGCCGAGCAGCTCGAGACCTCGCGGGGGACGCTGCGCGAGGCCCTGCGCAAGCTCGAGAGCCTCGGCGTGGTCGAGGCCCGGCGCGGGTCGGGCATCGCGGTGCTCGACTTCAAGAGCTCCGGCCGCGTCGGGCTGATCCCGGGCTTCCTGCGCCACGGCGCGCCCGGCGCGGACCCCGTGCGGGTGCTCGCCGACCTCCTGTACATGCGCCGGGTGCTCGCCCGCGAGGTGATCACCCTGGTCGCGACCCGCGCGGCTCCGGGCGCGCTCGGCCCCGTGCGCGCCGCGATCCGGGCCGCCTGGGCGCGGCGCGGCGAGCCCCTCGCCTTCGCCGAGGCCGACTTCGAGGCCTTCGCGGCGCTGGCGCGGGCGACCTCCATCCTGCCCCTTTTGTGGATCCTGAACACCTACAAGGAGACGGTCCGCGAGCTGATCGCCCTGGCCGGTGCGCTCCCCGCCCCGGACGACTACCAGGACACGATGCTCGCGACCGTCGACGCGATCGCCGAGGGACGGCCCGCCGCCGCGCAGGCCATCCTCGGCAGCTACTACGAGCGCCTCGACCGGGTGCTCCTCGGAGGAGAGCTGTGAGACCGACCTGCCTCGTGACCGGTGCGACCGGCTTCATCGGCACCCACGTCGTCGAGACCCTGGTCGCGGCGGGCTACGACGTCCGCGCGACCGACCTGCCGGACGCCCTCGGGGCCGACAGCCGCGAGCGCGGGCGCTTCCCGAGCGTCTTGCGGCGGCTGTCCTCCCACGTCCAGGTCGTGCCCTCGGACGTCACGCAGCCCGAGACCCTGCGCGGGCTGGCCGACGGCATCGACTACGTGTTCCACGTCGCCGCGATCTTCAGCTACTCCGCGCCGAAGTCGCTGCTGTTCCGGGTCAACGTCGAGGGCACCCGGAACCTGCTCGAGGAGGTCACCGGGAAGGTCAAGCGGGCGGTGGTGTGGGGCGCCGGCGGGGTCTACGGCTTCGGGCACGACGGGCCCCTCGACGAGGATCTGCCCGCCGACCCGAGCAACGACTACCTGCGCTCGAAGGCGGCCCAGGAGGAGCTCGTGCGGGAATACGGACGCGAGCGCGGCCTGTCCTACGCGATCCTCCGCCCGACCACCGTCTACGGTCCGCGGGCGGTGTACGGCGGCGGGCAGCTGCTGATGGACCCGGCGAAGCAGAGCGTGCTCGCCCTGCCGACCAACTTCACCGCGAAGATCCCCTTCGTGCATGTCGAAGACGTCGCCCGCGCCGCCCTGCACCTCGCCGTCACCCCCGAGGCCGGCGGCGACACCTACAACCTCAACGACGACACCGACATCACGACGTACGACTTCATGAAGTACCTGTCGCGGCTGCTCGGGAAGCCCTTCCTGCCGCTGCCGCCGATCCCCGTCGCGCCGCTGCGCAACGTGCTGAAGGGGGTCGCGACGGTCGGCCAGCAGCTCGGCGCGCGGCTCGGCTTCCGCTCGCCCCTCGAGGCCGACAGCGTCGACTACTTCGGGCGCGAGCTCTCGTTTCCCAACCGGCGGCTCAAGGCCACCGGCTTCCGTTTCCGCTACCCGGAGGCCCGGGAGGGCATCCGTGACACCCTGGCCTGGTACCAGAAGGAGGGTTGGCTGTGAGCGAACAGGTGATGGAACGACCGGCGCGGCCGGCGCAGAAGAAGAAGGCGGGTCCGCCGCCGGTGCAGCCGGTCTTCCGCCGCGACCTGATCAGTCTGGCGACGATGTCCCGCGCGGACCTCGACATCGTCTTCGAGCAGGGCCGGCCGGCGACCGTCGAGGACGTCGCCGACCGCGAGTTCGACGGCTACAACCACCCGACCTTCGCGAGCCTGCTCGGCATCCGCAAGTTCCGCAAGGGCTTCACGAAGACCCCGGACGGCCTGCGCGGCTACAACGTCAAGATGGTCCAGAACGGCGGCCCGATGACGCCCTGGCGGGCCGTGGAAGGCGACGACGGCCAGGACGTCCGGCACGGCTTCTACCTCGCCGAGCCCGCCCCCGACCACAGCCGCGAGCCCGGCTCGCTGCTGCTCGACTACGGGCGCGGGGAGAATCCCTGGTACGACCCGAGCGCGCTCCTGCGCGACTACCTGCGCCGGGTCGACGCCCACAGCGGGGAGACCCTGCTCGGTCGCGCCTACCTCGCCCTGCTCGGGCGCGAGGTCTTCGTCAGCTACTTCCTGCTGCAGGCGCGGGCCTGAGGCGCGGACGGTAGAGGCCGGCCTCGACGAGCCCGGTCGGTGAGTTGCCCCCGACGCTCCCTTTGCGTGTGCAAGGTCGGGCGCGCTTGTGTACACTGGCCGGATCGAACGCCTACCAGCGTCGGTGTGCACACGCGCGCGGGCTCGCAGCTCGGATGGGGGAAGCATGCGCAAAGCAGGGCAGCCTTTGCAGCTGTTGATGGTCGAGCCGGACAAGGTGACCCGCCTCGCCATCCGGCTGTATCTCGCGGGCATCAAGAAGGTGCAGGTCACCGAGGTGACCAGCATAGAGGAGGCGCTGCACCGCCTCAACGAGCGCGAGTTCGACTGCATCGTCAGCGACGTCCGCCTCCCCGACGGGGATGCCTTCGACTTCCTGCGCTCGCTGTACGACGCGAACGCGCAGCCGCCGCCGATGGTGGTGATGACGAGCGTCCGCAATGAAGAGCTCGGGCTCAAGCTGGTCTCGGCCGGCGCCCAGGACTACCTCCTGCGCACCGAGGTCAGCAGCCTGCGCTTGATCCGCGCCATCCGCTACGCGATGGAGCGCCACATCTTCCAGGCCGAGCGCTTCCACGCCAACGCCCAGCTCATCGCGGCGGTGACCGAAGACCCGCTGACCGACTTCCTCAACCGCGAGGGCTTCCACAAGGTCCTCGCCGACGAGCTCCAGCACGCCGAGAGCTCCGGGGTCTACCCGAACATCCTGATGGTCGACCTCGAGAACCTCAAGGCGATCAACGAGAGCCACGGCCACGATGTCGGCGACCAGGTGCTGGTCAAGGTCTCCGCGGCCCTGCGCCGGGCGACCAAGAAAGCGGAATACTGGGCGAAGATCGGGGGCGTGTTCGTCACGCTGCTGCACGACGTCACGCTCCACCAGGCGGCCGGGATCGGCAACCTGATCGAGGAGATGCTGAGCAAGATGGCGCTCTACCTCGAGTCGGGCACCGTCACGCTGCAGGCCCGGGTCGGCGTCGCGCCGCTGCCCGAAGAGGCCCACTCGGTCAACGACCTGATCGACGCGGTCGCGCGGCAGCCGGCCGAGCTTCCGCCCGAGCAGGCGGTCAGCGACAGCGGCACCGCCCTCGAGGTCAAGCTGCCGCCGCCCGCGATGAGCCGCAACGACCGGCTGCGCGAGATCATCGCCCATCCCGAGCAGCTCGCGGTCGTGCGCCAGACCGTCTCCGACCTGACCAACGGCAAGGTGGTCTCCTACGAGCTGATGATCCGGGGTCCGGAGGGCTTCGACAACCCGGCCGACCTGTTCGACGTCGACGGCGACCAGGATCTCCTGCGGGAGATGGACCTGCGCTGCCTGGAGACCTGCCTCGACGCGGGGAAACACGTGCCGAAGCGGCTGCGCATGCACGTCAACATCTTCCCCTCGACCCTGATCCAGACCCCGAGCGAGCAGCTCATCGAGATGTTCAGGAAGTACGGTGCGATCCAGCGCGTCTTCCTCGACGTCAACACCCAGTGGATCATCGGCGAGCCTGCGCAGCTGACCGATCCGGTCAACGCCCTGCGCCACGCCGGGATCAAGATCGCGCTCGACCACGTCGAGGTCGGCCGCTCCTTCATGCAGGCCCTGCTGCTGCTCAAACCGAAGGTCGTCAAGACCGACCCCGACCTCGTGCTCGACCTCTCCAACGACCACACCAAGCGGCGCAACCTCCAGCGGCTGCTGTCGATCGCGATCTCGATCGGCAGCAAGCTGGTGGCGGTCGGCCTCGAGTCGGAGGCGGATGTCATCGCCGTGCGCGACATGGGCATCCGCTTCGGCCAGGGCTACCACCTCGGCGAGCTCGCCTTCGTCGACGAGGCCTGAGGCGCCGCTCCATCCCCCGTAATTGCCCGGAAAGGAATAAGGGCCCGGAAAGGAATAAGTCAGGCATTCGGGCGCGCCTGCGGCGCAATGGTGGCACTTGCCTCACTCCGAATCACACCGGTATGCGTCACTCGCCAAGCACCACAATTCCTGCCGCATCCGCACCCTCGGTGCTCGACTTATTCCTTTCCGGCCCCAAAGGAGCTCCCGATGACCCAGCTCGCCTTCGCCTCGACTCCGCCGACCGCGCCCGTCATGTTGTTCTGTGGCCCGAAAGACCGGCTCGCCGCGGGTGAGCTCGCCGAGCTGTTGCCGGCGGGCGCCGAGGCGGTCTGGTCGCACATGCTCGACGGGCTGTCGACCGGCGACGACGGCTCCTCGACCGGCACCTGGCTCGGGGACGGCCCGGTGCGGCAGGCGGTCGCGATCGCCCTGCCGACGGTCTGCTCGCGGCACAATCACCCGGCCCGTCCGGACGCGATCACCGGCCTGATCGGGAAGAAGCTGCCGAAGAAGTCCGACGCGACGGTCGTCTTCGCCCTCGACAAGGGCGCCCACGCCTACGCCGCGGGCTGCGCCGTCGCGCGGGCGCTGCCGCGCTACAGCAGGAAGCCGCGCAGCAACGACGAGCACACCGTCACGGTCAGCTTCCTCTGCGCCGACGGGGTCGCGCCCGACCTCGAGCGGCTGCGGGCGGCGGCGCCGGGGATCCGGCTGGCGGCCGAGCTGGTCGACATGCCGACCTGCGAGCTGCACACCGACGCCTTCGTCGCCCGGGCGCGCGCGGTCGCCGAGGCGGTCGGCGCCGGCTTCCGGTGCATCCAGGGCGAGGCGTTGAAGGAAGGCGGCTTCGGCGGCTTGACCGGCGTCGGAAAGGCCGCCGAGCATCCGCCGGCCCTGGCCGTGCTGAGCTGGGAGCCCGAGGGCGCGACCCACACCACCGCTTGGGTCGGCAAGGGCATCGTCTACGACACCGGCGGCCTGAGCATCAAGTCGAAGACCGGCATGCCGGGGATGAAGAGCGACATGGGCGGGGCCGCGGCGGTGCTCGGCGCCTTCGAGGCGGCCGCGCGGCTCGGGGTCAAGGAGCGGCTGTACGCGGTCCTGTGCCTGGCGGAGAACGCGGTCGGGCCGGGGTCGATGCGGCCGGACGACATCCTCCACCTGTACTCCGGGAAGACCGTCGAGGTCAACAACACCGACGCCGAGGGCCGGCTGGTGCTCGGCGACGGGGTCGCCTACGCGGTCAAGGATCTCGAGGCCGGCACGATCGTCGACCTCGCGACCCTGACCGGCGCCCAGCTGATCTCGACGGGTCAGCGCCACGCGGCGGTCGTCAGCAACTCCGCGGAGCTCGAGGCCCGCGCCGTGCAGGCCGGGCTGGCCAGCGGTGAGCTGGTCCATCCGCTGCCCTACTGCCCGGAGTTCTACCGCAAGGAGTTCAAGAGCAAGGTCGCCGACCTCAAGAACTCGGTCAAGGACCGCATGAACGCGCAGAGCTCCTGCGCCGCCCAGTTCGTCGCCGAGCACCTCGGCGGCTTCACCGGCGATTGGCTGCACGTCGACCTCGCCGGCCCCGCCTGGCAAGGCGAGCGGGGCACCGGCTTCGGGGTCGGCCTGCTGTTGACCCTGGCCGGGGTCGGAGCGTCCTGAGTGTGGACTGCCCGGCCTGCGGCACGCCCTTTCGTGGCGATCCCCCCCGCTGTCCGGCCTGCGCTCCCCAGACCCTGAGCGGCCTCGCGACCTGCGCCGGGGGAGCAGCCGCCGCCCCCCTCGACCTGGTCGGCCGCGAGCTCGGCGGCTACACCGTCCACGAACGGCTCGCCCGCGGCGGCATGGGCGAGGTCTTCCTCGCGACCCAGCGGGCCCTGGCGCGCAAGGTCGCCCTCAAGGTCGTGACCCCGGCCCACGAGGCCGAGGCGCGCGTGCTCGCCCGGCTGAATCATCCCCACATCCTGCCGATCCATGACGTCTTCCGGGCGGCCGGCCGCGTGTTCCTCGCCCTGGCCTGGATGCCCGGCTCGCTCGCGACCGTGCTGCGGGAGGACGGCGCCCTGCCGCCGGTCCAGGCTGTGCGCCTCGCCCGGGAGACCGCGAGCGCCCTGCACGCGGCGGCCGAGCAGGGCATCGTGCACCGCGACGTCAAGCCCGGGAACCTGCTGCTCGGCGAGGATCGCTCCGTGCGCCTGGCCGACTTCGGCATCGCGGGGCCGGCCGGCGCGGACGCCGCGGTGCGCGGGACTCCGGCCTTCCTCGCGCCGGAGCTCTGGCGGGGGGAGGGGGCGAGCGTCCGCAGCGACCTGTACGCCCTCGGCTGCACGCTGTGGGCGATGCTGACCGGGGCGCCGCCCTTCCCGGGTCCGACGGAAAGGGACTGGCGGACGCAGCACCTGCGGGAGCCTCCTCCGGACCTGCGCACCCGGTGCCCGTCGGCGTCTCCCGCGCTCGCCGCGCTGTGTGCGCGGCTGCTCGCCAAAGAGCCGGATGCGCGGCCGCCCTCCGCCCGGGAGCTCGGGGAAGCCCTCGCCGCGCTGCCCGAGGCGCGGGGCCCGGCGCCGACGGAGGTCGGGCGCCCGGCGCCGGTGCGCCCGCCGCGACGCGGCCTGTGGGGCTGGCTGCGGGAGCTGTTCGGGGCGGCCCGGACGCCCGGAGGTGCGGCGCTGCCCGGCCGGGAGGAGGCGGTGCGCCAGCTCCAACAGGCCTGGCAGGCCGACTCCCCGGCGGCGGCCCGGGCCGCCGCCGCCGCCGCGGTCGAGGCCTGCCCGGACTGGGCCTTCGCGCGCCTGGTGCGCGGCTGGCTGCGGCTGCGCGCAGGCCAGGCCGGGGCGGCGGCCGCGGACTGCACGCGCGGCCTCGCCCTCGCCCCGCCGACGGAGGAGCTCGCCGCCCTGCACCGGGTGCGCAGCAGCGCGCGCCTGGCCCTCGGCGACCCCGGCGCCGCCCTCGCCGACGCGGAGAGCGCGGTCCACGCCGCTCCCGGGCGGGTCGAGCCCTACCTGCTGCGGGCGCGCTGCCTGCTCGAGACCGGCGACCGGCGCGGTGCGCTGCGCGACTGCAACGCCGCCCTCGGCCTCGAGGAGGACGCGGCGGCGGCGCTGTTCACCCGCGGCGCCCTGTACGCGCTGGCCGGGCGCCTGGAGCGCGCGCGCGGAGACTTCTCCCGGGCCTTCACCGCCGAGCCGGAGGACCCGACCCCGCGGGTCTGGTATGTCGCCAGCGGGGGCGAGCCGGACTGCCTGCAGGGCGTGCGCCACGGCCTCGCCTGGCTGCTGCTCGGACGGGTCGCGCCGGAGGAGCTGCTCAGCCAGGCCGCGGGCGCCGGCGCCGAGGGGCTGTGCGTCGCGCGCCTGCACGTCGGCTGGCTGTACTTGCGTCAGGGGCGGGGGGCCGAAGCCCGTGCCCTGTTCGCAGCCTGCGCGGCGAGCCCGGCCCGGTGTTTCGAGGCGGCCTGGGCGCGGGCCTGGCTGGCGGGGAACGGGGGCGGGTGAGCGGGCCGTGAGCCGTCAGGGGCCCGGGGGGCTGGAGGGTGTCCAAGGTCTCCCTACGGGCGTTGCGTCCCCCTTCGGTCGCAGCTGTCGCGTGCGCGTTGTCAGCCCCTCCGCGCGAAGCCCCGTCATGCCGTCGATAGGCCGTGGCATGTCGCTTGCTCTCTCCCTTCCAACACCCCAAAGGAGAACCCGCGATGCGCTTCCTGCTCCCCGTGCTGCTCGTCAGCGCCCTGTCCGCCCAGACCGTCGAACCGAAAGAGGACGTCTTCCAGCCGCTGCGCTCGCTGCTCGATGAGCTCGTCGCTGCGGGCGAGCTCCCCGGCGGGACCCTGCTCGTGCGCCACGCGGGCGAGGTGGTCTTCGCCGAGGGCTTCGGCTGGGCGACCCTTGAAGAGAAGTCGTTCGCCGCCGACGCGCCCTGCGCGCTCGCCTCCTTGACCAAGCCGATCACCGCCTCGCTGCTCGTCCTGCTCGAGGCCGAGGGGCTGCTCTCCCTCGACGAGCCGGTCGACACCTGGCTGCCGGCCTGGGCGGCGCTGCGGGAGCAGGGCATGCGACCGCCGCTGCTGCGTGAGTGCCTGGCGCACACCACCGGACTGCCCGGCAATCAGCGCAAGCGCGAGGTCAACCGCTTCCTGCCCCGCGACGCCCCGATCACGAACGCCGCGATGGCGGATGCGATCCTCGCCCTCGGGCCGGACGTCGCGCCCGGTGAACGGTACGCCTACAGCCGCTTCGGCTTCGATCTCGCCGCCGCGGTGGTCGAGGTCGTCACCGGCCAGGACTACGAGACCGCCCTCCGCGAGCGCCTGCTCGAGCCGCTCGGCATGGAGCACACCGGCTTCCGCGTCGATGCCTCCGTCCGCGAGGCGATGCCGACCCGCTACAACCGCGCCGACGGCGGCTTCGCCCCCGAGACCCGCGAGGCGCCCGTGCCTCCCGTCGGCGGCTACGTCAACGCCGGCGGCGGGCTGATCTCGACGGCCGACGACATCGGGCGCTTCCTGCAGTGGCACCTCGATGGCGGCGTCGTCGGCGGGGAGCGGCTGATTCCCGCCGAGGCCCTGGCGAAGACGGCGGAGGTCCAGCCGGCGACCCGCGGCTACGGCCTCGGCTTCAGCCTGACCCGCGAGCAGGGGAGGGTGGTCGCCAAGGCCCACGGCGGCGCCGCGGGGACCTACGGCTACGTCGACCTCGAGAACGGGCTGGTCGTCGTGCTGTTGACCCAGCTGCCCTCGGCCCAGCAACGCGGGGTGCGGGAACGGATCATCGCCCGCGTCGAGGAGGTCCTGCTAGGCGCTGACCAGGTCGCCGACTTCATCGCCAAGCACGATGCGAACGGCGACGGCCTGCTTTCGGCGGAAGAGCTCCCCGCCCGCCTGCGCCGGCGCTTCGCGGCGGTCGATGCGGACGGCGACGGACAGGTTGGCGCGGCGGAGCTCGAGCAGGCCCTCGCCCGGCGCGCGCAGCGCTGATCGGCGCAGTTCCTTTTCCGGGCCCTTACGACAGCTCCCCTCAAGATTGTGTCCCATCTCCATGGTGGGCATCGACAAACGCCTGCCCGACTTGCAGCTCAAGGTGACTGGCAAGGGTCACGGTTCGTCCGCGGACTCTTAGTCGCGGAGCGTTCGATTTCAACGCAGAGGCGCAGAGGCCCAGAGGCGCAGAGAAAGAGGGGTCAACGTGGCTGAGAACGGCATCACTGGAATCCTCGTGGACGCGGCGATCCGAACGCTTGGTGGACCAAGGTCTGCTCGAGAGCGTTTACGAGAAAGCGCTCCCTATGAGCTCGAGCTCCGCTCCGCGGGCTGAAGATGGAGCGCCAGAGAGGTCCCATCATCTACAAAGGAAGCGCCTCGCGGCTGCGATACGATCGGCAAGTTGACCCCGTCTTCGAGGCAACCATTGACTGACCGTGTCGTGAACAGGTTGTGATCAGGCGATGGGCGCCTCCGCGCCTCCGCGCCTCTGCGCCTCTGCGTTCCTTTTTTCTGTTTGTCGGGCGCCCTCGCCAACGCTTGAACGAGATGGGACGATTTTCTCTGGGGAGCTGTCCTTGCGCCACTCGAATGTCCGACCTGCTCCTTGCGGGCCCTCTCAGGCCAGGGCGGCCTGCATCGTGTCGAGGGTGGCCTGCTGGCGATCGTAGCGGGCGGTCTCGCGCAGCAGGATCAGCTCGCGGCTCCAGTTCTGCCCGAACTTGCTGTCGACCCGCCGCCGGCGCCCGATCGCCTCGGCGATCTGGGCCGCCGCCGACTGCGTCAGGCCGGTGCGCACGGTGTAGCCGTACTCGGTCGACAGGTCGTTCTGGGGCGGGATGATCGAGGTCACCCCGAAGGCCTCGGGCTGCAGGTGCACCGGTGAGCCCTCGAGCAGCTGGAAGTGGCCCTGGGCGAAGGCGCCAATGTACTCCCGGTGCTCCTCGATGAAGCGCACGGTGTCCTGGGCCTCGCGGACCGTCTCGGTCGGGAAGCCGGTGAAGTACATCAGGATCGTGAAGATGCGGTTTCTGTGCATCGACTTGAGCGCCTCGCTCATCGTCTCGACCTCGACGCCCTTGAGCATGTGGTCGAGGATGCGCTGGTTCGCCGACTCCATGCCGAAGATCAGCACGCGGCAGCCGCCGTCGTGCAGCAGCCGGTTGAAGTCGTCGTCCATCTGGTGGCGCTCGAAGCGCATGTCGCCGAACCAGCGGATGCCCTTCCCGCGCTCGCTCAGGCCGTGCTCGGCGAGGACCCGCAGGTTGCTGGGCGGCACCGCCTCGTCGACGAAGTAGAAGTACTTCGCACCGAAGCGCTCCTGCAGCGAGTGGACGTCCTCGGCCAGCTTGTTCTTCTTGCGGTTCCGGTACTCCCAGCCGTAGCTGTGGTGGTGGGTACAGAACGCGCACTTCTTCCAGTAGCAGCCGCGCGTGGTCAGCATCGGGAAGATCACGTGGGGCAGGATGTAGTCGTCGAGGGGGAAGCCCTCGAAGTCCGGCGGCGGCATGCTGTCGAAGTCTTCGTTGCCCATCGGGTTGGCGACCAGGCCGTCCTCGCCGCGGAAGAGCAGGTTCGGGACCTCCTCGCGCGGCAGGTTCCCGGACAGGTGCTCGATCAGCTTGATCAGCGGCGTCTCGCCCTCGTACAGGATCGCCGTGTCGAGCGGGGTGAACATCTTGCCGAGCTTGCGCAGCGGCGTCGACAGCTTGGTCAGGAGGGTGCCGCCGCCGACGATGTGGATGTGCGGGGCCTGCTTCTTCAGCTCGGCGGCGAGCGAGAGGCCGCCGACCAGCTGCTCGTCGAAGGCCATGCCGATGCCGACCAGGTCGTAGCCGCCTTCGATGATGCGCGGGACGAACTCCTCGCGGTACACCTCGAGGTAGGGGTTCTCCGCCTCGTCGCGGATCGCCGCCTCGATGTCCTCGTAGCGGTCCATCGCGTAGCGCATCTTGAGGTTGTAGCTGATCTCCGTCGGCGCGAACGCGGCGTTGAGGATCCCGTAGGCGGCGTCGAGGGCGCCGAAGCTGCGGCCGAGCACGGCGTCCTCGAGCAGGTTCGCCTCATCCTTGAGGTCGGCGAGGGCGCCGGGCAGCGTCGCGATCACCTCTTCCAGCGAGGCGAGCGCGGCGCGGGTCTGCTCGTTCGCTTCCTTCGCCCGGATGCGCTCGGCCGCGCGTCGCAGCCACTCCTCGGACAGGAGCCGCCGGTTCGCCATCAGGTTGAGGTCCCACTGGTCGCAGTCGTAGCCCTTCTCGCGCACGAAGGCCGTCACGGTCGGGATCGCGAGGAATGGCGCGTACAGCGCGAACTGCGGGGGATGGATCAGGAGCGTCTTCAGCGCAGCCATAAGGCCTCCGGCGTGGACGGTATACGACGATTCTAACCCGTTTTCGTCAAGATTCCAGTCCGGTCCGGCGTCGGCGGGGGTTCCCTCGCTCCCGGATACCGGGTCAGGGGAAGGCGCGGGCCGGCCGCAGGCCGAGATAGGAGCCGCGCACGTGGGGGTCGCTGCGGCCGCGAAAGGCCGAACGCGCGGCGTGCGGGTCGTTGCCCCAGCTGCCCCCGCGGTTCGTGCGGTACAGGGCTCCGGGCTCGTCGCGCAGGGGGTCCCGGGCGGGGCCCGCAGGGTAGGGGCCGTAGGTGTCGGCGCAGAATTCCCACACGTTCCCGTGCATCTCGAACAGCCCCCAGGGGTTGGGGGGGTAGGTCCCGACCGGGGCGGGGAAGGCGTCGAAGCCGTCGGGCTCGGCGGTGGTGTTGCCCCAGGCCAGGCTCCAGGTGTCCCCATGGGACCAGGGGCCGGTGGTCCCCGCCCGCGCGGCGTATTCCCACTGGGCCTCGCTGGGGAGCTGCAGCCCGAGGCGGGTCAGCAGCCGCGAGCCCTCGTACCAGCTGACCGTCTCGACCGGCTGCAGGCGGGTGAGGAAGTCGGTGCCGTGGGCCTCGTTGGTGAAGGCCGAGGGGTCGCGGCCCGCGATCCGCTCCCACTGCGCCCGGGTCAGCTCGTGCTTGGCGAGCAGAAAGGGGCTCAGGGTCACCTCGCGCATCGGCCGCTCGTCGGCGTCCCCGTCCTCGGCGCCCATCGCGAAGCGCCCGCCGGGCAGGAGCACGAACACGACGCCGTGCTCCTCGGCGGGACTCCACCGGCCGTCGGCGCCGCGCACCGGCACGGCGCCGGTCCACAGGTGGGCGAACTCCTCGAGCCCGGAGTCCGGATCGGGGCCGAGCGGCAGCAGATCGGCCGTCGGGCTCCATTCCAGCCCGCCGTAGCGCCCGTCCGGCGCGGCGAGGGCGGCGAGGGCGGCCTGCCAGCGCGCCGCCGCCTCGGGATGCGCGGCGGTGCCCCGCTCGAGGCGGGCCAGCCAGGGCTTCAGCTGCTCCATGCCGGCGAGCAAGGCCTCGAGGTTCCGCCGCTTCTGGCGCACGCTCAAGGTCTCGCCGAGCGCCACCGCCTCGCCCCGCGGCAGCCCGGCCAGCGCTGTCCGGTGCTCGCGGGCCCGGCCGAGGAAGCGCTCGAGCTCGCGCACGCATCCGGCCCGCGCGGTCGCGTCGCGGTGGGCGCGGCCCAGGCTGGCGTCGAAGTCCTCGAGCTTGCTGAGGTCGGCGAGCTGGCGGTACTCCCGCGCCAGCGCCGCCAGGCTCGCGTCGCGCTCGGCGAGGGCGCGGGTCTTCAGGCTGTCGGACACCAGGCTCGCGCGCAGCGCAGCGCTCTTCTGGTCGACGGAGCGGTCGAGCATCAGGGCGAGGCTGCTCATGCCGAGGAGGGCGAGGCACAGCACCGCGACCAGTCCGGCCTTGAGCGGCTCGCGCCGCACGAACTTGCGCAGGCGCTCGAGGGGCCCGGCGGGCAGGGCCGACACCGGCCGGTTCTCGAGGAAGGCCTGGACGTCGGCGGCGAGGGCCTCGGCGGTGGGGTAGCGGTCTGCGGGTTCGCGGGCGAGGGCGCGCAGGCAGATCGCCTCGAGCTCCCGGTCGATGTGCCGGTCGAGGCGCCGCGGGCGGGGAGGGGGGTCACGCTGCAGGCGAGCGATGAGGTCCGCGGTGCTCGTGCCCTCGTACGGGGCGCGGCCGGTCAGCAGGTGGAAGAGGATCGCGCCGAGGGCGTAGACGTCGGACAGCGCGGTCGCCGCCTCGGCCCCGTCCGCTGCCTGCTCCGGGGCCATGTAGGCGGGGGTGCCGAGCAGGGAGCCGACCTGGGTCGCGTCGCGGGCGGTCGACAGCTCGACTTCGCGGGAAGGGCGCTCGGCGGTCCAGGGGCGGGCGGCCTCGCCGAGCAGCTTGACCAGCCCCCAGTCCATCACCTGCACGTCGTCGTGCTTGCCGAGCATCACGTTGTGGGGCTTGAGGTCGCGGTGGATCACGCCGCGCTCGTGGGCGAACTGGATCGTCCGGCAGACCTCGGTGAACACCTGCAGCAGCCGGAACAGGCTGTAGCGAGCGCGGGTCTCCGGGTCGCTGCTGCGGGAGGCGGCGACGACCTCGGCCAGGGTCCGGCCGCGCACGAGCTTCATCGTGAAGAACAGGGCGCCCTCGCCGATCCGGCCGATCTCGTGGACCGGCACGATGCCGCGGTGCTCGAGCTGGCCGGTCGCCTGCGCCTCCTCGATGAAGCGGTCGCGCAGCCGGGCGTCCTGGCCGAGGTCGGAGCGCAGCACCTTCATCGCGACGTGGCGGCGGAGCTCCCGGTCGAAGACCTTGTACACGACCCCCATGCCGCCACGGCCGAGGACCTCGAGCAGGTCGTAGCGGTCGGCGCGGGAGCCGGCGTAGCGCCCGGTGCCGCCGCGGGTCGGTCCGCGGGGACCGACCACCGTCGGCCCGACCTCGGTCGCCGCGGTCAGGTCGAGCTCGGCGAGGTGGTTCTCCGGCGCGCGGTCGCCGCGGGTCTCGTCGGATGCCATCGGCCTCTTCCGGAAAGGTTCCCCGCAGTGTAGCAGACGGGTCCGACGCGCGCGTGGCCGCGCGGCGTGGCAGGCGAGGTCGTGTCGAGGAGGGCGAGGCCCGGAGGGCCGACCGGGCTCAGTCGGGGATGGTGCGGACGACGCGGAGGCCGTAGTTGTCGGACACCTCGGGGCCTTCGTCGTATTTCGCGCGCATCGCGGCACGCAGATGACGGGGGCGGCTGTTGCGGTTCCCGCCCCGCACCGCGTGCCTCCCGGATTGCAGGGGGCCCGTGGGGTCGACGGCCGCGAGCGGATACTTCTGGTAGATGTCCCAGCACCACTCGGAGACGTTGCCGAGCGTGTCGTACAGACCCCAGCTGTTCGGATCGCGCCGACCCCCCTTCCGCGGGCGAGAGAGGTTGTCGTCCATCCCCCAGCCGATCGCCTCGAGCGCGCCGTAGCGTGCCTCTACGCTTCCCGCCCTGCAGGCGTACTCCCACTCGGCCTCGGTCGGCAGGCGGTAGCCGTCGGCGGCGAAGTCGACCGCGACGATCTTGAGGTCCGCGCCCGCTCCCTCAACGGTGTAGACCCGCGTCAGGCCTTCGAGATCGGAGAGCTTGTTGCAGAACTCGATCGCGTCCGGCCACGACACCGAATCGACCGGGGCGTCCCGCGGGCCCCCGGTGTGCGGGTCTGTGTGGCGGGAGGGGTTGCGGCCGAGCACCGCCACGAACTGCTTCTGGGTGACCTCCAGTGCCCCGATGTAGAAGGCGCGGGTCAAGGTGACGTCGAAGAACGGAACCTCATAGTGTTTGAAACGTTCCTTGTCGTCCGGTGGCGACCCCATCCGGAACGCGCCCGCCGGCGCGAGCCGCAGCTTCATGTCGACGCTGTTGGTGAGCTCCGCTGGAACGCCGAGACGGACGCCCTCCGCGACCTGATCCGCGGAGGCCTCGCGGGCCCGCAGCTTGCGGGGGCGCAGACTCTGAACGGTCGGCCACAGCTCGATCACCAGGGTCCCGAGGGTCTCGACCAGGTCGCTCTTGCCGCTGAATCCGCTCTGGCCGCGCAGGCGGTCCTTCAGCAGGCGGTACTCCTCGGTGTAGGCGCCGATCCTCGACTCCAGCTCCTCGTAGCTCGCGATCCAGGCGTCCTGCTCGACGAAGTCGTCGACCCGGGGAGCCCGCGCGATCAGATCTTTCAACGCGAGAAGGTCGCCCTGGACCTGGTTCTCGAACAGCGCCTGGTTCTTGCTCTCGTACATCGAATACAGCAGCGCGCTCATGCTCGCGAACGTGAGCACCAGAGCCGCCAACATCGCCAACGACGCCGAGCGGACGGGATGCCGCCGGCAGTACTTCCGCGTGCGCTCGATCACGCCCGCGGGACGCGCCGCGATCGGCCGCTGCTCGAGCCAGCGCTCGAGATCCTCGGCGAGGTCGGCCGCGGAGGCGTAGCGCCGCTCCTCGCGAGGCTGGGTGGCCTTGGCGACGATGGTCTCGAGCTCTTCGGGCAGCTCGGGCCGGATCGCGCGCAGTCGGGGCAGGTTGCCGAGCTGGGCCTGGGTGAGGATGTCGTGCTCGCTGCGCAGCTCGGCGAAAGGCTTCCTCTCGGCCAGGAGGGCGTACAGGCTCATGCCGAGGCCGTAGACGTCCGACGCCGCGCCGACGCGTTTGGCGTCGAGGATCTGCTCGGGGGCCATGTAGCGCGGGGTGCCGAGGCGTGCCCGGCTGACGGTCAGGTCTTCGCCGCGCACGTGGGCGAGGCCGAAGTCGAGCACCCGGATGCGGCCCTGGCCGTCGAGCACGAGGTTCGACGGCTTGACGTCGCGGTGGACCACGCCCGCCTCGTGGCAGGCGTGCAGGGCGCGCGCGGCGTCGCGCATCCAGGACACCCTGCGGCGCAGGTCGTCGGCGGCGCGCGGGTGACCGCGCCGGTCCGCGGTCCAGCGCGCGAGGTCGGGCCCGGGCAGGAGCTCCATCACCGAGAACGGGCAGCCGCCCTCCTCGCCGACCTCGTAGATGCGGACGAGGTTCGGATGCCCGACCGTCGCGAGCACGCGCGCCTCGTTGAGGAAGCGCTGGCGCTCTTCGGTGCCCGCCCAGCTTCCCCCGATCAACAGCTTGAGCGCGACCTCGCGCCGCAGCCGGGTGTCCCAGCCGCGGTAGACCGTGCCCATGCCGCCCTGGCCCACGCCCTCGACGACACGGTAGACGCCGCCGACCATGCGCCCGAGGAAGGGGTCGGGAGCCCGCTCGCTCGGGCGCTCGGCAGCCTCGGGCCCGACGCGCGGCGTGCGGTCTTGCACCTCGCCGCCCAGCAGCGCGAACAGCTCGTCGAAACGCTCGGCGCTCAGTCGCTGCCGGCCCCGGTCGAGGCTGGTGTAGCGGGCCCGCCCGGGCTCGACGCTCGCGAGGATCAGCACCTCTTCGCCGTCGCAGATCCAGAACGGGTCGAGCTCGAGGAAACGCCCCCCGCGGCGCCAGTACACGCGCCCCGGACGCAGCCCCGGTCCCGCGCGGAAGGCCTGGCCCCGGTAGGCGCCCTGGGCGCCGCTGTAGAGCACGGGCTGGTAGCGCACCCGGTCCTCGGCTTCGAGGGAGGCCCGGGCGATGCCGACCAGCGCGCCGGACTGGAACAGGGCGCCGGTGCGGACGAGCTCGAGCAGCGGCGTCAACAGGTCGAGCTCTTCGTCTTCGGGCCACAGGTGGGTCTGCTCATTGCGGCGCTGGACGAGGTCCTGCAGGAAGCGCAACAGGGTGTCCTTCCGGCCCCCGCGGCTGACGATCAGCAGCTCGCGCGCCTCGCGGGCCAGGGGATCGGAGCGCGGGCAGGCCTCGAGGGCATCCCGGGCGAGCTCGACCCAGCTGCCGAAGGAGGGGCGGAAGGGCCGCCGCTGCAACGCCACGGGCAGGGGACAGCCCGCGTCGCTCAGCAGCGCACAGCCGAGGCCTGCGAGCAGACGCGCGACGCCTTCCCAGAGGCAGAAACCGACCATCTGTCGCGGCAGCCCCGGGCGCGCGTTCCACGCCCGCAAGGCCGCGCGCGCCAGCGGCAGGGGCAGCCGGGCCAGGGCCTCGGGGGCGAGCACGGGGGCGTCCTCGGGGCACAGGTTGTGGACCGCGACGCTGCGGCGGGCGTGCGCGGCGCCGCCGACCATCTCTGCCGGCGCCTCGAGGGCTGTCGGATCGTCGTCGACCCGGGGCCGCGCGCTCACGGCCTGCAGGCACCGCTGCAGTGCGCGTGCGGAGGCGGGCCGCCGCGAGGGCTCCGGCGCGGTCGCTGCCCGGATCAGCTCGCGCAGCTCCGGCGGCAGGGCCTCGTCTTCAGCGAGCCGCGCGGCGCGTTCCGCCGCGGAGACCTCGCCCCACAGGCCGCGCACGAGCAGGGCCCCGAGCGCGTAGATGTCCGCGGCGGCCTCGCAGCGCCCGGCCTCGCGCTCGGGAGCCGCGTAGGCCGGGGCGGCCGGCGGCGCGAGGTGCACCTCGCCGCCCAGCGGGACACGGTGGCCGCGGTCGCTGAGCCGGACCGTCTCCGCGATCGGGTCGAGCAGCACCTCGTCCGGGCACAAGGCGCCGTGCGCGAAGCCTCCCTCGTGCAGATGGGAGACGATGCCGGCGAGCTCGCGGACGACCCACACCGCGCGCTCGAGGGGCAGGGTGGTGAGCTCGGAGAGCCGCCGCTCGTCGGGCCGCACGTCGCGCACGAGCCAGCAGACACCGCTGCTCTCGCCCGTCTCGAGCACGCGTACGAGGCCGGGGTGGGCGTCGCCCTCGGCCGCACTCGCCGCGGGGTTTCCGCCCGGCCGCAGCAGCAGCTCGCGCCAGCGCCCGTCGCGCTCGTCGAGAGCGGCGAAGACCGAGCCCTGTGGACCGTGGCGCCGCAGCTCCTGAACCCGGAAGGAGCCGAGCAGGTGGCCGACCCAGCGGCGATGGGCAGCGGCGGATGAGAGCGCGAGCCCGCAGCGGTGACATCGCTCCGCGCCTTCGCGCTCGGGGCGGGTGCGGCATTCGGGGCAGATAGTCGACGGTTCTTCCATGCCATCAGTATGGCCACATCGAGACTTCCAAGTAAACCACCAAATTCGTTAACCTGCCCTGATTTCTTTCCACGTTTCGTCCCGTACGCGTAAGGGCCTGAGTGTTCATCCGGAGAACGAAGTCGGCTGATGCCAGCCGTACAGGAGGAGGAGGGAAGATGAGCGGAAACGAAGAGACAGAGCTGACGACCGTGGTGCTTCGCTGGAACTGGCTCGATTGCGACACCCCCAAGGACGAGAGCGACGATGTCCAGCTCAAGGGGACGGACAAGGCGACCTCGAACTCCGAGACCCAGCCTTCGACTCCGATCACCTGTTACGAAGACACGCACCACACACCGGGGACCGGCGAGGCGAACCTGTGGCGCAAGGAGATGGCGGTCAACGACACCGCGGTGGTCCTCATCGAGCTGATCAAGGTGACCAACATCGATCTGGGGCAGCACGAGGTCACCGTCGAGCTGACGGAGACGGGCCCCGAGTTCACATCCGTGAAGTCCGGCTCGACGCTGCTCAAGCTCTCCGGGACCACGCGCCTGCTCGAGTTCAGCGGCTCGACCTGGCGCTATGTCGGGCAGTTCGAGGTGTTCGAGGACTGAGCTGAGCCCGTTTGATTCACCGGGATTCCTGCCGCTGATCTCGGGCACTTCGAGCCTTCTGCGCTGCTCACCTGTGGCGCTGCATGGGCTCGCGGTGTTTCGGGTCCCGCTGTACCACCGAGGACGGCGGGGGAGGACTGGTCGCGACCGAGAAATCTGGCGACGGGCCTTGCATTCCATCGACGTGTCGCGAGGATCGGGGCTCACTCCGCCCGTTCCCGGCCCCGGAAGCGGGCGGCGACCTGGAGACCCGCGATGCGCTTCCTGTCCTTCCCGCTCCTGTGCCTGTGCCTGATCGGCTGTCCCTCGCCGAGCGCCGGTCAGGCGTCCGACACCGGGCCGGCCCTCGAGCTGGTCGAGACCTGGCCCCTCGAGACCGGCCTCGACCACGAGGACATCCCGGACGCCGTCGACGTCTGGCCAGCGATGTTCCGCGCGGCCGAGACGAGCATCGACCTCGGCATGTTCTACTCGACCGCCCAGCCCGATGTCGCATCCGGTCCCCTGCGCACGGCCGTCGAGGCGCTCGAGGCGGCTGCCGCCCGGGGCGTGAAGGTGCGCTGCCTGTTCGATGCGGTGTTCTACGGCCGCGGGGGCAACATGGCGGAGATCCCCGATCGGCTCCGGGAGGTCGAAGGGATCGAGGTGCGGATCATCGACTTCGCGGGCTTCGGCGGCGGCGTGATGCACGCGAAGTACTTCGTCGTCGACGACACCGAGGCCTATGTCGGCAGCCAGAACTTCGACTGGCGGTCCCTCCGTCACATCAGTGAGCTCGGCCTGCGGCTGCGAGAGCCCGCGCTGGTCGATGCCGTCGCGAAGACCTTCGCCTTCGACTGGGACCTCGCCGAGCCCGGCGTCGAGCCGGCGGCCGCGCTCGAGAACGCCCGCCGTCACAGCCTGTCCACGCCCGGTCCGGTCGCGGTCGCCTACGGCGCCGACAGCGTGGTGGTCACGCCGGTGCTCAGCTCGCGCGACCTGCTGCCCACCGGCGCCCGCTGGGACCTCGAGGCGCTGCTCGAGCGCATCGGTGCGGCCGAGGAGCGGGTGCGCGTGCAGCTGCTCAACTACAAGACCCGCGGCTTCAGCGAGCTCGACGACGCCCTGCGCGCCGCCGCGGCCCGGGGGGTCGAGGTGCAGCTGATGGTCAGCAACTGGATGCTCGGTCCGAAGATGGACTGGATCAAGGAGCTGCAGGCTCTCGACCACTTCGAGGTGCGCATCGTCTCCATCCCCGCGGCGAGCACCGGCTTCATCCCCTTCGCGCGGGTGATCCACGCCAAGTTGATGACCGTCGACGGGCACCACGGCTGGGTCGGCACCAGCAACTGGTCGAAGGACTACTTCTACGCGGGCCGGAACGTCGGCTTCCTGATCGACGGTCCGGCGTTCGCCGGCGACCTGGACCGCGTGTTCGAGAGCGTCTGGGACGGCGAGTACGCCGCCACCCTCGACCCGGACAAGGAGTACGTGAAGGTGCCCGTCGCCGAAGAAGAATAGAGATCCCGTTTGATTCACCGGGATTCCTGCTGCGGACCCGGATGCCGCAGATCTCGGGCACTTCGAGCCTGCTGCGCTGCTCACCTTGGGACGGTGTGCCAGCGATGACAAACGGCTCCGCTGCTCGAAGACTCGAAGCGCCCGATCTCAAGCGGCCTCCGGGCCCTCGCGACGAAATTCCGGTGAATCAACCGGGGAGATTTCCTGCACGAATCCGACGCGGCGCTGGCTAACACGTGTGAACACAGTTCACGGAAGTGTCCCCATGCGCAGCTCCCTGGTGACCCTGCTCCTCATCCTGCTCGTCTGCGGCTGTCAGAGCGACAGCTCCAGCGACCCGACCGGCGCGACCGGCAACGGCGGCGCGACCGCGCCCGCGGCCAACCGCGCCCCCGCCTTCGTCGCGCCCGGCCGCGTCACGATCGCCGAGGACAGCCTGCTCGTCCTGCAGGTCACGGTCGACGATCCGGACGGCGATCCGATGCGGGTGCTCGCGGACGATCTCCCTCCTGGCGCTCGCTGGGATGAGGCCGCGCGCCAGCTGCACTTCCGGCCGGACTTCATCCAGGGCGGCGACACCTTCTTCGTCCGTCTCCGCGCGGACGACGGGCAGCTGAGCAGCCACGAGCTGCTCGAGCTGGTCGTGCTCGACACCATCGCGCCGCCGTGGCCGACGGTGACGAGCACCACCTCCCACAGCAACCACGAGCGGCTGCGCCTGAGCCAGACGACCGACGCCTACCTCGACAGCCCGGGCTACGCCGGCCGCAGCTTCACCGCGCGGGTGGTCGTGCCGACCGGGGCGGATGCGAACAACCGCATGCCGGTGCGGGTCTACCTGCACGGCTTCGGGGGCGCGCCCTACACCGGCGGCGCCGGCGGCCAGTTCCGCATCTACGCCCACGACTCGATGAACAGCTACTGGTACGGCTACGGCGACAGCCTGCCGGCGGCCGCTGGTCCGACCAGCGGCACGGTGCCGAACTACACCCAGCGGCGCGTCCTGCACCTGCTCGAGTGGGTGCTGCGCAACTTCCCGGGCGCCGACCCCGAGCGGGTCTACGTGGTCGGCGGCTCGATGGGCGGCGCCGGCGCCGCCACCCTCGGCTTCCTCTACGCCCGCCACTTCTGCTACGTCCACGCGACGATCGGCCAGAAGATCCCGGCCAACCATCGCCCGGCGCGCAAGAGCCAGCTGGAGGGGCTGTGGGGAAGCGCCGCCCTCAACCTCGACGACGCGTACGGCGAGCCGGTCTGGGACCGCCAGGACCTGACGCAGATGCTCGCCGGGCTGCCCGAGGCCCGGAACCAGTTCGTGTTTACCAAGCACGGCAAGGACGACCCGACCATCCACTTCGGCGCGGTCGTCCACGCCTCGCCGGCGACCGGTCTGAGCTTCTACGAGAGCCTGCAGGCCGAGCGCATCGGCCACTACAGCGTCTGGGATGAGGGCGGCCACGGCTCCGACGATCCGGTGCTCGGCGGCGGTTGGTTCGACCGCAGCTTCAGCTTCATCTTCGACAGCACCACCTACCTGCGCCGCGATCTGCCCTTCCCGGCCTTCACCGGCAGCTCCCTCGACGACGACCCGGGCGACGGCAGCGGCAACGGCCAGCAGAGCTGGAACGCGACGAAGGGCTACGCGGGCAGCGTCGGAACCGCCGGCGACACGGGCTGGACCGGCGACGTCGCCGGGGCGATCAACCGCTTCTTCCGCTGGGACAGCAACGCGATCGTCGACGGGGTCGACGGCGTGTCGATCCCGCTCAAGGTCGTGTCCGGCATCGGCAACAACGCGCCGGCGGCGGGCTACCCGACCACCGGCGACCAGCTCCCGGCTCCCGTGCCGGTCCTCGCCTCCGTCACGGTGCGCCGCACCCGCTTCGTGTGCCTGCCGGGGGAGACCGTGCAGTGGAGCTTCGGGACGCTGTCCGGCGCGGTCGCCGCCAACCCGGACGGCTCGGTGACGGTGCCGGATCTGCCTCTCGAGGACAGCTACCAGGTCCTGTCGCTGTCCCGCTGAGCGCGCGAGCGCCCGGCCCGCCCTCTCCAGCCGGCACCGGCTTGCGATGCTGGGGTCCATCGCGCAGACTGGCTCCATGCGCTGCGCGAGCCTGGTCCTCCTGTCCCTGCTCCCCGCCCTCGGCGGCTGCGGGGCCCTCACCCTGATCCACGACGCCTACATCGGCCCGATCAGCCCGGCGGGGCGGGTGCACGCCCTGACCGTCGGCAGCAACTTCCGGGTCACCTCCAAGGGGCCCGTCGCCGACCGGCCGGCCGCGCTCCTGACGCCGCTGCCGCCGAGCATGTTCCAGCGCATGGCGAGCATGATCCCGCTGACCCGCGGGCTGCGGGCCGCGGTCGCGAGCTTCTCCTTCGTCGTCGGGCGGGCGCGGCGCGTCGGCGCGGGTCCCGTCGTCGCGGAGGGGGAGGACCTGCGAGGATGGACGCTCGCCGAGGTGCTCGAGCGGCTCGGCCCGCCGCAGACGTGGATCTCGCGGCGCTCGGGGAGCATCCTCGCCTACAGCGCGGACAGCGCGGAGGACTTCGGGTTCTTCATCGGGATGCCGCCCGGGGTCGCGAACCTGGTTCCCATCCCGGGCATCGGCAACCTGCGCTTCCGCTACCTCGAGACCCTGACGGAACGCGCGGGCCTGCTGCTGTTCCTCGACCGCGAAGGACGTGTCAGCGCCTGGTTCAGGAGCGACTGACGGGGGAGGCCCGATGGATGCCGACAGCCTGTGCGCGCTCTGGCAGCGCAGCCTCGGCACCGAGGACCTGACCACCTTCGCCGGCAGCGAGACCTACCGTCCGCCGCCGCCCCCGGCAGGCGCGCTCGCGGAGGGAGAGGCGTTCACCGCCCTCGACGAGCTCGGCCGCGGCGGCATGGGGATCGTCTACCGCGCCCGGCAGACGCGGCTGCAGCGGGAGGTCGCGCTCAAGCGGCCGCGCGGCGACGATGGCGCGCTCGTCCACGAAGGGCTGATCAACGGCCGGCTCGAGCATCCGAACATCATCCCGGTCTACGACCTCGGCCGCGCCGAGGACGGCCGCCCCTTCCTCGCGATGAAGCTGATCGACGGGCGCTCCTGGAAGGCCGCGCTCGCCGAGGAGGGCTCGCTCGACGAGGCGCTCGAGGTGCTGCTGCAGGTCTGCCAGGCGGTCGCCTACGCCCACCGGCGCGGCGTGCTGCACCTCGACATCAAGCCGTCGAACGTGATGCTCGGCGCCTTCGGCGAGGTGCTGCTGACCGACTGGGGCCTCGCCCGCGCCTTCGGCGACGGGGGCCAGGGGTTGCGCCGGGCCGAGGAGCTGCGCCGGCCGTGCGGCACGCCCTGCTACATGCCGCCCGAGCTCGCCGAGGGGCGCGGCGACGCGCTCGGACCGGCGACCGACACCTACCTGCTCGGCGGCGTCCTGTTCCGGCTGTTGTGCGGGCGGCCTCCGCATCGCGGACGCAACCTGCTCGAGGTGCTGCTCGAGAGCCGCGAGGGCCGCGTTCCCACCCTGCCCGATGAGGTCCCGGTGGCGCTGCGCAGGATCTGCTGCAAGGCCCTCGACCCCGACCCGGGGCGGCGCTACGACGACGCCCTGGCGCTCGCGGGCGAGCTGCGTGGCTTCCTCCGCCACCGCGAGAGCCTGACCCTCGGCGTGCGCGCACAGCAACAGCTGGACGAGGGCAGGGCGCGCGACGGCGAGGCTGCCTACGGAGAGCTGGCGGACGCCCTCGGCGGCTTCGAGCAGTCCCTCGCCCTGTGGCCGGGCAACGCGGACGCCCGCGCCGGCCGGGAGGCGACGCGCCGCGCCTACGCCGAGGCCGCCCTCGCGGCGGGGGATCTCGCGCTGGCGGCCCGGCAGGCGGCGCTGTTGGACGCCGGGGACGCGGTCCTGCAGGGCCGGATCGACGCGCGTCGGCGGCAGCGGGCCGAGCAGACGCGGCTGCGCCGGCGCCTGCGCTTCGGGCTGGCGGGCGCGAGTCTCGCCCTCGGCCTCGCGCTCCTGTTCGGGACCCTGTTCGTCGCCGCGCAGAACCGCGCCCTGAGCGCGAGCCGGGACAGCCTCGCGGTCCAGAACTCGGCCCTGCGCGACGCCCAGGAGGTGCTGTCGGCGCAGAAGGACGCCCTCGCCCGGGAGAAGTTCTTCTCGGACCGGCGCGGGGAGGTCGCGCGCACCACCCTCGAGGCCCTGACCGACGAGGTGCAGCAGACCCTGCTCTACACCCTGTCCGATGAACGCTCCTACCAGGCCGGGCTGCGGCTGCTGCGCACCGCCGCCGACGGCTGGCAGGAGCTGCTCGACACCAGCTACGAGATCGCGAGCAGCTCGCGCGGGACCGCCCGTCTGCAGCTGCGGCTCGCCGAGCTGCACGCTTCCCTCAGCCTCGACTTCCGCGTCTCGCGGGGCCACGCCGAGGCCGCGCTCGCCACCCTGGAGGAGCTGTACCGGGCCGACTCGACCGACCTCCTGACGCGGCAGGACTACGGGCTGGCCCAGGCCCACATCGGGGCGATCCTCGTCGACGCCGAGGAACCCGAGCGGGGCCTCCTGCTGATCGAGGAGGGGGCCGCGCGGATGGAAGAGGTGCAGCGGGAGATCGGCGTGGTCGACAACTTTACGCTGGCCCTGGTCAACACCCTGAACCGGCTCGGCCTGCGCCTCGGCAACCTCGGCGAAGGGGAACGGGCCCGGGACGCGTTCGAGCGCGCGCTCTCCTGGTGCGAGCGGATCGCGGCAGAGAGCCCGAGCGATCCGCCCCTGCTGCTCCACCGCGCGCGGGCCCGGCGCGGTCTGGCCTGGCTGGAGGGCGAGGCCGGGTTGCCGCAGGTCGAGGCGGCGCTGGAGGAGGTGCGCAGGATCGCGGAGGCCTTCCCGGAGTCCGCCTACTACCAGGACGAGCTGATCGACAGCCTGCGCGACCTCGGCCGGCCCCTGCAGGAGCTCGGCGACCACGACCGGGCCGCGGAAGTGCTCGGCGAGGCCCTGCAGCGCTCGCGGGCGATGGTCGCCCTCGCGCCGAAGGCGTACCGGCGGCGGGAGGCTCTGGCCACCGTGCTGGTCGCCCTCGGGACCAGCCTCGCGGCCCGCGGAGAGACGCGGGAGGCGCGCGCGCTGTTCCTCGACGCGGCCGCCCTGGCGAAGACGCTGAGCGCCGAGGTTCCGGTCCACCTCCTGGCCGCGCAGCTGCGCGCCCAGGCGGTGCTCGGGGTCGCCGACAGCTGGTATGCGGAGGGCGCGTGGGAGCGCTCCCTCGACCCGCTGCTCGACGCCCGCTCCCTGTTGCTCGAGCTGATCGGCCGGCGCCCGGAGCACGTGCCCTTCCAGCGGGACCTCTCCCGCTGCCTCAACCGGCTCGGCACGGTCTGTCAGCGGCTCGGTTCCCTCGACCAGGCCGCGGCATGGTTCCGTGAGAGTCTCGGCATCCTGCGGGAGTTGCGCGGCGAGGGAACCCTCGACGAGCTCGACGAGATCAGCGTGCCGTTGATCGCCCTCGGGGGGATCGAGCTCGAGCGCGGCGCCCTGGACGCCGCCGACGCGCTCTACGCCGAGGCGCACGAGCTGTTGCGCGCGTCGCCGGCCTCCGTCGCACGGGACTACGACCTCGTGCTCGTCCAGCAGAGCCGGGCGGATCTCGCCGCCCAGCGCGCCGGCGAGCGGGTGCTCGCGGACGACCGCGCGCTGGTCGAGGGCAGCCGCGCCCTGCTCGCCCTCGACCCCGGCAGCCCGCCCTTCTCGGCGCTGCTGGCCAGCCATTTGCGGCGGCTCGCGCACGCCCACCAGGCCGCGGGCGACTTCCCGGCCTACCGCGCCTGCCTCGAGGAGGGGCTCGGTCACGCGCGGGTCGCCCGGGCGGCGGACTACGGGTCGGTCTCGCTGCTGTTCGAGATCCAGCTCTTCCTGGTCACCCTCAGCGATGCGGCGCTGGTCGCCGGCGAGCTCGACGTCGCCGCCGGTCACCTCGCCGAGGTGCGCGAGACGCTCGCGGAGGTCGACCTGCCCGGGCCCTGGGCCGCGCGGCTGCGCGCCGACGTGGCCGAGCTCGAGGAGATCCGCGCGCGGATGGAGGCGGAGGAATGACTGGAGGCGGGCTCACCGGAGGGTTACCCTCGGCCCGGAGGAGCGAAGCACGACCGCCGTTTCCGCGGCCTGGAACGGATCGCGCGCCGACCGACGCCCGGTACCACGGCAGCTTCCAGGTCTCGCGCATCGCCCTGAAGGACGTGCGCGGCTACGCCGAAGGAGAAGACGGATGAGCCTGCCCGAGGTTTCCGGCCTGCGCCTGCATCTGGACGACGGAGTCCTGTGCGCGACCCTGGCCCGGCCGCCCGTCAACGCGATCGATCTCGCCCTGGTCGAGGGCGTGCACAGCGCCCTCGAGCGCTGCCTGCCCGACGCCCGCGCCCTGTTGCTCGCCGGGGAGGGCCCCGCGTTCAGCGCGGGCCTCGACCTCAAGGCCGTCCCCGGCTACAGCCCGGCCGAGCAGAAGGCGCTGGCCGACGGCATCAACCGGCTCGTGCGCTTCCTCTACACCCTGCCGCTGCCGACCGTGGCGGCGGTCAACGGCCACGCGATCGGCGGCGGGCTGGTGCTCGCCCTGACCTGTGACATGCGGGTCGGCGCCCGCGGCGACTACCGCCTCGGCCTGACCGAGACCCGCGTCGGCGTGCCCTACCCCGAGGCGGCGATCGCGGTCGTGCGGGCCGAGCTCGCGCCGCACGTCGCGCGACGCATGGTGCTCGAAGCGCGCAACCACGGTCCCGCGCAAGCGCTGCGCTGGGGAGTGCTCGACGAGCTGGCCGACCAGCCGTGGGAGCGCGGTCTCGCCCTGGCCAAGGACCTCGCTGCCTCGCCTGCCGGTGCCTACGCGCGGATCAAGGACCAGCTACGGGCGGGGACGGAGCTCGAGCGGCCGGAGCGCTTCGCGGTGGATGCGGCGGCGCAACGGGCCGCGGAGGACGTCCTGCGCGGGCGGCGCGAAACCTGATCGAGCGGTCTCCGGCGAGCAGCGATGGGGCCTCAACGGGGCCTCGGGAGCGGAGTCAGGTCGTCTCGCGCAGGATCTCGCGCAGGATCTCGAGGCACTCGTCGAGGTAGGCCTGCTGTTCGGGCGTGCCGGTGGACGAGCCGTGTCGTTGCAGGTAGCGGTCGAGCTTCGCGCGCTCCGCCGCCCCGAGCGCGAGGCGGCCGGAGCGGGCGTACTCGACGACGTAGCGCTCGGCGAGGGTCTCGGGCGCGCCGAGCAACGCCTGGGGGATGGTGCGATCGAGGAAGGCCTGGGCGCGCAGCTGGAGATCGTTCATCGCTTCCTCGGA
>JAUIEM010000083.1 GCA_030428695.1 bacterium
ACATCGGCGCGCCGCAGATCGGGCCGGGGATGGGCTTCAAGGGCATCGAGGACCTCGGACGCGGGGGCGAGACCCGCGCTCCGGAGGATCGCTTCCGCTTCCGTACGCCTGCGCTGCGGAACGTCACCGAGACCGGGCCCTGGTTCCACAACGGGGTGATGCTCGACCTGCGCGAGGCGGTCGAGTACCACCTCGACCCCGAGCGTGGCTTCGCGGCCCTCGACCTCTCGAAGCTGCCCCGGGAGATCCAGCAGGTCAGCTCCTTCGACCTGCAGAACCTCAACGTGATGGTCAGCCTCGATCCGCTGGTGTCGACGCCGTTGCATCTGAGCGAAGAGGAGATCGGTCAGCTGATGGCCTTCCTGAAGGCCCTGACCGATCCGGCCGTCCACGAGCTCGAGAAGGTCATCCCCGAGACGGTGCCCAGCGGCCTGCGTTTCGACGACGAAGCCGCACGCTGAGGAAGATCAACAGGAGCAGCAGGGCGGTCCCGTGCGCCGGAGCCGCGACCGCGGCGACCGCGCAGCTTCCCCGGCTGCTCTTCCCGCCCGACGAGGTCGCCGGTGCGCTCGGCGTGGTCCCGAAGCCTCCGCCCAGGGGAGTCCCGCTGCCGGCGCCCGGGGTCGGGTTCGGGGTCGGATTCGGGGTCGGATTCGGGTTCGGGTTCGGGGTCGGGGTCGGGGTCGGGTTCGGGTTCGGATTCGGGTTCGGGTTCGGGTTCGGCGCGGGGTTTCCTCCCTGCAGGCCCGAGCCGTAGGCGGTCAGGGTCCAGCTCTCGAAGGTCCCGGTCGAGCCCCCGAAGCGGTCCCGCACCTCGAGGGTCCAGGTTCCGGCGGCGCTCTCCCCCCAGTGGCGGAGGCTGAGGAAGCGCCAGCCGTCGTAGCCCGCGCTGCCCCAGGGCGAGGCGTTGCGGGCGACGGCGAGCACGCTGCGGGTGCCGCTCGGCGCGACGAGGACCACCTCCAGGTCGGGCCAGCTCGTGTGGTCGGAGGCCGAGAAGACGACCTCGACATGCTCGACCGTCCCGCTCGCGCTGAGGGTGACGCTCGAGCTGACCGGCTGGCTTCCATTGTCCGGGATCGCCAGCTGGGGCGCGGCGCCCGCGCTCGCGCTGAGCTGGGTCGTGCCGAGGCTCTGCCAGCTCGCTGCGAGGTCGGTCGCGGCCTTCGCGTCGATCAGGCCGAAGCCGTACTTGTGGTTGATCGACAGGCCCGCGCCGTTCGACGTCCAGTCCGCGTCGTTCGGGTCGATGGTCCGGGCGCTGCGCAGCAGGATCGCCTGCACGTCGAGCCAGCTCAATTGCGGGTTCGCCTGCAACAGAAGGGCGATCACCCCCGAGGCGATCGGGGCGGCGGCCGAGGTGCCGCCGAACTGGTCGGAGTACCCCGAGGGCAGCCCGCCCCAGCCCCCGCCCCCGGGCAGGTCGGTGGTCGTGATCGTGCTGCCGTTGTCCCCGTCCGACGGCGTGACGACGACGAGGTTCGCGCCGGGCTCCGAGTAGCTCGCCCGCACGCCGTCGCTGCCGACGGCCCCGACCGCGACCGTGTACCGCGAGTTCGCGTAGCCGTCGTAGTTCGAGTTGTCGTCGTCGCCGCCGTTGCCCCCCGCGAACACGTACACCAGCCCCTTGCCGCCGCGGCCGTGGGCGATACCGTCGGCGAGCGCGGCCTCGGTCAGGGGTCCCGGCGCCTCGAGCCCATCGCCGTCCGGGGGACCCCAGCTGTTGTTCGAGATCGCGACCAGGTCGAGCCGGTGGCCGAGGGCGGCGGCCTCCATCGCGTCGTCCTGGTTGAAGCCGAGCAGCCGCACACCGATCAGCCCCGCCTCGGGGGCGACCCCGGCCACGCCCTTGCCGTTGAAGCCCCGCGCGGCGGCGCAGCCGGCGACGTTGGTGCCGTGCCAGTCCTGGCTGCTCGGGGGGCGGGGGTCGCTGTCGTCATCGTGGTAGTCGTAGCCGGAGCCGGCGACGACGTTGTCGACGAGATCCTCATGGTCGAGGTCGAGGCCGTCGTCGCTGATCGCGATGTTCACGCCGTCGCCCCGCAGGCTGTTCCACACCGCCTCGAGCTGGCCGGCCGCGACGTCGATGCCCGGCGCGCCCCCTCCCTGCCCCGTGTTGCGCAGGTGCCACTGGTCGCCGTAGTGCGGATCGTTCGGCACCGCGCGCCGCGCCCGCGGCCGGGCGAGGAGCGGGTAGGCGAAGGCGACGCCGGGGCGCGTGCGCAGCTCCGCGCAGGTCGCGAGGCCGACTTCGAAGTCAGCGCAGGGATAGAGGAAGACGCCGGACAGGCGGCCGAGGGAGGCACCGTCCCGCAGCCGGAGGTCCTCCTCCAGCGCCGCGCGGGAGGTCTCGTCGGTGAAGCGCACCGCGATCCGACCGGCCGGGATCACCCGCGAGCTCTCCCGCCGGTCCGCGCAGCGGAAGTACACCGGCTCGACGCGGGCGACCTCGGCGGCAGCCTGCAAGCGTCCGCGCAGCTGCTCGCGCGCCTCGGAGGAGAGCGGCGCGCAGCGGAACAGGCAGGTCGCGCCCTCCTGCCGCAGGAGCGCGGCGTCGGCTCCGAACAGCGGCAGCAGGGCGTGCGGGCTGGCGGCGTCCTCACGCAGGACGACGGCGAGCTCGTCGCGGCACAGCCACAGCTGCGCCCGGTCGCGGCCGGCGCGCCAGGCCCGCGGCTCGCGTTCGAGCCCGGGGGCGGGGACGGTCTGCGCCAGGCACGAGGCCGCCAGCGCGAGCAGGGTCAACAGGTTTCGCATCATCTCCTCCTGGGTGGGGTGGCAGCGCGAGGCTGCGGGGGCGGCGCCGCGAGCCGCGGACGGCGGACGCCGGTCAGGAGGCGGTCACGCAGCTCTCATGCCAAAGGCGCGAAGCCCGGAACCATGCGGGATGAAGGGGGGCGGGAGGGGGGCAGACGGGGGCGCGGCTGTACGGATTCCCTACAGGCGCGCGCCGCCTGACACTTCCGTGACGCAGCCTGACAGGCCCTTAGCCGCTCTGCTGCGGAGCTTTGAGCAGGCGGGGGCTGCGCCGGCGGAGGCGGTACACGTAGGCGGAGGGGATGTTGAGGAAGACGCGCTGGGTCGTAACGCTCGGGAACAGCTCGGTCAGCATTTTGAAAAAGCGCTTGCCGCCCGGCATGATGCGCCGGCTGTGGATGTACTGGAAGAGGACGAGCTCGCCGTCGTCCTTGAGCAGCGTGCACACCTCGTTGAGGATGTTGCGCGAGACCTCCTGCGGGAAGTTCGTGAAGGGCAGCCCGCTGACGACGCAGTCGACCTTCTCGATGCCGCGCTCGCGGAGGATGTCGGTCAGCTCCTGGGCGTCGCCGAGCACGATCTCGACGTCGGGGAAGCGCTTCCTCAGGATCTTGATGAAGTCCTCGTTGAGGTCGATCAGGATCAGCCGCGAGCCCGGCTCGAGGGCGGCGACGATCGCGCGGGTCAGGGAGCCGGTGCCCGGCCCGATCTCGATGACCACCGAGCCCTCGCCCCGGTGGCGCGGGGCGGGGGCCATCGCCTTGGCGAGGAAGCGGGAGCTCGGCCAGACGGCACCGGTCGTTCCGAAACGCAGGATCGCGTTCTTGAGGAAGACGAGCGAACGGAACATCCTGCCCCCCGGGGTCCGTGTCGGATCGCGCAGACCATAGCACACTCCGTCCGCTCCCTCAACCTTGACTGGGGTGGTGGATGACTACAAGATGCAGGCTGCCGGCTGGGCGTGAGAGGGAGTCGACGGTGAACCAGAAACTGACAGCGATCGTCGCCGCCGTGTTCCTGATCGGGGCGGTCGCCGCCCTGCTCGGGCTGTTCGGCGACGACAACGAGCCCGACCCCATCGCCAGCGGCAACCGGAGCGGCCTGGTCCCGGCGGTACCCGGTGGAAACACGGCGAACACGGTCAACGGCTCCGACGTCACGCCCGTCGAGCCCGGCGTGCCGATCCCCCCGACGCACACCGACCCGCCGGTCGAGGTCAGCCCGCCCGTCGCGCCCGCCGAGACCGACGGCTACTCCGACAAGGAGCGGGCAGCCCTGGGGCGGATCGAAGAGCTGCTCGCCAAGATCGCGGCGCTGCAGAACAAGCAGCCGCTGCCCGGTCCCGACTACTTCGAGCAGCTTCAGCGCTTCCAGGAAGAGATCGCCGCGCTCGTCGCCGAGCTGGTCGCGCTCGGACCGGACGCGGTCAAGCCGCTGCTCGACATCCTCGACAACCGCGGCTTCGCGACCGACATCCTGCTCAAGGCGCTGGTCGGCATCGGCGGGGAGGACGTGCGCGACGGCCTGCTGACGGTCTTCAACGGCGACGCCGACCACCGGCTGCAGCAGGACATCATCCGGGCGCTCGCCTCCTGGGAGGGGGAGATCTTCCCCGCGTTCGAGCAGGCTTTCGCCTCCGCCGGCGACGTGCGGGTGCAGATGGAGATCCTGCGCCAGATGACCGAGCGCGGCGAAGGCGACGTCGGGCGCTTCCTCGCCAGCGCCGTCAACAGCGACGCCGACCGCAACGTCCGGCTCGAGGCGGTCCGCTCGCTCAAGCGCACCCGCGACCCGATGGCCTACGACCTGCTCGAGAACCTCGCGATCTCCGAATCCGAAGAGCTCGCCCTGCGCCAGCAGGCGATCTACGCGGCGGCGGCGACCGACGCGCTGCGCGCGCGCTCGACGCTGGAGGATCTCGCCGAGGACAACGACGTCCTCTCGATCCGCGCGAGCGCGATCTTCGCGCTGAGCGAATACTACGGCGAAGAGGCGATCCCCACCCTCGAGCTGCTCGCCGCGAACGACGCCGACCAGGAGATCCGCGACCGCGCCGCACGCGCGATCAAGGTGATCAAGAACCGTGCGAAGGACGGCATCCCCGTGCCCGGGCAGATCGACCGGGAGGTCGAGAACCGCGGCCTCGACATCCCCTGACCTCCGCCGCCTCCCGTTCCCGGCTGCCGCGCAATTCCTTCGAATACGCACGCAGGTCGCGACGACCAACAAACCCAGGGAGTTGTCGACAGCGGCGGCTCCGGTCCCGATAATCGCCCCCACCCCGAAACCGATGCGATCAAAGGAGCTGCCCAATGCCCCCCAAGGCATTGATCGACTGGAGCGACGTGCCGACAGACACGCTGTTCATGGATCTCGAGGCGATCCGCAAGGTGCTGCCGCACCGCTACGAGATGGCCTTCCTCGACGGCGTGTATTCCTGCAACCCCGAGAAGACGCTGATCACCGGCTACTACGAGGTGACAGAGGACGCCTTCTGGGCGCGCGGGCACTTCCCGCAGAAGCCCGTCCTGCCCGGTGTGCTGATGGCCGAGGCGGCGGCGCAGCTGTGCACGGTGCTGCACGTGCTGCGCACCGAAGATCCGCGCATCCTGGGCCTGGCCGCCCTGCGCGAGGTCAGCTACCGGCGCCACGTCAGCCCGCCCGGACGTTTCGACATGGTCGTCAAGGCCGAGGACAAGAAGCCCTCCCTGATCCGCGCGCGTTTCCACGCCCAGGGCTTCTTCGACGGCAAGCTCGTCGTCGACGCGAAGATTCTCGGGATGCCGCTCCGCTGACGCGACTTGCGCGCGCCGCCGCCGCGCGGGATGATGGGGAGCGTGCCCCGTCCGGAGCCGCCGCGTGCCCTCGACCGTCGATCCCGCCCCCACGACCCACGCCGCGCTGCACGCGCGCTTCAGCGCCGCGGAGCGCGCCCGCATCGCGCAGCTCAAGCGCTACTTCGAGCGCGTCGAGGGCGACGCGGACTTCTACGCCGCGTCGCTGACCGGCGACTTCTCCGCCGCCCAGCGCGCCTTCTGCCGGCGCGTAGGCATCGCCTTCGCGCTCGACGACCTCGCCCCGTTGTGGGAGCTGCCCGACGCGCCCGCCTTCTTCGCCCGGGAGGTCTACAGCCGCCCCCAGCTCGCGGCGATGGGCGCGGAGGCGCGTGCCCTGCTCGACCGCCACCCTCTGCTCGAGCTGTGGACGCGCTTCGCCTTCGCCCGGGCCCAGCTCGCGCGCCGCCACCTGCTGCGCGCCCGCGCCCTGCCCCTGCCCGGCGCCCTGGCCGCCTGGCGTCAGCGGCGCTTTGCCGCGGCCCGCAGCGAGCTCGGGGCCCTCGCCGCGAGCCTCGACTTCCCGCTGGTCGCCATCGAGCTGAGCGCCGGCTGCTCGGTCGGCTGCGGCTTCTGCGCCTTCGCCCCGGGGCGGCTCTCCGCGGTGCTCGACCACGCGCGCGACGGCGCGCGCTTCCGGGGCATCGTCCGCGGCCTCCAGGAAGAGCTCGGCGAAGGCGCCGGCCACGCGCTCCTGTACTGGGCGACCGATCCGGCCGACAACCCCGACTACCTGCGCTTCGTCGAGGACTTCCGGAGCCTGACCGGGCGGACGGTGTGCACCTCGACCTCGCGCGCCGAGCCGGAGTGGATCGCCCGCCTGCTCGCCTACTACCGCCCGCGGCGCCTGCCCTGGCCCCGCATCAGCGTGCTGAGCCGGGCCAGCCTCGACCGCCTGCACCTGCGCTTCGGGCCGGAGGAGCTCGCCGACGCGCACCTGCACATGCAGCAGGCCGACGCCGAGCGCATCCGCCCCAAGGTCCCCGGCGGACGACCGAAGATGCTCGAGGGCGTCGCGGCGGTCGGCGACCTGCGGCAGGCTCCCGAGCCGCTCGCCGCGCGGCCCGACCCGCAGCCGATGAGCATCGCCTGCGTCGCCGGCCTGCTGATCAATCCCTGCACCGGCAGCCTGCGCCTGATCAGCCCCTGCCGGACCTCGGCGGCCCGCCCCTACGGCTACCGGGTGCACGCCTCGACCCGGTTCGGCGACGACTTCCCGGAGCGGCTGCGCGGGCTGCTCGCGGAGCACGTGCGGGCGGAGCTCCCGGAGGGCACGCTGCGCCTGCGCGACGACCTGCGCCGACGCGAGACTCCGGAGGGCGTGCAGCTGGTCTCCGCCTGCGCGGTGCATCCCTTCGGTCCCGGCATCTTCCCGCCCCTGACCGCGGCGCTCGCCGACGGCGCGAGCCGCGCGGAGCTGGCGGACGCGCTGCCCGGGCTGGGGGACGCGGCCCTCGAGGCCGGCCTGACGACGCTGTTCGGCCTCGGGCTGCTCGCCGAGGAGGATCGGGCCGCGTCCGGCCCCTGAACCGCGGATCTTGCCAGCCCCGGGGGGCTGCGCTACACTCCGGTCCCCGTTCTCCGGGAGCCCGCTTTGCTCTTCCTTGACTACGTCGACGACGTCCTCGGCGCCTTCCGCAAGCAGCCCCTGCGGACCGGTCTCACCGCGATCGGGATCGGCATCGGCGCCTTCGCGATCACGCTGTTGATCGGCCTCGGCCAGGGGCTGCAGAGCTACATCAACGAGCAGTTCCTCGCCTTCGCCGACGACCGCGTGCTGATCGTCTATCCGAAGGTCTTCGACCAGGCTGGCAGCAACTTCCTCGACCGGCTGAACTCGATCGGCCGTCCCGCCGAGCCGATCTCGGCGGAGGAAGAGGAGCGCAGGATGGTGCGCCGCGGCGGCGCGCGCATCACCGAGGAGCAGGTCACCCTGCTGCGCGCCCTCGAGGGGGTCGAGCGGGTCGAGCCGACGACCTGGTTCGAGGTCGACGGCATCCGCCTGGTCAGCGCCGACAGCGGCAGCTGGTACACGACCGACATGGCCGTGCTGTGCACCACGCCGGTGGTCGGCGATCCGAGCGCCGGGCGCATCCCCGTGCTCGAGGACTCGACCGAGATCGCGCTCTCCCCGCAGTACGCCGAGGCCTGGGGTCTGACGCCCGACGAGCTGCTCGGACGCGAGGTCGAGGTGCGCGTACCGCGGCTCGACAACGTCCTGCGCCGCTTCGTGTTCCGCGATCCCACCGACTTCAAGGACGAGCGGCGCGCCTTCCGCGCGACGGTGGTCGGCCTGTCGGAGAAGAGCCCCCTGTCGCGCATGGTCTTCCCCAGCGTCGCCCTGGGCCGCAACATCGGACGCTACCAGAGCGGCCAGTCGGAGTTCCTGTCCGACGCGAAGATCGGCTTCCAGGCGCAGGTGCGGCTCGCGGAGGGGGTCGATGTCGAGACGATCAAGCGCGAGATCGCGCGCCTCGACCTCAACGCCCGCTCGGTCAGCGACGGGCTGCAGGAGGTCAACCAGGTGTTCCTGGTCGTCGACCTCGTGATGTCCTCGGTCGGCCTCCTGTCCCTGCTGGTCGCCACCCTCGGCATCGTCAACACGCTGCTGATGGCGATCAGCGAGCGCACACGCGAGATCGGGGTGATGAAGGCGCTCGGCATGACCAGCGGCACCATCCGCCGGCTGTTCGCCGCCGAGGCGGCGGGCATCGGCCTGATCGGGGGCCTGCTCGGGATGCTCGCGGCGGTCGGCCTCGGCACCATCGGGGACATCGTCGCCAAGCAGACCATCGACGCCGCGGCCGCGCTCGAGGGCTACTCGGTGTTCGTCTTCCCCTGGTGGCTGTGGGTCGGAGCGCCCATCTTCGCGAGCATCGTCGGCGTGCTCGCGGGCTTGTATCCGGCGGGGCGGGCGGCGGGCCTCGATCCGATCGACGCGCTGCGCGCCGACTGACATGCGCTGATCAGCCGTCGATGATCACGTAGGCATCCTGCATCAGGCCGCTCTCTTCGGCGTTCCAGAAGTCCGGGGTCGGCCGGCGCAGGTAGGCGTGGAAGCCCGCGAGCTGCGCGCGGGTGAACCAGGGCAGGGGCCGGCAGGGGCTCGGCAGCCGCCCGCTCTCGCCCGCCGAGGGCGGGAGCAGATAGACTCCCTTGCGGAAGTAGCGGGTGGGGGACGGCGGATAGGGCGTAGCGAAGGCGTTGTCCATCACTCGTCTCACATCGAAGGTGATCCTCCAAAGGAAACGCAAATCGCGCGCCACCCGCCCGCTCGCTTCTCTTCGTCAATATTCGTCCCACGGTGTGCCGCAACGCTTCGGAACGTACCGGATGGGTTCCACAGGCGGGTGGGCGTTGCCATTGACACGGGGCCTCGGCTCGACCTATGCTATGGGGCTCAGGGCCTTGCGCAGCGGAGCGGAGCACCGTGCAGTATCTCGGTTTTATCCTGATGGACGGGTGGTCGAACGACCGCTACCTCGACTTCTTGCGCGACTACCTCAAGTTCCTCCAGGCCTCCCCGACCAAACGCAAGTACCAGAAGTGGTTGCGGATGAAGAAGATCTTCAACCGCGACGCCATCGACTTCTTCAATCTGCTGATCGGGGCGAAGATCGGTCGCAAGATCAAGTTCAGCGAGTTCGGCCAGGAGCTGCTCGAGGAGATCGACAAGATCAAGTCCGACGCCGAGCTCGACTACGGGCCGACGATGACCGAAGACGGACGGCGCATCCTCGCGATCGACGCCGAGACCGTCAACAAGGCTCGCTCCCAGGGGGAGAACGACTTCAGCGGCCTGCTGGTCGACCGCTTCATCGAGCTGAACGGCTACCTCGCCAAGTTCGTCTTCACCAACCTCGAGGACGGCTACCTCGCCGAAAACGAGCTGATGAAGCGGATCCAGAGCAGCATCTTCCACGGCGCTCGGCCGAATCTGACCCAGCTCAAGGTCTGGGTCCGCTGGATGCAGATCCTCGGCGTGATGACCCTCGTCGGCTTCCGTCTCAAGCTGACCGAGCAGGGCATGGAGACCTACGAGTACGTCAAGGGCATCCCTGACGAAGAGCTGCTGGACCAGGACGACGACGAGGACGACGAAGAGGAAGAAGAAGAGTACGCGCCCCCGCCGAAGAAGAAGAAAAAGAAGACGGTCCGCGCCCCCGAGCCCGAGCCCGAGGAAGAGGACGACGACGACTTCGACGAGTTCGGCGAAGACCTCGATGAAGAGGGCCTCGACCTGCCTCCTGAGCCCGACGCGATCGACCATCGCGGGCTCGATCCGAACGAGGAGGCGCTGCTCGCGAAGCTCTCCGACGGCCCCGCGGCGGTGACCGGCCTGAGCCTGACGCTCAGCCGTCCGCTCGAGGACCTCGAGGAGCTGCTCGGCGAGATCAACGAGGCGATCGACGACGCCCAGGATGTCGGCGACGACGACGAGGAAGACGACTTCGACGCCGGCCCCGAGGCCTTCCCCGAGCCCGAGCCGGCCCGCCCCCGGCGGTCCGCGAAGAAGTCGAAGAAGAAGACCAAGAAGAAGGCCGCCGCGCCGAAGCGCCCGCGCCGCGAGTCGGTCGCCCTCGAGCCCGGGGCGGTCGCGGCCGCCGTGGCCGATGATGAGGCCGACGTGCTGCCCTCGACGGACGAGCTGCCGATCGAGGCGGAGAGCGAGGTGGAAGAGGCGCCGGCGCCTCCCGAGCCCGTCGAGGAGCCGGTCTTCCCGAACGTCTTCGGCAAGCTGAAGACCATCCTGACCGACAAGAGCCGCCCGACCGTCGAGCAGGCCCTGGCGTTCACCCGCGGCGATCACGAGCTCGAGGCGACCGCCTACATCGAGTCGCCGAGCCCCGCGTTGCTGAAGAACAAGGCGCGCATCATGCGCTGGTGGAAGAGCTTCGAGGGTCGGTCGCAGGTGACCGCCGAGACCCTCGGCCTCGTGGAGAGCGACGACAAGTACACGCTGTTCTTCTCGCTGCTGTTCGCCGCCGGCGTCCTCGGGCGCGAGGCGACGACGAAGCAGAAGATCGCCTTCTTCCGCCTGCTCAATGACTCCGGGGCGCTCTCGGCCTTCTACGCCGGCGACAAGACGCTCAGCGAGATGCTCGCGCTGTGCGAGCAGGACAAGGCGAACGCCCCGCTCTCCGATCTGTTCGCGACCCTCCTCTACCTGCCGGCCCTCAAGCGCCTGACCGACGGAGGGATCTTCGACTTCCAGCACGCCAAGAGCGCGCGCGAGCTCGCCGAGCGTCTCGACTCCGAGCTGGTCGGCAAGCGGCTCGGTCCGGGCATCGTCTGGGCGGTGCGCGAGGGCTGCACGCTCGGCCTGTGGGATCCGCCGGGCTCCGCGCTGCTCAGCGCGGTGCCCGATCCGGTCGCGATCGAGTCCGCCTACAGGCTCGGTTTCGTCCCGACCCACTATCTCTCGACCACCGAGGGCTATCTGCGCGCGGCGGAGATGCTCAGCCGCTACTTCCGCGACGCCGAGGACGGCGAAGCTCCCCTGTCCTGGTTCGCCCGCCACCAGGGTTGTCAGTTCAACTGCCCATGGACGATGCAATGCCCCTACGCCTGCCGCGAAAAGGATCGCCGTCACCGCTTCGCCTGATCGCGCTCCTCGCCGTCCTCTGTGTGGGTTGCGCGAGCACCGGAGAGCTGATCGTCGAGACCGGTGACGAGGACGCCGAGACCCGTCGCGAGGCCGTCGCCGAGCTCGGCGCGAGGCGTCCCGACCTGTCCGAGGACGAGGCGGCCGCCGCGATCGAGGCGATCGAGAAGGTCCTCGACGACCCCGACCCGGCCGTGCGCGCGACGGCGACCGAGGTCCTGCGCGCCTACCAGCCCGGGCACATCGAAGAGCTGCTGCGCCAGCGCCTGCGCGACCCCCACGAGCGGGTCCGCCAGGTCGCGGCCTCGGCCGCCGGCAAGCGCAAGGTCGCGGGCCTGCTGACCGACCTCCTGCGGGTCGGGTCGATGGACGAGAGCGAGGACGTGCGCCGGGAGGCGGTCAACGCGATCTCGCGGATCGGGGATCCGGCCGCGATCCCCGTGTTGATCGACATGCTCGAGCTCGAGGAGTCGCGGGTGCGATTCGTGATCAACGACGCCCTGCGGCGCCTGTCCGGCAAGACCTTCCCCCCGATCGCCCGGGAATGGCAGGAGTGGTATGAGCGAGAGGGCTGAGGACCCGGGGTCTCCGGGCGAGGAGGAGCCAGGGGAAGCAGAGCCCGCGGACGCGTCCCCGGATACGCCCGCGCCCGGAGCGGACCCCCGCGGAGCTGCGGCCGATGCGGCTCCGGTCGAGCTGATCACCGGCCCCTCGCAGGCCCGGGCCCGGCTCCGCGGGCGCATTCTCGGTCTGATCAAGATCCTGCTCGCGATCGGCCTGATGGCTTTCATCTTCCTGAGCGGGATGATCGACTTCGACCACCTCGCGCGGCTGAGCGCGCGCCTCGAGCTGCTCGTGCTCGCCTTCGTCGCGATGGCGATGCCGACCCTGATCAACACGGTGCGCTGGCGCCTGCTGCTGCGGGCCGCGGGCTTCGAGGTCTCGCTGTGGCGGGTGTTCCAGCTCAATCACGTCGGCAACTTCTTCAACAACTTCAGCCTCGGCGCGGTCGGCGGCGACCTGATCAAGGTCTACTACGTCGTCAAGAGCTCGCCCCAGGCCCGGGCCCGCGCCGGCCTGACGGTGTTCGTCGACCGCTACATCGGGCTGATGGCGCTGATCGCGATCGCCTGCTTCGCCTCCTACCCGATGTGGAGCCGCTTCGATCAGCCCGCCGTGCAGGTCCTGGTCGGCGGGGTGTTCGCGCTGCTGTTCGCGATGGTCGCCGCGGCGTGGCTGGCGAGCAGCGTCTGGCTCCGCACCATCCCCCCGGTCACCCGTCTGCTCGCGCGTCTGCCGGCGGCCTTCCGCAGCCTCGACAAGGCGAGCACGATGTACCGGGAGCACCCCGGGAAGGTCGCGGCCGCGTTCGGGCTGAGCTTTTTGACCCACGGCTGTATGCTGTTCGGCGTGGTGTGCCTGGCCTGGGCTCTCGAGGTCCCCGCGCGGGTGGTCGACTACCTGTACCTGATCCCGATCGGGCTCTTCCTCAACGCCCTGCCGATCTCGTTCGGGAGCTGGGGGACCGGGGAGATCGCGTGGGCAGAGCTGTTCGAGTTCGCGGCGGTCGACCTCGGTCCGACCAACGGCGCGGAGCTGTGTTTCCTCCTGCACATTCTGATGCTGTTCTGGAGTCTGAGCGGCGGTCTGCTATACCTGACGTACAGAGATGGTATTCTGGAGTCGACGGCGAAACCGAGCGAACCATGAGCCCCGCCGCTCACCGGGTCGCGGCCTCCGATCCCCGGAAGGAGACTTGAGATTCAAGCCAGGTTCTTTGCCCGCACGGACGTAGGAAAGCGGCGAAACCACAACGAAGACTCGCACCACGTCGATCCCGAGGGTCGCTTCGTGATCATCGCGGACGGCATGGGCGGCCACTCCGCGGGCGAGGTGGCCAGCCGGCTCGCGGTCGAGTCGGTCGCCGAGTTCGCCGACAAACAGCTCCAGTCCGGCTCCAGCCTGGGCGATGACTTGATCCGCGCGGCGCTCAAGGACTGGGTGCAGAAGGTCAACACGAAGATCTACACCCACAACGCCAGCGAGGCGACCGCCAAGAAGCGCATGGGCACGACGGTGGTGTTCCTGTGCGTGTTCGGCGAGCGGGTGGCCGTCGGCCACGTCGGGGACAGCCGGGCCTACCTCTTCCGGGGGGGAAAACTCGAGGTGCAGACCGCCGACCACAGCATCTACTCCGACCAGATCGACAAGAAGCGCCTGCCCGAGAAAGACCGCAAGCGCACGCGCAAGCGGAAGTACATCACCAAGGCGATGGGCACCCGCCCCAAGGTCGAGGCCGACGTGCGCATCGTCGCCCTCGAGGATGGGGACGTCTTCCTCCTGTGCAGCGACGGGCTGACCGACATGGTCGCCGACATCGAGTTGCAAGAGCGCCTCGAGCGCGGCAAGGGCGACCTCGAGAAGGTGCTCGACGGCTTGGTGAACACCGCGAACCGGCGGGGCGGCCACGACAACATCACCATCGTGGCGGGGAGCTTCACCGCCGGGGGCTGAAGACCCCGGCACAGGCTTTGCGGCCAGCCTCGGGAGCCTTGACCCCCGGCGCGCGTGTCCGTAGAATCGCGGCCTCCCGACGAAAGACGCCACCCCTATGCACGCCAAACCGGTCGACCTCTTGCTCGCCGCGCTGTGCTGCATGGCCGTCGGTTGCAACTCGCTGCACACGGCGCCGGGGGAGTTCCGGGCCGACTTCCTGCCCTTCTACGGCGCGACCTCGGACAGCACTTTCGTCGACGAGACGGTCCCGATCGGCCTGTTCCGCTACACCCAGGACGTCGCCACCGGCGAGGAGATCTACCGCTTCCTGTGGCCGTTCGGGCTGTACAAGACCCTCGGCGAGGAGAGCTTCTTCCAGCTCTTCCCGCTCGTCTACAACAAGACCGACCTCGACCCGAACGGCCTGCCCCAGACCCGCGGCTTCCTCTTCCCCCTGGTGTGCTGGGGGAGCTCGTCGGACGGCGGCCCCTACCTCGGCAACTTCTTCTGGGGTGACCTCCGCAACCTGTTCGGGAAGGATGAGCTGAGCTTCCGCGGCGGCACGATCTACATGCGCTTCCGCGACGAGGGCTTCATCAGCCAGCACGTGCTCTGGCCGATGATCAACTGGGTCGAGGGGGACGGGCACGCCGGCTGGCGGATCTGGCCCTTCTACGGGAACTACACCAAGCACGACCTCGACGGGAACCAGGTCTACGACCGCAGCTTCGTGATGTGGCCGCTCTGGACCCACAACATCAACGGGATGAACTCCCCGTACCCGCGCGAGACCCACTTCCTGTTCCCGTTCTACGGCCAGGTCCTCAGCGAGCACACCAGCGACCACACGATCTTGTGGCCCCTGTTCCGCTGGTTCTCGGAGGAATACGAAGAGGGCGAGCAGTGGGAGCTGCGCGCGCCTTTCCCCTTCTTCCAGATCGCGCGCGGCGTCAAGTACAGCAAGACCTTCTTCTGGCCGCTGTTCGGCATCCGCGAGACCGACCAGAAATACCTGCAGTTCGCGCTGTGGCCCTTTCAGCGCTACGACCGCATCCGCCGCGAGCACACCGAGGAGGAGCGGTTCTGGTTCATCCCGCTGTACTGGCACTACCACTACGAGTACCTGACCGGGCCGTACGCGGGCACCGACCGCACCGAGATCAAATTCTGGCCGCTGTTCAAATACCGCAAGGAGCGCGACGGGGACGTCTCGGTCTCGATCCTGTCGCCCCTGTGGTTCAAGGATCCCGAGGGCTTCGATGCGATCTGGGATCCCCTGTTCCGGGTCTACCATGAAGACCGGCAGGAGGACGGCAGCGTCTTGACACGGGTGCTCTGGGGCTTGTATTCCAGCCTCTACGACGATCTGGGCTATTCGGCCAGCATCTGGCCGCTCGCGACCGATTGGGGCGAGGTCGAGGGCCGCGGCGCGTGGCTGACGGTGCTCGGCGGCTTGTGGGAACACCGGACCCGCGGCGACCGGGACGCCTACCGCCTGTTCTGGATTCCTTTCGGTGACGACATCGCCGAGGAGGTGCAGCCATGATCACCGCGACCGGGCGCACCGTGGTCAGCGCGGTCAACGGCGCCGGCTATTCCCTCAACCTGATGCTGGTCAGCCTGGCGCGGCTGCCGAGCTTCTTCACGAAGTTCCGGGTGATCCTGCACCAGATGTACCTGTGCGGGGTGGTCACCCTGCCGGTGACCCTGGTCGTCGCGACCTTCTCGGGCTTCATCCTGTCCCTGCAGGCCGGCCTGACCCTGCGCGACTTCGGCCAGCAGGACGTGATCGGCGGCCTGGTGGCGGTCGTGATGTTCCGCGAGTTCGGGCCGTTCATGACCGCGACGATCCTCGGCGCGATGGTCGGCAGCTCGATGGCCGCGGAAGTCGGGACGATGAAGGTCAGCGAGGAGATCGACGCGCTCAACGTGATGTCGATCGACGTGCCCCGCTTCATCGTCTTCCCCCGGCTGATGGCGATGCTGCTGATGACGCCCGCCCTGACCGCGATCACCAACGTGGTCGGCAGCCTCGGCGGCGCGATCATCGGCTACACCCAGCTCGGCGTCGACTTTCGGGTCTACTACGACGTCGCGGTCGAGACGCTGGTGTTCAAGGACGTCTGGACCGGGATGACCAAGTCGATCGTGTTCGGGTTGATCATCGCGACCGTCGGCTGCGCCCAGGGGCTGCGCACGACGGGCGGGGCGATGGGAGTGGGCCGGGCGACGCGCTCGGCGGTCGTGATCAGCTACCTGTTGATCATCATCCTCGGCTTCTTCATGACGGCGGTGTTCTACAATTGATCGAAGTTGAGCTGAAGGGCGTGTGGAAAGAGCTCGGAGGACGCAACGTCCTGCGCGGCATGACTCTGCGTGTGCCCCGCGGACAGACCACCTGCCTGATCGGCGGCTCCGGCACCGGCAAGAGCGTCAGCCTCAAGCACATGGTCGGTCTGATGCAGCCCGACCGGGGCGAGGTGCTGATCGACGGCGTCGACATCGGGCGCTTCAGCGAGAAACAGCTGACGCCGATCCGGCGGCGGCTCGGGGTGCTGTTCCAGTCCGGGGCGCTGATCAACTGGATGACGGTCTTCGACAACGTCGCCCTGCCGCTGGTCGAGCTGACGAAGATGAAGAAGAAGGAGATCCGTTCCCGGGTGATGGAGAAGCTGAACATGCTCGGCCTCGGGCATGCGCCGGACCTGATGCCGGCGGAGATCTCCGGCGGCATGCGCAAGCGCGTCGCCCTCGCCCGCGCGATCATCTGGGACCCGGAGCTGATCCTCTACGACGAGCCGACCTCCGGCCTCGACCCGGTCATCGCGGCGACGATCAACAACATGATCGTCGACATGCACGAGCAGCTCGGCGTCACCCAGGTCGTCGTCACCCACGACATGGAGAGCGCCTACACCGTCGGCCACCAGATCTGCATGCTCTACCAGGGCCGGGTGCTCGAGACCGGGACGCCGGACGAGATCCGCGCGACGAAGAACCCCTACGTGCGGCAGTTCATCGAAGGCAACGCCGAGGGGCCGATCACCGGCCAGGGGGGCGGTGACCTGTCGAAGTTCTACGCCGATCCCGGCGACGAGGACGACTAGGTGAAGGCGCGCGACTACACGGTGTTCATCATCATCCTGCTCGGGATCCTGAGCTTCGTCGTCTCGATGTACGAGACCCTCGGCTGGACCACCCTGCAGAAGCGTACGCTGGTCATCGCCTTCCCCGAGGTCAAGGGCCTCAAAGAGGGGGCGAGCGTGACCCTGCTCGGGATGCAGGTCGGCGAGGTCAAGTACATCGAGTTCCCCGAAGGCCGCAACGAGAGCCAGACGGTGCGGGTGTTCTGCGAGGTGCTCGGCAACTGGAGCATGCGCGAGGGCTACAGCGCGAGCGTGACCTCCCGCGGCCTGATCGCGATCCCCTTCGTCGACCTCAACCCCGGCTACGGGACGCCGCTGACCAACGAAGAGGAACAGAACCTCACCGGCGACGTCAACCCGAACACCGCCGCCAACCTGACCGAGTCCTTCTCCGGGCTGCGGCAGGACATCCGCTCCGGGCTGAGCAATGCCGAAGAGAGCCTGCTCGAGATCGAGCGCGGCGGCGGCTTCGGCCAGGCGCTGGCGATGTACGAAGAGCGCGACGTGCTCCAGAGCCGGCTCGAAGAGCTCTCCGAGAGCCTGCCGGAGACCCTGCAGGACCTGCGGGACCTGCGCGCCGGCGAGGGCTTTCTCGGCGAGGCGCTCAGCTCCGACTCGCAGTACATCGAGCTGCGCGAGGGCATCGCCGACGTCAACGAGCGCATCGCCGACCTGCTCGGCGACGACAGCTGGGCCTTCGACGAGGTCCGCGGCGAGTCGCTCGCGATCTCGCTGCGCAACGCGGCGGAGTTCCTCGCCGACGCGAACGGCGAGGACGGGCGCTTCGCGGAGTTCCTGCGCGCGGCCGAGACCGCCGACGAGTGGCGCGGGAACGTCGCCGAGCTGCGCGGGGACATCGGCACGATCGTCGCCGGCGGCAACGGCTTCGGCGAGCTGCTCGAGACGCCGGGCTTCGTCGAGAACCTCGGCAGCGGGCTGGCCGAGACCCGGGAGCAGCTGTCCAGCGTGCTCGCCGAGGTGCGCCAGGTGCAGGCGGGCCAGTTCGACACCACCGAGGTCAGCTTCGCCCGGCTGATCGCGGACCAGAGCCTGACCGAGCAGGTGCACGAGTTCCTGCTCGAGGCCCGGCAACAGCTCGACGACGCGCGCGAAGGACTGGTGCGCGGTCGCGAGCGGGGTGAGCCCAACCAGTTCGGTATCGCGCTGTTGAGCGCGTTTTGATGGCGGCTGGCGCCGCGGGAGCCCTGGTATGAAGCGCGATTTCGTCGTCGGCCTGTTGTTCTTCCTCGCGATGGGCGTGCTGTTGACGATCACCGCCGTGACGAGCAACGTCGACTTCGGGGCGGAGCGGAAGTTCCTGCACGTCACCTTCAGCGACGTGCGCGGGCTGCGCACCGGGAACAAGGTGCGCATCGCGGGCCTCGACGTCGGCATCGTCCAGAGCCTGGACCTGTCGCAGGACGGCCAGGTCGCCGCGGTGCTGAAGGTGCAGCCGGAGGTCGAGCTGCTGACCGGCGATCCGCAGACCGGCGAGGGCGGCTACTCGATCCTGGTGCGGGACCTCAGCCTGCTCGGCGGGAAGTTCGTCGACATCGAGCAGGGCGATCAGGGTCCGGAGGCGGACTACGAGAAGCTCGTCGGCTCGCCGGCGCCGGAGTTCCTCAAGGATCTCAGCGAGGTCGTCGACGAGAACCGCGAGAGCTTCGGGAACATCGTCGCGCGCGCCGAGGATGTGGTCAACCGGCTGTACGAGGGGGACGGGCTGTTGCCGACCCTGATCAATGAGCCGGCCTGGACCGCCCACGTCGACGAGATCCTCGACAACGTCGAGAACCTGACCGCGACCCTGGACGGGCTGGCCGCCGACCTCGAGGCGGGGCGCGGGACGCTCGGCAAGATCCTGCGGGAAGAGGACCTGTACAACGACCTGCAGACCCTCGCGGACAACCTGAACCAGATCGCGGACAAGGTCAACAACGGCTCGGGCCCGGTCGCGCGGCTGATCAACGACGAGCAGATGGGCGAGGATCTCGCCGCGGTGGTCGAGGACGTCAAGAGCGTCGCGAACAACATCGACGAGGGGCCCGGCGCCGTGACGATGCTGATCCGCGACGAGGACTTCGCCGACGACCTGCGCGGGGTCGGCAGCGGCGCGCGGGAGATCGTCGACAAGGCGAACAACGGCAACGGCGCGATCGCCCTGCTGCTCAACGACGAAGAGCTCGCGGACGACGCGCGCGGCACCGTCGACGAGCTGCGCTCGCTGGTCGGCAGCCTGCGCGGCTCGCAGGGGCCGCTCGGCATGCTGATCAACGACACGGCCGCCCGGGACGAGCTGCGGGACGTGATCACCGAGGCCCAGCGGGCGATCGTCGAGCTGCGGGAGTCGATCGAGGACACCCGCGAGCAGGCGCCGATCTCCCAGTTCACCTCGATCCTGTTCAGCGCGTTCTGATTCCGGTGTCTCCTCGCGTCTTCCTCCTCTTGTTCTGCGCTCTGCTCGGCTGCCGGAACCCCCACGCGCGGCCGCCTCGCCCCGGTCCGGTGGCGGACACCACGGCGGCGGCTCCGGCGCTTCCTCCGGATACTCTCGCACCGACCGTGCGGCCCGATCCGCGCCTGCTGGTCGAGAAGAGCCGCCGCTGGCTGTACCGCACCTGGGACATCAAGCTCGCCCTCGAGGCGGCCGCGGCGGACTCGACCGCGCTCGACCTCGCGCCCCTGCGTGAGGCCCAGGGCCAGGCGCGGGCGGCGCTGGTCCAGGCGCTCGCCGAGGCCGGGCTCGACACCTCGCTCGCCCAGCTCGCCAGCACCCTGCGCGGGGCCCTGGCCGGCCATGAGGAGCTCGTGCTGCTCGGCCCCGGTCCCCTCGCGCGCTACGTCGGGGCGGCGGCCGGGGAGGAGCTCCCCGGGCTGCGGGTGGTGCGGGTCGGAAGCTGGCGCCGCGGGCTCGAGGTGACGACACCGCTCGGACCGCAGGGCTACGACGCCGTCGACATCCTCGAGGTGGTGCTCGAGGACGAGCTCGGCTACCGGGTGCGGATGGGGGCCTGGCAGGGAGGCCTGCCGCTCGTGCCGATCGAGGTGCACGGGACGACCCTGTTCCGGCGGCGGGACACGGTCGTGCGCCGGGCCGAGGAGATGTTCTTCGCCCGCACCGCCGAGCTGCGCTCCGCCCAGGCCCGGCTGGACGCGCTGCTCGCCGGTCCTCCCGGCGAGGATGTCGACGCGGCGCTGCTCGTCACCGCCAAGGACGTCCTGCGCTGGCGGCGCTACGGCCCGCTCTGGGAGGGCTGGCGCGACCTGTCCGACGCGGCCCGGCGCGGCGCCTTCGCCGACGCCTACCTCGCGGCCGAGGAGGAGCGCGCGGCGGCGCGCCTGCTGTTCGTCCGGGAGGGCACCGCCGACCTGGTCGCGGCCGAGGCCGTCGCGCTGCTCGCCGCCGTCGCCGGGGACTTCCCGCTCGATGCCCTGGCCGTCGCTTGCGGCCTGCGCGGCCAGGTGCTCGCCGCGCCTCCCGGGGCGACCCTGCCGCCGGTCGCCGAGGCCGCCGCCGCGGCGCTGATCCAGCTCGCCGAGGCGCTGGGGGCGCGCAGCCTGCCGGACCTGGTCGACGCCCGGCCGGAAGATCTGCGCGCGGCGGCGGCGCGGATCCTGCGGGGGGAGTAGGGGGGCCGATGAACCCCGCACGCCGGCACGGGCGGGGTTTACGAGGCTGTCTCACGGAACCCGATGACGCACGTCCCCAACCCTGTGGCGGGAGGGGGTAAACCCCTCCCCTACATTGGATTCCGACGCACCCCACGGGTGATCTCGGACGTGCGGCATACGAGCCACGCCTCGCTTGGGCTGATGGTCCTATCCGAATGTAGGGGAGGGGTTTACCCCCTCCCGCGAAGCGGGAGAAGGCGTACGTGACTGGACTCGTGAGACGGCCTCTTTACCCCCGCCCGTCGTATGGGTGTGGACACCCCCATCGCTCCCGAACGCGCGACGCAGGATTGGTCCGCGCGTCCGTCTTCCTCTACACTGCATCTGCATAGTGAACGGGAAGGACAACGCACGTGCGGGAGGTCGAGGTCGAGTACTCGGTGCGCGATGGTCAGCCGATCGCGGAGAGCGATGCGCAGCGGGACGAGCTGATGCACTACGCCATCGATGTGCTGCGCCGGCACTTCGAGGGGACGCCGGCCTACGTCTCCGGCAACAACTTCGTGTACTACCGTGAGGGCGATCCGCGTGCGGTCGTCTCCCCGGATTGCTACCTCGTGCGGGGTGTGTCGGGTCGAAGTCGCGACACCTTCAAGGTGTGGCTGGAGGGGGACCGGCGGCCGTGTTTCGTGCTCGAGATCTCCTCGCGCAGCACGCGTCTCCACGATCTCGGTGACAAGATGGCCCGCTACCGGGACGACCTCGGCGTGGCGGAGTACTTCCTCTTCGACCTGCGGGGAGAGTGGATCCCGGAGCGGCTGCGCGGGTTCCGGCTTCACGATGGGGTGTACCAGTCCCTCGAACGGGATGCGGAGGGACGGCTGGAAAGCGAGCAGCTCGGTCTGTTGCTCGGGACCGTGGACGGACATCTGCGCTTCTACCGGTCGGGTTCCGCGAAGCCCTTGCCTACCCAGGCGGAGCTGACCGAGCAGGAACGCGCCCGCGTAGAGCAGGAACGCGCCCGCGCCGAGCAGGAACGCGCCCGCGCCGAGCAGGAACGCGCCCGCGCCGAGCAGGAATGCGCCCGCGCCGAGCGCGCCGAGGCGGAGCTGGCTCGGCTGCGCGCCGAGCTGGAGCGGCGCGCGAGCGAGTAGGCCGCAGCGCGAGCCCCCGGGGGAGGCGATGGAAGAGACCGAGACCCAGGGGGAGGATCTGAGCAGGACCCAGGAGCTGTGGACGAAGACCCTCGGCGCCCGGGACCTCGACAGCCTCGACCTCGCGGCGACCTTCCGCGACGGCTACGTCCCGCCGGTGCGCCCGCGCACCGCGCTCGAGCAGCGTCCGACCCCGATCGCCCTGATCGCCCGCGGCGGCAACGGCGAGGTCTTCCGCGCGCGCCAGGAGGTGCTCGAGCGCGAGGTCGCCCTCAAGCAGCTCAAGCCGCAGCTCGCCGCCGGCAACGACAGCCGCGAGGCCTTCCTCGCCGAGGCGGTGGTCAACGGCCGGCTCGAGCATCCGAACATCGTGCCGGTCTACTCCCTCGGCGAGAACGCGGACGCCGAGCTCTTCCTGGCGATGAAGCTGGTCGAGGGCTCGACCTGGAAGGACCTCCTGCGCGGCGAGAAGAAGGGCGACCTGCTGTTCCACCTCGACGTGCTGCTGCAGGTCTGCAACGCGATCGCCTACGCCCACAGCCGCTCGATCGTCCACAACGACCTCAAGCCCGGCAACGTGATGCTCGGGGCCTTCGGCGAGGTGCTGGTCCTCGACTGGGGGCTGGCGGTCGACTTCCAACAACGCCCCGACCCGCACAGCCGGGTGCGGCACAAGAGCACGATCACCATCCCCTGCGGCACGCCCTGCTACATGGCCCCCGAGCTCGCCCTGGGCAACGGCGCCGAGATCGGCCCCTGGACCGACGTCTACCTGCTCGGCGCGATCCTCTACGAGATCCTGACCGGCTCCGCCCCGCACCGCGGGCGCAGCCTGTTCGACGTCGTCGCCCGGGTCGTCAGCGGCGCGCCGGTCGAGTTCCCCGAGCCCGGCCCACCCGAGCTGCAGGACATCTGCCTCGACGCGATGCGCCTGCGGCCCTCGGGGCGGCCGACGGTGCTCGAGCTGCAGGAGCGCGTGCGCAGCTACCTGCGCCATCGCGAGAGCCACACGATCACGGCGGCCGCCCAACGCGAGCTCGACGTCTGCCTGCGCGGGGATGATCCTCTGGAGTCGGCCGCGCGCACCCTCCTGTACGAGCGCTACGCCGAGGTCGTCGCCGGCTTCCGCCAGGCGCGGCGGCTGTGGGAAGCGAACGCCCGCGCCCGGAGCGGCGAGGCCGAGGCCCGTCGCGCCTTCGCCCGGGCAGCGCTGCGCCACGGGGACATCGGCCTCGCCGAGGCCCAGCTCGCCCACCTCGCGGACGACGCCACGCTGACCGCCGAGGTCCACGACGCGCGGACCGCGCAGCGGGCCGAACGGCGCGCCCGCCAGCGCCTGCGGCGCGGGCTGGGGGCGGCGATCGCGGCGCTGGTCATCGGCCTGGCCTGTGGGCTGAGCGTGGTGCTCTGGCAGAACGCCGAGCTCGCCGACGAGAAGCTGCGCGTCGAGTCCCGCAACGCGACCATCGAGGCCCAGAACCTCGCCCTGGCGACGGAGAAGGAGCGGGTCGAGGAACAGCGCCGGTACGCCTCCGCCCGCGGAGACATCGCCTCCGACGCCCTCGACGACCTGATGCAGGGGGTGCAGCAGCGGCTGGTGCGCGGGGTCGGCAGCGGTCAGGCCGTCGGCGTCGCCCGCGACCTCCTGGCCACCGCGCTGCACGGCTGGGAGCGCCTGCTCGAGACCGACACCGCCCACGGCGTCGCGAGCTTCGGCCGGGCGCGGGCGGAGATCAACGTCGGCCTCCTGAAGTTCGAGCTCGACGGCGCCCTGATCGGCTCGGAGGAACACCTCGCGCGGGGCCAGGCCGCCCTCGAAGACCTCCCCCGCCGCGACATCGAGTGGTGGGAGGTGTACACGCTCGCCCAGCGCGGACGCGCCCGGGTCGCCTTCCACCAGGGCCGCCTGCGGGACGCCATCGCGCGCCACGACACCTGCGTGGTCGCCCTGCGAGACCTGCTCGCAGAGACGCCGGACGATCTGCGCCTGGTCCAGGCGCTGTCCGCGAGCCTGCGACGGTTGAGCGCCCTGCACGTCGACCGTGGCGCCCTCGGGCTGGCGCGGAGCACCGCGGAGGAGGCCCTGCGCATCGAGCGGTCCCGCCTCGCCGCGACGCCGGCCGATCCGCTCGCGCCGAGCATGCTCGCCCACGCCCTGGGCCAGGTCGCCCAGGTCGCGGCGCGCGACGGCGACCTGGTGCGTGCGGAGGAGTGCCTGCGCGAAGCGCTCGCCGTGCGCCGTGCGCAGTCGGCGCGGCTGCCCGACTCGGCGATGCTGCGCGGCGACCTCGCGAGCGTGCTCGGAGACCTCGGCAACGTGCTCCTCGACCGCGAGCAGCACGTCGAGGCCCGGGCGCTGCTCGAGGAGTCGATCGGCCTGTGGCGCGGCCTGTGCGTGACCGACAGCACGAACGCGACCTGGCGCAAGAACCTCGCCAGCTGCCTGCGCCTCCTCGCCGAGTGGGAGGACCGCTCCGGCCAGCCCGCTGCCGCGGAGGTCCTGTTCGCCGAATGTGTCGCGCTGCGCGTCGAGCTGTTGAGCCGCGATCCGAGCAGCGTCACCGCCCGCCGCGAGCTCGCCGTCGACATCAGCAACCAGGCCCGGAACCTCGCCTCCCTCGACGAGGTCGATCGCGCCCGCGCGCTGCTCGGCGACGCGATCGCGATCTTCCGCGAGCTGGTCGCCCAGGTTCCGGAGAGCTCGGACCGGCGCCGTGACCTCGGCATCACCCTCCAGCAGCGCGGCCGCCTCGACGCGGCGCGACGCGCACCGGAGGCGGTCGACGCCCTGGTCGAGGCCGAGGAGATCCTGATCGGGCTGCTCGCCGAGACGCCCGAGAGCTACGACCTCCTGCGCAGCCTGGCGGTCGGCACGAACTCCCTGGCGGAGGTGCTCTGGACCCTCGGCGCGCGCGACGAGGCTCTCCGCCGCGGCGCCCTCTCCCTCAACCACTGGCGTGCCCTGCTCGCCCTCGAGGCGAACAACGAGCAGGCGCTGCCCGACGCCGCGCACTCCTACGCGCGTCAGGCCCAGCGTCTGTTGACCGCGGGGGAAGTCGACGCCGGCTTCGCGCGCTTCGCGGAGGCGCTCGAGCTCAGCACCACCTTCGTCGCCGAGGACCCGGAGCAGCCGGCGCGGCTGCGCTCGCTCCTCGGCTTCCTCGGCGAGGTTGCGCAGGCGTCGATGGTCCATGGGCGCTACGACCAGGCCTACACCCACCAGGCCCAGGCGGTCGAGCTGTGGCGAGCTCTCGCCGCGGGTGCGGACGCCCCCCTCTCCACCACCGCCGAGCTCGCCGCGGCGTTGCGGGAACGCGGACTGGCCGAGCAGGCGCTCGGGCAGGCGGAAGAGGCCGAGCGCTCCCTCGCCGAGAGCATCGCGCTGCTCGAGACCTGTCGCGCCGCCGAGCCCGGAGACCGCAGCTACGCGGTGCAGCTCGCGATGACGGCCTTCAGCCTCGGCATGCTCCAGGAAAGCCGCGGCGCGTTCGCCGAAGCCTTCGCCAGCCTCGACCGTGCCGTCGAGTCCCACCTCCGTATCGCCCAGCCGGACGCGGACATCCGCGCCCAGCTGAGCGGCCTTCAGCGGGAGCGCGACCGGCTGCGGATGCTGCTCGACAGCGGGGACCTGCTGTCCGGCGAGCGCCTTCCCGCCACCCCGGAGGAGCACCTGCTGCTCGCCTCCCAGCGCTGGTCCGAAGGGCGTCCGGTCGACGCCTATCCGCTGTTCGCTGTCGCGCTCGCCACCCTCGAGCCCGTCGACGACGGCCTCTGGGCCCAGGCCGCCGAATGTGCCGTGGCGGCGATCGAGGAGCTCGAAGGGGAAGCGTCGGAGCGGGCCCGGGCCGACGCCTTGGCGTGGCTGGGGCGCTGGATCGAGGCCCTGCGGCGGATGCGCGACGCGGCCCGCACGGCGGTGTTCCAGCGCGGCGACGTCAACGCCCAGGAAGAGCTCGAGCAGCTCGAGGCGATGCTCGCCTACTTCCAGCGGGAGCATCCCGCCTACGAGGCGCTGCGTGGGAGCCCGGACTTCGAGGAGCTGTTCGGCGACTGACTTGCAGGGCGTGCATCGCAGAGGCGGGGGTCCCCACCTTCCGCGCCGCCTACTCGACGAAGCGCGTGCCGAGGAAGCAGATCAGCAGCCCCGGGTTCTCGCTGAAGAACACGCACAGGTTCTTCTTCGCGATCGCGAACAGCCGCCCGCCCTCGATCACCCGCACGGTGGTCGTCAGCGCCTCGCCGTTGCGCAGGGCGTCGACCTCGCCGACGAAGTGGCCGGTCTTGAAGGTCAGCCCCCCTTCGGCCTCGGCGCACTCGAGCAGCAGGCTGGCGCTGTCGACGAGGTAGGCCTCGCGGGCGGGGTCCCCGGCCTCCCACAGCACTTCCCCGGTCTCGACCTGCTTCGGCTCGAGGTAGGACTGCAGCTGCGTCTTCTGCCCGGAGGTCAGGTCGCGCAGGGCGCTGTTCAGCGAGATCACCTGCCAGCTGCGCTCTTCGCGCATCCGCGCGAGGTGGCTGAGGCGGTGGATCAGGTCGGTGCCGCGTAGGAGGTAGAGGAAGTCGTAGCGGTCGATCTCGACCAGGTCGACGTCGGTGCGCGCGACGACGTCGGCGCTGCGCTTCTTGTTGAGGACCAGCGCGGTCTCGCCGAAGTAGTCGCCGGCCTGGTAGGTCTTGAGCTCCTTGCCGTCGCGGACCACCGCGCACACCCCGCTGACCTGGATGTAGAAGCGGTCGCCGGTCACCCCCTGGGTGATGATCTTGGTCCCGCGGGCGTGCTTGACCCGCCGCGCGGCGTTGAGGATCTCGCGGGCGCGGGCGAGCGAGAAGTTCCGGAACAGGTCGATGTCGCAGAAGATGTCGAGCAGCTCGATCGACTCGTGGTGGCGCGGCGGCTCGACCTCGATGTGGATCGTGTTGTCGAAGCCGGTGCGGGCGTTCTTCAGGCCGAGATCCTGGGGCATGTCCTTCTCGGCGATGTGCACGAGATACAGCCGCCCCTTGATGTCCTCCGACAGCTCGGAGAGCACCTTGACCGGCGTGTGGATGCCCGGCACCCCGGCCTCGTGCAGCACGACGCTGTGGTACCAGGGGAACGAGAGCAGCCGGTCGCGCCGCCCGTCGCTGAGCAGCCCGAGGGCGTTCATCTCGCGGATCCGCTCGGGGTCGTAGAGCGTGTCGCCCGAGAAGATCATGCTCTTGTTGCCGTAGAAGACCTCGAAGCCGACGGTCGGGATGCTGTGCAGGGTGTAGAAGAAGTAGATCTCCGCCCCGTGCACCCGGATCGGCGCGCCGATCTTGACCGGATGGAAGCTGAAGGTGCGGCGCAGGAGATCCTCGCCGATGCCGGTCAGGTTGCTGTACTTGGCCAGAAAGGACTTCAGGATGTAGGGCGTCGTGAAGAGCGCGATCTGCCCTTCCTCGAGGATCTTCTGGAAGGTGCCGGAGTCGTGGTCGGCGTGGCAGTGGGTCACGATGGTGCCGTCGATCAGCTTCGGCGGAACTCCCTGCTCGCGGAGGAGGTCGGTCGAGTTGACGGGCGGATCGACCAGCAGCCCGCGCCGCCCGACCCACAGCACGAAGCCGGTCGTCTTGCCCTTCGGATCGAAGCCGTGGCTGGCGCCGAGGATCGTGATCCCGAACTTCGGGGCGACGAAGGCGGTCTCGGAGATCGGCGCCTCCTGGCTCTCGGGCAACCGCACCGCCAGAGGGATCTCGGCGAGCACCGCGCCCCCGTCGATGACCGTGAAGCTGTCCGCGCGGCGCACGGACACGTTCTCGTCGAGCCGCACCTCCCCGTCAGGGGCGAAGTGCAGGAACTCGACCAGCTCGTCCATCTCGAGCCGCTTGCCCTCGTGGTCCTTGCGGAAGTACTGGCTCTCGACCTGGAAGCAGGGCCGGGCGTCGTAGGGGAACTCCTCCGCGAACTCCTCGTCGGCCGGCTCGCCGTCCGGCCCGAACAGCGCCTGGTAGAACATCGCCCGCAGGCGCTGCTCGAAGCTGGCGTCGGGCACCAGCAGGCGCACCTTGCGCTTGAGGATGAAGTAGTTGAAGTAGGTCGGGAACTCGAACTCCGAGACGCTGACGCCGCGCTGGCGGTTGAAGGTCGGGGTCGGGATGACGTACGTGGTCGGGACCTGCAGCCCGAGGTCCATCGAGTCCTTGATCGTCTCGGGGGGCAGGCCGAACTGGATCGCGCCGTAGGAGGTGGTGACGCGGATACCTCCGCGCGGAAGGTGCCGCACAGTCTCCGCGCTCGGTTCGGTTCCCACTTCACGTT
>JAUIEM010000084.1 GCA_030428695.1 bacterium
GACCTTGCTATTGGCTCAGGTATGCGTCATTCGCCAAGCACCACAATTCCTGCCGCATCCGCATCCTCCGTGCTCGACTTATTCTTTTCCGGCCCCTATCCTGGGGGAAAACCCAGGAAATCCGAGCATGGACGTGACCGCCCGCTTCCGCTTGATCTGCGCCGCGGCCCTGACCGACGGCGAGCTGCACCCTGCCGAGCTGCGCGTCCTGCGCGGCCTCGCGACCGATTGGGGACTGACCGCCGAGGACGCCGGCGCCATCCTGCGCGACGTCGCCCAGGGCGGCGACGTCCCCGTCCATCCGCCCGAAGCCGCCGAGGAGCGGATCGCGCTGTTCCGCGCGATCGTCGATGTCGTCGTCGCCGACCGCCAGCTCAAGGTGACCGAGTTCGAGCTCCTGCGCCGCGTTTCCGGCGCCTTCGGCCTGCCCCGCCAGGGGGTGAACCTGCTGCTCAAGGAGGCGGTCGCCGACCAGGCCGCGTCAGACCAGGCGGCCGCGGGAGAGACGCCGGCCGACGCGGACGCCTGAGCGTGGGCAGGAAGAAGAAGCCCCCGCCACGCGAGGACGCGCCCGCGCCGCGCCTGGCCGACCTGTTGCGCGCCTCGGGTCTGGACGTCCCCGAGGTCGCGCCGACTCCCCCGCCACCAGCCGCGACGCCGGTCGAGCGCTCGCTGGCGGAGCTGCTCGCCGCGGCGGGGAAGCCCGTCCTGCGCAAGGAGCGCAAGGGCCGCAAGGGCAAGACCGTCACCCTGGTCAGCGGTCTCGGCCTCGAAGGCGACGACCTGCAGCGGGTCGGCCGCGCCCTCGGCAAGGCCCTCGGCTGCGGGGCGAGCGTGCAGGGGCCGGACATCGTGCTCCAGGGCAACCAGCGCGAACGGGCCGGGGCCTGGCTCGAGGCTCAGCGCACCGCGACGTAGACCCTGCCGTCCTTGACCGTCGGCCGGGCCTGGCCGAACGCTCCACAGTCGTGCTGCCAGAGCAGGGTGCCGCGCTCGGGATCGAGGGCGAAGAGGTCCTCGTAGCAGGCGACCAGCAGCTTCCCGTCGACGCTGCCGAAGGTCGTCCAGGGGCTGTCGTAGCGGCGGATCTCCTGGGCCGGCAACGCGGTGTGCCAGAGCAGGGCGCCGTCGGCGAGGCGCAGGGCGAAGATCGACTGCCGCACCGAGACCAGCGCGCGCTCGCCGTCGACCGCGATGGTGGTGTAGTCCGCCGGGTCCAGGTCGATGTGGGCGTCGGCGCGGAAGGTCCAGCGCAGGGCGCCGGCGCGGTGGTCCCAGGCGTACACGACGCCGCCGCCGGTGTCCTGGTAGGAGACGCCGCCGGCGAAGGTGTACAGGGCGAGCTCGTCGGCGATGCAGAGGCCGTAGGGGAAGTCGTCCAGGCGCTGCAGCACGCGCTCGCGGCCGTCCTCCCGGACGACGAGGTGGCGGGTGTTGCCGCGGCTGTAGACGAACTCCCGCCCGCCGCCGGTCAGGTTGCCGGTCAGGGAGCGGAGGGGTCCGGTCTCTTGGCCGGTGGTGGGCGCCTCGACGGGGCTGCCATCGCGGGGATCGAGGGCATAGCGCCCGTCATCGCCTGCCTCGACCAGCAGCGCGCCTCCGCGCAGAGTGAGCGCCGGGCGGCCGAGCCGGCCGGGGGCGACATCGAAGACGAGCTCGCCGGTCTCGAGGTCGAGGCAGGCGACGCGGTAGTCGAACATCGGGGCGTAGCTGTCCGCCACGAGGGGCAGACCGACGAAGAGGAAGAGGACGGGCAGGGTGCGCATCGCGGCTCCTTCGGTGCGGATGATACCGGTAGGACACCGCGCTGGCCGAGGTGTTCGAATGTTTCGCACAGGCGTGTAACGCAATCCCGCCGACCCTCGCTCCGAGGCACGAGGAGTGAGGGTCAAGGGCTGCAGGCTACACAAGAGGAGTTGGGTGGCAGCCCTGTTTGCGACACCACCGCAGGGCTGCACGCGACACGGTGGTCCCCCACCGGGGGGCCTCAACAAGCCAACAACACCTCGTTCCCCCGGGGACCGGTGTGCGTCACATTCGTCACGTTGGTAGTCCGGACGCAAGACCTCCGATCGGGTGTTCCGACTCCCTACTCGTCTTCGTCGGACCAGTCCGCGAGCTCCCCCTCGAAGAGGAGCTCATCGTCCTCTTCGATGCGCAGCCGCGCCTGCGCTTCGAAGCGTCCGTCCCGCCGGACGTCCCGCACGAGCACGGTGTAGGTCAGCTCGCAGCCGACCTCGTCGTGACACACCGGGTGGACCAGGGGGTCGACGTCCTCGGGATGCGCCATGCCCAGCTCCGCTTCCTGGGCGGCGGCCCAGCGCATCGCCTCGACGATGAACAGCGTCGCCATGCCCTCGGGACAGTCCTCCGCGTCGCCGCCGAAGCGGCGCAACGCCCGGCGCAGGAGCGGAACGACGGTGTCCGGTGTGCCGTTGAAGCGCTGGACGACGTAGGCCCCCTGGTCGGGGCCGAGGTTGGATGCTGAGCAGAAACGGAGCAATGCGCGGGTCGCCATCGGGTGTCCTCGTCGGAGTCGTAGGGAGCATTCTGCCACGGATCATCCCCTGCACGCGAGCACAACGTTGCGGACAGGACGCGGCCGCTCTGTTAGACTGATCAGCTCACGTTTGCATCACGGTGTCGTGCATCCGTCGCGGCATCTCCCGCGCCCCAGGAGCCAGGGAGCATGAAGCACTACAGCCTCGACCTGAGTCGTGTGGTCCTCAAGCTGCGGCGGACCAAGATCATCGCAAGCCTCGGCCCCGCCAGCCTCGACGTCGAGACCATCCAGCGGTTGATCGCGGCGGGCGCAGAGCTCTTCCAGCTCGACTGTGGCCACCCCGAGCTCGACCACGAGCGACTGAGCGCGGTCGTCGAGGCCGTCCGTCAGCTGTCCGCCGATGCCGGGCGGGTGGTCGGCATCATCGCCGAGCTGGCCGGCAAAGGCCTCCGCCTCGGACGGCTCGACGCGCCGCGTACGCTCGAAGCCGGCGCCGAGCTCGCGTTGGGCGCGGAGGCGGGCGAAGACCGCCTGCCCTGCCTGGGCCCGGTCCCTTTCGCCGCTCTGCAGGCCGGCGACGAGGTGTTGATCGACTACGGCAAGATGCGGCTGGAGGTCATCGCCAGCGAGCCGCAGGCGGTGCGCTGCAGGGTCCGCTGCGGCGGCGCGCTCCGCAGCTTCCAGCGCCTGCATCTGCCGTCGGTGTCCGCTCCCGCGGGCCTGAGCGACAGAGACCGCGAGGACGCCACGGTCTGCGCCGCGGCGGGGGTCGACTGGCTCGCGGTCCCGGACATCCGGGAGGCGCGTGACCTCGTCGCCGTGCGCCTCGCGCTCGGGGAGAACGGCAGCATGCCGCTGCTCGCGAAGATCGGCACGCTCGACGCCCTGGAGGGCATCGGCCCGATCATGGAGGCCGCCGACGGGCTCCTGATCTCGCGCGGTGAGCTCGCGACCGAGATCGCGCGGGAAGAGCTGCCGATCGTGCAGCAGGAGCTGATCCGCGCGGCCCTGCAGGCGCGGCTCCCGGTCGTGGTCGGCACGCAGATCTTCGACTCGATGGTCACCGCCTCCGAGCCGACGCGGGCCGAGGTCGGCGACGTGTCCTCGGCCACGCTGGCGGGGGTGGACGCGGTCCTCCTGTCGGATGAGACCGCCGAGGGGGTCGACCCGGTCGCGGCGGTCGAGGCGCTCGACAAGAGCCTGCGGCTGGTCGAAGGGTACCAGTGGAAGCACGGCCAGTTCGGCCAGCTCTGCGACGGCCCCGGGCTCTCCGACCCGCGCCAGAACCTCGGGCTGGCGCTGTCCCGCGCGGCCTCGCAGCTGTCCCGCGACCTGCAGGCGCGGGCGATCGTCATCCCGACGGCGAGCGGTGGCATGGCGCGGATCGTGTCCGCGTCGCGGCCCGCCGCGCCGGTGGTCGCCGCGCACACCTCCCACCAGGAGTGCCGGCGGATGGCCCTGTACTGGGGGCTGATCCCACAGCGCGTCAACGAAGAGGACATGGCCGAGCCAGCGGGCCTGGCGCGGCATCTGGTCAAGAGCCTCGGCCTGGCCAGGGCGGGCCAGCTGTTCCTGCTGGCCTGGGATCTCAGCGGCGAGGACGGACTCGCCGCGACCGTCACGGCGATCAGCGTGTAGGCAACCAGCGGAGGAGCGGGCGATGAAGTGGCAGCACACCGTGATCGCAGGTCCCTATCGGATCCATGAGGGGCGCCTGCTCGTCGAGTCCCGGGGCACCTGGTGCAACCTGCAGGAGGTGCTCGACTACTTCGGCAGCATGGAGTGGGAGCTGGTCTCCCTCGACATGATGGAGGCGGCCCAAGACTTCTCCGCCGTCTTCAAGCGCCCGACCCAGGCTCCCTCCGGGCCGGGTCTACGGCCCGATCCGGGCTCCGGGACCTTCGCGACCACCGGCACCTACGGCCGCCCTGCTCCGCCGCAGCAGGCTGCCGCCCAGGCCCAGCAGCCGCAGCCCCCGCAAGCCCAGCAGAGCTTCGATCCGAACCGCTCCGGGGGCTTCCGCCGCCGCTCGATCACCGAGCTGAACTCGCTGCTGCGCGGGGCCGGCCGGCGCTAGCCAGGGTAGAGGCTCGGGGGTGAACCCGCACCTACCTCAGGCGGGGATTCCGATCCCGATTCCGCCAGCCCCCTCACTCCGGCCACTTGCCCAGGCTGTGCAGGTCGGTCAGGTCGATGCGGGCCAGGGCGTCGTGGGGACAGGCCCGCACGCAGGCGGGGCCGCCCGGCTGGTCGTAGCACAGGTCGCACTTGGTCGCCCGCTGGTGGACGTGGTCGCCGTCCCGCAACAGCTCCCCCTGCTGGTTGCGGATCTCGACCATGCGGATGTTGTGGTACGGGCAGTTGTGGGCGCAGGTCGAGCAGCCGATGCAGGTCGGGTCGTCGATCACCACCTCGCCGCTGACGCTGCGGTGGATCGCGCCGGTCGGGCAGCCGATCATGCAGACCGGATCGGCGCAGTGCATGCAGGCGTTGGCGATCATCAGGTTGCCGTAGGTCGGCCCGTGGCGCAGGAAGCGCGGATTGTTGAAGTGGGCCGAGGCGCAGGCACGCACGCAGTCGTCGCAGCGCGTACAGCGGTCGAGGTCGAGGACCATCGCGGCGGTGCCGTTGTACAGCCGGCGCTCGGTCAGGAACTCGAGCAGCCCCTCGTCGCCGCGCACGGCGGAGGCCGCGGGCGGCGGCGGCGCGGCGAGGGCGCGCAGCTCCTGCTCGCTGTAGGCCGGCAGCACGAAGCGCTCGAGGGTCGGCGTCGGCAGGAACAGGGCGTCGACGTAGCCGAGGGCGTGCAGGCTGCGGCGGAAGGCGACGGGCTCGCGCTCCTTCGCCTGCAGCTCCTGACGGAACAGCCAGTTGCTCGCGATCTCCGCGACCCCGAAGCTGTCGCCCCGGTGCAGGTACTGCAGGGTACGCTGGCTGCGGTGGGTGCGTTCGCTCAGGCGCGCGAAGCCCGTCCGCATCAGCACGACCCCATTCGGGTAGCTGCCCTCCGAGGCGATGACCGGCTCGGGGGCGGACTCCGCGAGGGTCCAGGCGAACTCGCCGAAGCTGTTGAACTCCGTGTCGCGCGCGATGCGCTCGAGCAGCAGCGTGCGGAAGAGCTCGCGGGCGAGGGTCTCGGGCGGTCCGTCGCCGGTCGCGAGCGCGACCTCACGCACGCCCTGCGCGCCCTCTTCGAGGTCGAGGGGCAGGCGCCAGCGCCAGACCTGGAACTCGCCGCGCGGCTCGGTGAAGACGATCACGCTCCAGGACGAGCCCTTCTGGGACAGGTTCTTGTGCACGCCCTCCCGCTCGGAGGCGTCGGGCAGGCCGTCCTTGCCCTTGCAGGTGTAGGCGCGGATCTCGACGCCCGCCGTGCCCTCGAGCCGCGCGATCGACTCGACCTCGTAGGTCTGCTCCGCCTCGAGCCGGGCCTCGAGCTCGGCCAGGGAGGACGGCGTCAGCTCGAAGATCAGCGCGGTGTCGCCCATGCGGACGGTCTGGCCGGGTTGCAGCGGCATCCAGGCCCGGATGTGGTGGCCGTCGACCCGCGTGCCGTACTGGGAGCGGTTGCCGAGGTACCAGATCTGCTTGTCGTCGTCGTAGCGCAGGACGGCGTGCTTCCGCGACATCTTCTTGTCGGCGAGGATGCGCAGGTCCGCCCCCTCCCGGCGGCCGACGACGACCTCGCGGCGCCGGGTGTAGAGGACGAGCACGTCGTCCGCCTGCGGTCCGGTCAGGACGCGCAGCTGGAAGACGACCGGCAGCACCACCGAGCTGCCCTGCATCGACTCCCCGAGCAGCGACTCCCAGCCGAGATCCTCGACGAACAGCTCCCACAGCTGCTCTTTGCGCACCCGCTCCGCGATCGAGGGGGTCAGGCCGACCCGCTGCAGGAAGGGCGTCGCGAGCAGATGCGAGCGCAGGCTGTTGCGACGGTAGATCAGGTAGACGTGCTCCTTGAACTCCGGGAGCTGCCGGATCAGCTTGTGCAGGCCCTGCCAGCGGATCTCGAGCAGCTCGGTGCCGTCGCCCTCGCTCTCCGCGAAGACCGTCGCCGAGCGCGGCATGCGGGACACCGCCGCGATCTCGCCGAAGAGCTCGCCGGGACCGAGCTGCACGGTGCGGTTGTGCTCGATCACGCGCGGCACGTCGGTGACGAAGATCGGCATGTGCTCGATGTCACGGCCGCCCTGCAGGTACTCCTGGCGCAGCACCGAGAGGTCGCGGTGCTCGCGGCCGGGGCTGCGCCACCAGCGTTTGAAGGCCTGCCACCAGCCGACCTTGCGCACTTCCTTCGAGACCCCGGGCGGGTGGGTCGGGACGCCCGTCGAGTCCGGCAGCTCGAGCACGACCTGCACCGAGCCGCTCAGCACGAAGAAGGCCGAGTTCCCGTAGTCCCCCTGGCGCAGGATCAGCTCGCCGCGCTCGAAGCGGCGGCGCCGGGTGTGGTGCAGCAGCACCTCCTTGAGCATCCCGCCCTTGGGCCCGAGCACCAGGGAGCTCCAGGGCGCGAGGCGCAGGATCTTCTCGAGGTACTCCTCGCTCGCCGCCCGCTCCTGGGCGAGCCGCTTCTCGAGCTCGCTGAGGCGCTCGTTCTCCGGGGTGACGGTGACCTCTTCGGTCTCCGCCTCCGCGAGCTCGCGCAGGGAGACCAGGCGGCGCGACTCGCGCGCCTCGCGCCGCACGGCGATCTCCTGCTCGAGGGCGACGAGCCGCCGGGTGTTGGGGTTGAAGGGCCGGTCTTTCGCGCGGGGGCGGCGGACTTCGTCAGTCATCGCGTCCCTCCCAGGTCGAGCGCACATGACCGACATGGTAGTTGTGGCAGGCGAGGCAGTCGGTCGGCCCGCGATGAGGAATCGGCTCGCCGGCGACCGGCAGCGCCGCAGCGGTGGTGTGGCAGCCGACACAGGTCTCGTGACGCGCGAAGCTCCGGAGCCCGACCTGGCTGCGCCCCTCGCTGTCTGGCCCCCCGTCGAGGCTGTGGCAGGCGAGGCAGGCGGTGCGTCCGGCCGCGTCGAGGTGCTCCGGGAAGCGGCTGTGCGGCGCGTGGGAGAAGGCGCTGAAGGACTTGATGTGGCGGTCGGCGCCAGCCCCGCGCCAGGGGATCTCCCGCGGCCAGCGCGCGTCCCCGAGCGGGCCGGCGAGCGGCTGCGGGGTGTGGCAGCGCAGGCAGGCGCCGGCCGGTCCGGCGGTCAGCGAGGCGTACAGCGGATCGTCGGGCGCGAGCGCGAGCGTCGAGACCAGGTCGAGCCAGGCCGTCAACAGCGGGTCGGCGTGGCCGGGGCGCCAGCGGACCGCCAGATCGGAGACCAGCGCGCCGTCGAGCTCGTCGACCGCGGCGGCCTCTTCCTCCGTCAACACCAGCGGCACCCCGTCGCCGGGCCGCTCGTCGAGGTCGGGCAGCCAGCGGCGCAGCGCGACGACCAGGGCGGAGTCGGGCAAGGCCTCCGCCAGGGGGGCCGCGGCCGAGGCGCCGCGCGTCGAGCCCGGCCCGTCCAGCGCCGCGAGCCGCGCAGACAGCCCCTCCAGGGAGCCGTCCCCGGCCGCCCGCAGCTCGCGCACGAGCTGCTTGACCGCGCGCACGTAGGCTTCCAGCTCCGCCTTCGTCGCGCCGTCGAGGGGCCGCACGCCCACCTCGCCATCGCAGGTCTTGCACGCGCGTCGGGTCAGCCGCTCGACCCGTCGCGGGTCGGCCTCGACGCGCGAGAAGTGCTCCGGGTCGGTCAGGCAGCAGACGGTGTGGACGCGCGCCGCGAGCGCGAGGATGTCCTCGGGCAGCCCGTCCCGGGCGAGCAACGCGCGCATGAAGGGGGTGTCCCCGCGCTCGGGCTCGGCGACGGCCTTCGCCTCGAGCGGCCAGGACCCGACCTCGTCCAGGCCTTCGACCGAGAAGCTCGGGAAGGCGAGCAGGCGAGGCTCGCCGAGGGCGGTGCGCAGCCCCTCGTCGTGGCAGCGCGCGCAGCTGACCTCGAAGCCGCGCAACACGTAGTCGCGGCCGTCCGGGCTGGCGACGTGGCACTGCGCGCAGCTTGCGGCGAGGTCGACCGGCTCGCCCTCGCGGGCAAAGTAGCTCGGGGCGTTGCCGCCGACCAGGTGATCGGCGTGGGAGAAGGCGATGCGCGTCACGTGCATCTTCCCGAAGTCGGAGAACGGCGGATGGCCCTGGTCGAAGCCGACGAAACGCTCGGTGTGGCAGGCCTGGCAGCGGTCGCTCGCGATCGCGGTCAGGTCGACCGCGCCGCGGTGCTCGCGGTGGCAGGTCGCGCAGGCCAGCGCCTCCGCGCCCGGCTGGCCGGCGACCGCGCGGGCCAACGACCAGGTCCAGGGCTCGCGCTCGGTCGCTTCCGCCGTCGCGCCGAGCACTCCGGGCGGCAGGCCGTGGGCGTACAGGGGCGCGTGGCCGACCTGGTGGCAGCCGAGGCAGCGGGCGCTGACGGCCCCCTCTCCCGCGCCGGACAGCGAGCTCCGCAGCCAGCCGGCGAGGCCGTCGTCGACGGCGGCGTGGCAGGCCCCGCAGTCGTCGGCGATGGCGGCGTGGCCGGCGCTGTGCCCGCCCGGATCGAGCAGGCGCGAGCGGGTCGGCTCCGCCGCCAGCAGGGCGACGAGGACGGCGACCGACAGGACGACCGCGAGCCGCGTCCAGATCCCGCGGCGCACCCGCAGGCCCGCCTCCGGCACGCAGCGCGGGGCGCGCTCGGGACACAGCCCCTGGACGCTCGGACCGGAACGGCAGGCGGGGCTGCGCGCGCAGCGCCAGGAGCCCTCCTCGCGCTGCGGGCTGCAGGCCGGCTGCCGCACGCTGCAGCCGCCGCGCGGGTCCGGTCCCTCGGAGCAGGCGTCGCCGCAGCGGGCGCGGCCGCAGATCCAGCGGGCGTCCGGGCGCTCGTAGGCGCTCTTGTCGAAGTCGAAGGACTGCAGCGGCTTCATCCGGGCAGCCCTCCGGAGAAGCCGGTGACGGCGAGGACGTGCAGGAGCATCATCACGCCGAGCACGTAGGACAGGGGGATGTGGACGAACAGCCAGTGCTTCAGCAGCGACTGCAGCGCGTAGTGGTAGTCGAGGTCGTGCTTCGTCGCGACCGCCGCGGCCAGCTCGTCGAACCAGACCCGCTCGTCCTCGCCGATGTAGCGGGTCAGGTTGTCCATCTGCTTCTGCAGCTCGGTCACCGGCTCGCGCCGCTCCATCAGATGGCTGAGGCGGTGGCGCGGCAGCGCGAAGAAGCGGAACAGGTGCCGCGCGTAGTAGTCCGCGAGCGCCCGCGAGCCGGTCTGCTCGACCGAGCGCACGATCATGTCCTCGGTCTCGATCCGCAGCTTGCGCATCAGCCCGGGGATGCGCTCGTAGATCACCTCGCGGCCGCGGGTGCGCAGCCGCGGCGGGATCGCCCGGGTCAGGTACAGCCCGAGCACCCCGCTGAGGGCGGTGAGGAAGAAGACGCCCGCAAACACCCGCTCGAAGCCGCCCTGCAGCCGGTCGACGTGCAGGACGAACACGAAGCAGGCGAACAGCCCGGCGTAGACGTGGGCCTGCAGCCAGGTCGACGAGCGCAACAGCGGCAGGAAGGGCAGCTTCTTGCGCAGGTTGTAGGCGAGCAGGAAGACGACCAGCGCCGCGAGGCCCCAGCCAGTGCCCCGCGTCGGGTCGCCGAGGCTCAGGAGCTCGGCCTGGTGCCAGCCCCAGGTACCCAGGCAGGCGCAGACGAGCAGGCCGCCGTTGAGCAGCCGGCGCCGCGTGCGTCGCTTCAGCTTTCGGGGGGCGGCTCTACTCAGGGCGCCATGCCTCTCCCCGCGTGTCGGTCGGGAGCAGGTCGGCGAGCGGCGCGAGGGACTCCTCCAGACGCTCGACCGGCCAGCCTTCCACGCGCCCGTTGAACAGGGGCTCGACCCCCGCGCGCACGGCTTCTGCTCCGGCGAGCACGGCCTCGCTGTCGCTGAGATCCTCGGGCACCGCGCTGACGACTGCCGGGATGATCCCGATCAGCGGGTGATCGTCCGGCAGCGCCGCGGCGATCGCATCGAGGGCGTCGATGGCCCCTGCGAGCCGCTCGGCCAGGCTGGTGAAGAAGCGTCCGTCCGGGTCGGTGGCGAGGGCCAGGGCGCGCTGGCTGTACTCGACGTCGAGCAGCTTGCCGATCGCGTACATCGCACGCGGGTGATCGCCGGCCGGGTTGGTCGGATCCTCGGTGTTCTCCGGCGTGCGGAAGTTGTGGCGGACCTCGCCGTGCGACCAGGACAACAGCTCGAAGCCCGGCGTGCTGGCCGGATGGGAGCCCTCGGCGGTCTCGATGTTGACGACGTCCTCGACCGTCAGCTCGCCGGCGGCGGGCTTGGCCATGATGTGGCACTGGAAGCAGTTCTCGGCGAGGTCGTACAGCTTGCCGGGCCGGATCATGCCGGCCTCCTCGAGGGCGAGCAGCTTCTCTTCCCGCGAGCCGATGCCCTCGAGCTCCTCCCACGGCACGTTGTGCTTCGACGCCCAGCCGCTGGCCGGGCCATGGCAGGACTCGCAGGTCACGCCGTAGTGCATCGTCCGCGACGAGGTCTCGACCGCGGTGAAGTGGCACTGCGCGCACATCGGCGTCTCGCGCATCTCGTCGAGGTCGAGCTCGATCGTCAGCTCGAAGGCGAGGTCGGACTCGCCCGCTTCCTTCGAGTCGTGGTGGTGCGTGCGCTGCCAGGCCTTGTACTCGTAGGTGTGGCAGTCGATGCAGTTCTGGTTCTTGTCGACCTTCCCGTCCGGGCCGAGAAAGCTGTGCCCGTCGGCCTGCAGCGTCGGTGCGCTGCCGAGCAGCAGCACCGCGATGCAGGGCAGGGCGACGGCGAGGACCTTCAGCGCTGTTCGCATCCCGTGTTTCCTCCCGCGGCGCTTCCGCCGCGTCATTCCCTAGGCGTCGAGGACGACATCGCTCGCCGGCACGCTCTGACAGGTCAGGCACGTGCCGGGCGCGATCTCGGCCGCCGGTTCGTTTGCGTACTCCACTCTACCGGCGCGCACCGCCACCGCGCAATCTCCGCACTGGCCGACGCGGCAACCGTAGGCGATGTCGATGTTGTGCTGCTCGGCGAGCTCGAGCAGGTTGCTGTGCTCGCCGGTCCACTGGGCGGTGCGTTGGCTGCGCGCGAACTGGACCGCGAAGCCGACCTTCGACTCCGCCAGCTCGACCCGCTTGGTGCGCGGCACGCTGGCCGGGCCGAAGGCCTCGCTGTGGCGCCGCTCCTTGTCGACCCCGAGGGCGTCGAGATGGCGGTCGACCTCGTCCATCATCGACGGCGGGCCGCAGGTGTAGAAGTGCCCCAGGTCCCGGGCGCTGTCGGTCAGCACCTCGGAGAACAGCCACGGCAGGTCGATCCGCCCCGCCCGGTGCAGAACCGCCGAGGGGGGCGAGGCCTCGCTCGCCGCGATCAGCTTCTTCGCGGCGACGCTCGGCTGGCTGTAGCAGAAGACGACCCGCACGTAGGGGGTGGTGCGCGCGATCTCCTCGATCCGGGCGCGTTGGATCATCTCGGGCAGGTCGCGCACGCCGTAGAACAGCCAGATCCCCCGGTCGCGGTAGCGGCTGCCGGCCACCGCCTCGAGCATGCTGAGCAGCGGGGTCACGCCGACGCCCGCCCCGAGCAGGATCGCCGGCCAGCTGTGCTCGAGGTCGAGGAAGAAGGCGCCGCGCGGCGAGTCGAGGTCGACGAGGTCGCCGACCCGCAGGGTGTCGTGCAGGTAGCTCGAACAGATGCCGCGCCACAGCTTCTTGACGGTGATCCGGTACACCTGCTCGTCGCCGTGTCCGGGGCTCTTGTCCGACAGCGAATAGCAGCGCACCACCGGCTTCGCCTGGCCCGGGATCTTCAACCGCAACGTCAGGTACTGCCCCGGTTTGTACTCGGGGAGCGGGCGGTTGTCGTGGGGTTTGAAGTAGAAGGACCGGATGCTCTCGTCTCCGTTCTCGCCGATCTTGCGCACGAGCTCGAACTTGCGCTGTCCCTCCCAGCGCCACTCGGACAGCGAGCGCGCGCGCTGGGTCGCCCAGTGGGCCCGCTCGATGCGCTGCTGCAGCTCCTGCCGCTCGAGGCGGTAGGCGGCCCGGCGCCGGCGCTGGCGGACGAGCCAGCTGGCGAAGCTGCCGGCCGCGCTGAACAGGACCAGCAGGGACGCGAGCAGGCCGATCACCTGGACGACTTCGGGCCGCGCGATCAGGTCGAGCATGGGCTCCTCCGGAAGAGACGGGGGACGTCCTCAGAACTTCACGATCAGCTCGAGTCTTCCGCCGTAGCCGACGTCGAAGCTCTCCTGCTTCGACGCGTAGCCCTCGGCGAGGACGATGAAGTGCTGCAGGAAGGCCTGCTGCACCCGCGCCCCGAAGCCGATCTCGTCGTCGGTGGTGCCGTCGGCGGTCGAGGCGCGGCCCGCGGCCTCGAGGATCAGCTGGGTGCGCTTCTCGTTGAAGAACATCTGGTAGCCGAAGGCGCCGCCGACCGCCCGCTTCGGGGTCGGGTCCAGGGGCGCCGCGTAGCGGCCGATGCCGGGCGAGGCGAAGAGGATGCCGATGCGGCCGAGAGGACCGCCCGCGTCGGGGCTGCGGAAGGCCGAGGTGTACTCGTCGATGCCCGCGAAGCCGTTGAGGTACAGCACGTCGCTGGTGCCGGGCACGTCCATCGACAGCTCGACCGTGATCACGTGGCCGTTCGGGATCTCGGCCCGGCCCTCGCCGAGGCCGACGGCGAGGTTGTAACGGAAGGCGGTGTTGAAGTGACCGAGGCGCTGGGTGGCCGCGACGCCGAAGTACAGCGCCGAGCTCGAGGTCTCGCGGGAGTTCCGGTACATCACGTCGACTTCGATCGAGCTGAAGAAGACGTCGATCTCGTTGAACAGCCCGACCAGGTCGAGGCGCTCCTCGCCCTCGGGATCGAACCACTCCGGGTTCGCGTACAGCCCGGCGATGCGGATGTTCGACGCCCCGAGCCAGCGCAGGGAGTTGCGCACCAGGCCGACCGCGTCGAGGGTGCCGTTGAGCATCACGCCGTTCTGGAACAACAGCGGCTGGCGGCCGATGGTGAAGCCGAGGTCGAGCAGGGCGTCGTCGTCGAGGTCGAGGCCCGGGAAGAGCTCGCCGAAGTCGCCCTCGAAGAACAGCGTCGAGACCGTGCCGTCGAAGCGCTCCTTCCAGCCCCCGGCGCGCCCCCTGTCCGGCTCGAACTCGTAGCCGGTGAAGCCGCCGGTGAGCGGTCCGGCCCGGTCGGGATTGTCGAACGGCCGCATCCCGAACAGGATGCGCTCGGTCGCCGAGAGCCGCAGGTTCGCGAACACGTCGAGGCGGTTGACCCACTCGGTGCGGTCGGCGCGGCCGTCGGCGCCGCTGTCGAAGGTCTGGAAGGCCGAACGGGCGGTGCCGTAGATCAGCAGCGAGGGATTCCAGAAGGCTCCCCAGGGCAGCTGGAAGCCGGGCGTCAGCGGCCCCTGGCCCTGGAAGGGGTCACCGATCTCGAGCAGCGGCTTCGGGCGCACCCCGGGCACCCCCGCCCGGTCGGGGCCGTAGTACTCGTCGGAGACGTAGCTCAGCGCGTCGGTGAAGGCCCGGCGGGAGAGGCCGCGGGGCTCGAGCCGGTCGGGGATGATCGGGTCGGTGCGCACCGCCCCGCTGTCGGCCTCCTGGGCCGCGAGCGCGGCGGCGAACAGACACAGCCACAGAGCGCTCGATCCGCCCCTCATGCTTCCCCCTATCGGACCCACCGCACCCCACATGCGGTCTCCGGGCCGCCGGCGCTCAGGGAGCGTCCGGCGCCTCGGAGAGGGTCTCGTTCGGCTGCTCCGTGACGCCCGGGCCGTCCGGCATCGGCACGACCTGGGTCACGCCCGCGGCGCCCCGGGCGAGGTCGAGCTCGTACTCCCAGACGACGACCCGGCCGCTGATGCGCGTGCGCTTCGGCGGCAGCGTCGGGTCGACCTCGACCAATCCCCGGTCGCCGACGGTCGTCGGTTGCGGGACCTCGACGTCGCGGCCGTTGACGATCGCCTGCGCCAGCTCACGAGCGCTCATCCCATAGTCGAAGCCGACCTGCGCGATCTCGTACACCAGGTTGACCGGCACCATCCCCGCCACCAGCCGCACCTGCGCCCGGTACGGCCCGCTCGTGCCGGCGAGCTGCCCGGCGTCGACCGTGTAGCGCCAGGGCCGCACGGTCAGCGGCGGGATCCCGGTCCGGTGCGTGCGGGCGCCGGCGGGCCGGCCGGTCAGGATGTTCGAGCGGGTCGGCGGGCGGAGGAAGGGCAGCGGGTCGGGCGAGTGGTTGATCGCGAGCACCTGCTCGCGCTCGCCGCCGCGGTTGAGCTGGACGATGAACCTCGACTGCAGGCTGAACAGGAACGGGTCGAGGGGCACGGCCTCCTCGCTCGCCGTCACGTGTCCGGTCGGCGCGCTCCAGCCGTCCTCGACCTTCTGCTCTTCCGGTTCCTCCAGCGGCATCCACCACAGCGGCTCGACGGTGCCCGGCTCGTGGTTGTGCACGAACACCGAGTGCAGGTCGCGCACGTCGCCGTTCGGGTCGAGGTCGCCGGAGGTGAACACGGTGTTGCCCTGGCCGTCGAGCACCCGCACCTGCAGGAAGACCGAGCGCTCGGCGATGAAACCGGTCGGCACGTTGTGACCGTCGGTGCCGTTCTTGACCAGCACCGTGAAGTCGATGCCGCCCTCGCTGGCGGCGGCGACCTCGAAGCCGTCGATCTGGTAGCCCGCGCGCAGCACCTGCTCCTGCTGCGTGCGGTACTCGGCGAGCAGCCGGTATTGGCGCTCGACCAGCACCCGCCGCGCCTCGCGCCGCTGGTCGCTCCAGTGGCTGTAGCGCCGCCACTCGCGGTCATCGAGCGGGGTGTTCGCGCCGGGACCCCAGGAGCGGAAGTCGGGCAGCGAGGCGCGCAGCGCGAGGGCCTCGTCGAGGTACTCCTGCGCCTTCTCGGTGTCTTCCTTCTCGAGGGCCTTCTCCCGCCGGCGCTGGAGGCGGGCGATCTGCTTGGCGGCATCCCCGACCTCTTCCTCGAGCTCCTCGGTGCCCCAGGCCGAGCCGAGGTCGAAGTCGAGCCACAGCGGGATCGGCTCGAGCTCGGCGGCGTCCTCCTCGGAGCCTCGCTGGGTGAAGCGGTAGCGGCCCGGCGTCAGCTCGGCGAAGAAGGGGTAGGCCTCCTGGTTGTCCGGATTGCCGAACTCCTGCGGCAGGTGGGGGAAAAGCCCGGCGTGGATCACCGAGTAGTCCGGCCCCGCCATCATGTGGTTGGTCGCCTTGCGGTCGGGCGTCGCCTTGCCCGCGACGATCGCCGCCGGCCCCTCCCCGTAGCCGCCCGCGTCGCTGCCGGGGGTCGTGCTCATGTGGCAGTCCTGGCAGCTGACGCCGCGGTCGACGGTCGGCGAGGCCTTGTACTCGCTGAAGGCTTCCTCGAGGCGGAAGGTGTTGCCGAGGGTGACGTCGTGGCACTGGCCGCAGAAGCCGGACTCGGTGATCGCCGGCAGCTCGATCGCCTCACCGTGGACGCGCTGGCCGCTGCCCTCGCTCTCACTCGGCTTGAGGCGGAAGCCCTCGTCGGCCAGGCACTCCTCGAGGATGTGGTTGCCGGTCGGGCCGTAGACCGGGTCGAAGATGCCGTTCGGGGAGTCGACGATCGGCATGCGTCCGCTGATCTTCCCGTAGTCGCCGTTGACCCGGTGGCAGACCACGCAGGTCACGCCCTCGCGGGAGGTGATGTAGCGGTACTCGTTGGCGATGAAGGAGGGCTCCTGCAGGTGCATGCCGACCGGGGTGTGGCAGCGGATGCAGAAGTCCCCGAAGGTGCCGTTGGTCAGCTTGACGATCGTCCCGTGCATCGCGTTGAAGACCGGGCTCATCTGCGCGTAGGCGTGGGGCGAGACCGACCACTCATCGTAGTGGCGGGGATGGCACTGGCCGCACACCTTGGCGGACACGAAGGGGGAGCGGAAGCCCTCGTCGGTCAGCACCAGCGCCTCGAGCACCTTGTTCTTCGAAGGCTCGTCGAGCACCGCGCTGGCGAGCAGCTGCTCGGCCGCCCAGTAGCGGTCTTCCCCGTTCTCCTGCATCGCGGCCCGGACCCTGTCGAGCTCGCTGGCGAGGGCCGCGTTCTCCGTCTCGACCCGGTCGAGGAAGGCGTGGTCCGTCGCCGTCGGCAAGATCGGCTCGGGGATCGTCGAGAAGAAGGGGGTCGTGACGTGACAGGCGGAGATGCCGAGGATCGCCGCGAGATACACGGCGAGAAACAGTGCCTTCCAGCGCATGGTGACGGGGCTCCCTTGAAGAAACCTGAGGGACGCCGGCGAAAGCTCGCGAGGCATCCACTGTAGCAGCGCCCGCTCGGGCGCGCAAAGGCGCCACCACGCGCTGCCCCGGTCGCGCGGTGGACGCTCGCCGGTCAGTCGATCGGGACCAGCGTGTACGGTCCGATCTTCCGCAAGACATAGACCAGTCGCACCACATCGATGCGGTTGACCTGGCCGTTGCGATCGATGTCGAGGTCGGAGGGCACCGTCGACCCGGGCAGGTTGCCGAGGGTCGCCTGCAGCAGCCCGGCGACGTCGCCGAAGCCGATCGTGCCGTCGCGGTTGGTGTCGGCGAAGAACATCGGCGCGGTCAGGTCGACCCCCTCGACAAATGCGACATGGTAGCCGTCGAGGGCGCCGTCGCCGTTCTCGTCGGCGTTGTTGGGGTCGAGGCCGAACTGGATCTCGAGGTCGTCCGGCAGCAGGTCTCCGTCGCTGTCGATGTTGCCGAGCGCGGGGTCGGAGGGGTTGTTCGGGTCGAAGCCGAAGGCGACCTCGACGCCGTCCTCGAAGCCGTCGCCGTCGCTGTCGCGGGCGCCGGGGTCGGTGTTGCTGACCGCGATCTCGTACCGGTCACTGAGCGCGTCGCGGTCGCTGTCGACGAAGGCCATCACCGGCGTGTCGTCCTCGAGGGCGTCGTCGTCGACCTCGCGCAGGGTCTCGCCGATGCCGGCGAGGTCGATGTCGAGCTGCACGGTCCCGTTCAGGCCGAGCTTCGAGTGGGTGAAGGCGAAGCTCAGGGTGCGGGATGCGCCGGCGGCGAGGTCGCCGATGGTCCAGGTTCCCGCGCCGCTGCCGTAGACCAGGCTGCCGTCAGCGGTCGTCGGGTCACTGCCGCTCGCGCCCCCGGACTCGCTGCAGGCCAGGGCGATCTCGAGGGCCGAGGCGTCGGACGGCCCGTTGTTGGTAACGATCAGCTCGATGTCGAGGCCGGAGCCGGTCCCCGCTTCGAGGGTGTTCGAGGACTTGTTCAGGGCGTAGGCGATGTCGACTTCGCGCTCGATGTCGGTCGTCACGCTGGTGGCCCCGAGCGGCGGCAGGTCGATGTCGACTTCGTTGTTGCCGTTGCCGTCGTCGATCATGATCAGCCTGTTCTCGGTCAGGACCCCCTTGTACCCGCACAGGCCCGGCCCGATGACGACGACGCTCACCTCATCGCCGAGGTCTCCGAGATCTCCGAGGTCGGTCGGGAAGTCCTGACCGCCCCCCCCCAGATCGAAGACATCGAGCGTCACCTGGTCTCCGTCCACCGCGTTGGAGGAGACGGTCAGCGTGATGGTCAGGGTGGCCTCATCCTCGGGCTCGATCGGGCCGGTGTCCCACTCGCCGAAGGTCGGGTCATAGGTTCCGGAACCCGACGCGACGATCGAGTCGACCGTTACTCCCGTCGTCGGCACGCTCAGGTCGATCTCGACGACCGTGCTCTCGGGGATGAAGTCGTCGTTCGAGGCGCTGACGACGTAGACGAGGTTGCCGCTTCCGCCTTCGCCCGCGACGACCGCCTCGTCGAAGCTGCTGATCGTGACCTCGACGCACTGGGCGCAGGCGAGGGCCGAGAGGGTACAGAAAATCAGGGTCGATCGGAGCATGGCCGTCTCCTTCGGAGCTGGGGCTGGGTCTGTGTGTCTTCATTATGGCGGCAGCCGGGTCTCTTTGCACCCCCGTCGGTCGCGAGCCGTGCTATGCCGGGGCTGTTCGCGGCCTCGCGTGGTTTGCAGGCAGGGCGCCGCTGGCTTAGACTTCCTGGGGAATCCCCGGATGCGGGCCAGATGAGGCGGATGCGTTGGAATATGGCTACCAGGTGCTGCGGGCGGTCCGCAAGATCGTGCGGCGTATCTCCGAGCACTCCCGGGCGATCTCGCGCGATGCCGGCCTGACCGTTCCGCAGCTCCTGTGTCTGAAGGCGATCGGTGAGCTCAGCCCCGCGGAAGCGGACGAGGCCGAGAAGCCGGAGCACGAGATCACCATCGCGCGGGTCAGCCGCGAGGTGCACCTCTCCCCCCCGACGGTCTCCCGGATCATCGACCGCCTCGAGCGCTCCGGCATGGTGCTGCGCGAGCGCCGCTCCAAGGACCGCAGGCGGGTCTGCCTGTCGCTGACCGAGGCCGGCCGCGAGCGTTTCCGCTGCCTGCCGACCCCGCTCGACGAGACCTTCCTCCAACGGCTGAACGCCCTCGATCCCGACCAGGTGGGGAGGCTCCTGCGCAGCCTCGAGCAGGTCATCGAGCTGATGGACGCCTCGGCCGCGGACGACGCGCCCCTGCTCGCGAGCGAGCTGTAGCCCCCTTTCGAGCCGACTAGGCTCCGGAGCGGCGGGCGCTCTCCGCGTTCCAACGAAAACCCCGCGGGGCGACGAGGAGGTCGACCCAGCCCCGTCCCTGCCTGTCGAGGCTCTGTACGTGCTGGACGAACGCCTGGACCTCGGCGGGTCGCAAGGGCTGTGCGAACAAGGACTGCAGGTCGGTGCGCCCGAACCGGGCACGTGCGGGCGCCTCGATGACGGAGTAGCGGGCGACGAGCTCGTCGAGCAGCTCGACCGGGGAGTTCCCCTGGCTCTGCAACCAATCGGGCGCGAACTCCGACTTGATCAGCCACCTGTCGCTGCCCAGGAGATAGCTCTCCGCGCCACGGAAGACCTGGGTCTCGGCACCTTGCGTGTCGATCTTGATCAGGGTCTCGGCCTCGCCGTGTTGCGCGAGCAGGTCGCTGAGCGTGGTGCTCCGGACGGTGACGGTAGACCAGCCTTCGAGCCCGCGTACCCGGTTGTCCTGGCTGCTGCGAGGGTTGATTCCGAACGAGGCAGAGAGCTCGGAACGGTCCCCGCAGAGCGCCTGGTGCAGCTCGTAGTTGCGGACGCGGTTCTGGCTCAGATTCCGCCGCAGGTAGGGCTGCAACTTCGGATCGGGCTCGACCAGGAGGAGCCGCGCCGAGGGAAACCAGCGCGCCAGGACGAGGGCCGTGAAGCCGTAGTTCGCGCCGATATCGACGATCAGCGATGGGCGCAGGTGGGACGCGATCGCCGGGTACAGGAGGCTGTTGCGCTCCTCGACGGCGGGCCGGTTCCGATAGGCCCGGCCACCGACGTCCTCAGGGTCGATGGTCAAGCGCAGGTCGACGATGTCCAACGTCTCATCCCGCTTCGGCGTCAGGCTCTTGTACAGGCGCTGCTTCAGGTGGGAGAGCTGCCTCCAGGTCCTGCGGATCATCACCTCTCCTTGCCGATGGTCGGGCACGCGGGATGCGGCGCGTGCATTCTACCAGAACGTCGCCGACGCGGCTCAGCCCAGATTGCGGTGGCCGCTCTCTCGCTCAGGGCGCCTCCCCCCCGCCGAGCGCTTCATCGAGCGCGCCGGATGCGCGCCAGGGCGCGAAGGCCGGATCCTCGCCGCGTGCCCGCTCAAGAGCTGCCTCGAGGTTGTCGAGCGGGCGCCCGGCGCCGCGCTCCTCGGCGACGAGCGCGGCGCAGCGCCCGAGCCAGTCGAGCACGCGCGACGTCTCGTCCGCCCCCCCGGGCTCCTGGCTGGCCAGCGCGGCGCAGCGGGCGCCGAGCAGGAGGTCCATCGGGTGGGGTTCGTGGTCCGCGATCAGGCGCGCGAACACCTCGACAGCTTCGGGCCAGCGCCGCGCCTGGTAGAGATGCTGCGCGAGCAGGCGCAGCTCCCAGGGCGCGCTCGGCTCCCGTTCCCCGCGCAGGAACAGCTCGCCGACCGCCGCCGCGCCACCGCGCGGGATCGGCTCGAGCTGGAAGCCGACGCCCGGAGCCCGCTCGATCAGGCGGTGGAAGAGCGTGAGCGCGCGGTAGTGGGAGGCGCCCGCCTCCGGGCGCCCGAGCAGCGCCTGCACGGAGCCGAGCTTCGACCAGGCGACGCAGCGCTGGACCTCTGCATCGGCGGACTGCGGGAACGCGACGACCAGCGACGCGGCCGCGTCCCGGACCCCCCGGTACTCCTCGTGCGCGACCTCCAGCGCCCCGCTCGCCGCGAGGATGTTGGCGCCGACGGCGAGGCTGTTGACGTGCGCGTGGCGCAGCTCGGCGTGCGCGGGCGCGCTCGCGATCAGGATCGCGAGGCTGTCCCGGGCGGCGCGGGCGCGCTCGAGGGCTCCGTCGTAGTGGCCCTGGCGGGCCTCGATCGTGGCGAGGCTGCTCCGGGCGATCGCGCGGGAGAGCGCGAGCTCGATCCCCGGCCCCGGGACGGCGAGGGCTTCGCGCAGGAGCCCGGCGGCTTCCGGCAGGGCCCCGGCGAGCTCGAGAACCGCGGCGCACTCCGCCAGGGAGGCGGCCAGCTCGATGCGGCCCTGGAGCAGGCCCCCCGCCTCCTCGCACTGCTCGCGCGCGGCGATGATCGCCTCGGAGTACCGATCGATGGCTGCCTGGAGGTCCCTGCGTGCCCACGCGACCGATCCCCAACGGCGCAGCACGGACGCGAGCGCGTCGACGCGCGCCCCTCCCGCGCGCGCGGCGGCGGCCAGCGCGACGGCCTCGGCGAGGTCCTTCTCGGCCCGTTCGAACGCGAAGCGGTCGGTGTACGCGGTGCCGCGGGCGAGCAGCGCGTGGATGAGCAGCTCCCGGATGGTCGCGTCGCCGTCGCCCGTTCCCAGCCTCCGGGCCTCGGCGACCGCCTGGTCGGCGAAGGCGAGCGCGCCGGAGTCGGCGCCGCTCCGTTGCGCGTTGCGGGCCAGGCTGGTCAGGCTGTCGACCAGCTCGGCGCCGGCGACGTACCAATCGGGGGAGCGGGAGACGATCACCCGCAGGCTGTCGACGTTCGCGCGCAACAGCGTCGAGGCTTCCGCCAGCTCGCCGCGGCGGGAGCGGATCTGCGCGAGGCGGCGCCGGCCCCCCAGCAGGTCGAGGAGGACCGTCGGGTTCTCGTCGACCCGGACCTTCGCGGCCACCTCCGCCGCGCGCCGCAGCGTCCTCTCCCCCGCGTCCAGCGCTCCGCGCTTGATCTGCAGCGAAGCCTGGAGCGTCAACGCCCGCAGCAGCGGGATGAGGTGCTCGGGTCCCGCCCACGGCGCGATCCTCTCGAGGCCCGCGACGGCTTCGGCCGCCGCCGCCTCGGCCCGCTCGAAGTGGAAGCTCTCGTGCTCGGCCAGCGCGAGGCCGACGAGCGCCCGCGCGAGGCGCGCCTGCGTCGACAGGTCGCCAGGATCGCGGGACGCCAGGGGGCGCAGGCGCTGGACGGCGGCCTGCGCGTCGCGCCGCGCGAGCTCCGGTTGTCCGAGCAGGTTGTGGAAGACGGCGCGGCTCTGCTCGACGGCTGCGAGATAGAGCCGGTCCGCCCGCCCGTCGCGGATCGCCAGCCGCTCCGGAACACCGCCACAGCCTTGTCGAGCAGGGCCAGCGCCGACTCGAGGCGGCCCTGGTTGCCGAGGATGGTCGCTTGCTCGGCGCACAGCCAGGCCACCTCGCTGTTCAGCCGGCCGGGGTCGCCGCCCTCGTACAGCACGAGCGCCTCGGACAGGTACGCCTCCGCCGCCGGGAAATCGCCCGCATGGGTCGCCGCGGTCGCCAGGTAGACCAGCGTCTTCGCCTCCCGCGCGGACGCGCTCGGCTCCTCGGCCGCGAGGCCTGCCCACAGGCCGCGCGCCGCGAGCAGGTCCGCCCGCGTGGCGGGGAGGTCGAAGCGGGTGAGGGACAGGCTGCCACGCTCGAACAGGGCCTCGGCGAGCGCCCGCCGCGGGCCCGGCGCCGCGGGATCCTCCGCGCGCAGACCCCGCAGGACCGCGATCGCCTCCGTCAGGTCCCCCCGCGCCAGGTCGAGGTCCCGCTCGAGCCCGATGCGCAGCTCGGCGAGGCGGGTGCGGGTCACCGCGGCCCCCAGGCTGGTGCGGTCCTCCGCGAGATGGGCGTCCCGCAGCCGCACCCAGCCGGACTCGGTGGCCCGGAGGATGCGCTCGATCGCCCGGGTGGTGGCCGCGTCTCCGACGCCCCGCAGCACCTCGACGACGTCGTGGCTGCTCGTGTACAGCGCCTCCTCAGCGATCGCCCCCCGGGCGGCGAGCAGGTCGTTCTTCCCCTCGACGATGCCGATGTGGGCGAGCAGCCCGAAGAACAGCGCAGCGGTGGCGATCACGAGGCCGAGCACCAGGCCGGCGCGCAGCTTCCGGTCGCGCCGCCGGCGCGCCACGCGGGCGGTGACCTGCGCGCGCAGACGGAGGATCGCCTCGTCCCCGCCGCCGTCGTCGGCGAGCTCGAGCTGGTTCTCCGCCAGGCCGAGGTCCCCGCCCGCGAGCGCGGCCCGCGCCGTCGCGATCCGCGCGCTGCGTTCGCCGGCCCGCGCGCGCTCGTTGCCCTCCCACAGGAGCCGGGCCTGGCGGAAGCTCGCGACGATCTCCGCATACTCCGCGTACGTGCTTCCCTGCCCCACGCCGCGCAGGCGTTCTTCCGCCGCCCTGGTCAAGGTCAGGCTCTCCCGGTTGCGCAGGTAGTCCCGCAGCCGGTCGCGGAAGACCTCGGCGCTGGCGGGGCGCGCGGAGGGGTCGAGGGCGAGCGCCTGCTCGCACAGCTCCCGCAGCGGCTCCGGGGCATCGTCGGGGAAACGCAGCGGCTCCGGTACGCGCTCGACCAGCAGGGCGAGGAAGCGCGCCCGGTCGTTCGGCGGCCGCCCGCACAGGAGCTCGTGGAGGATCGCCCCGAGCTCGTACACGTCCGAGCGCACGGTCAGCGCCTCGACATCGCCCCGCGCCAGCTCCGGCGACAGGTAGGCGGGCGTTCCCCAGGCCCCGGTGATCACCGAGCGCGGCCGGATCCCCGTCGCCTCGCCGAACAGCGCGACGGCGATGCCCCAGTCGCACAGGAGCACCTCGCCGTACGGCCCGAGCAGGACGTTGGCCGGCTTGAGGTCGTTGTGCACCACGCCGCGGCTGTGGCTGAAGGCGACCGCGTTGCACAGCGCGATCAGGGTCTCGACCTCGGCGCCGAGGTCCCTCCGCCCGGTGCGCAGGCGTTCGGCCCAGCTGCGGCCTTCGACCAGCTTCATCGCGAGCTGCACCGAGCTCTGGTCGGCGTCCCGCAGGAGGTCGTAGACGGGCAGGATGTTCGGATGCTCGAGGCGCCCGGCGAGCAGGGCCTCGGCGAGGAAGGCGCCGGGCTCCTCGGTGCCGGCACGGACGACCTTGATCGCGACTGTCCGGTCCAGGCGCCGCTGCCGTCCGCGGAAGACGACGCCCTGCCCGCCGCTGCCGATCGCCTCACCGAGCTCGAAGGGCGGCGAGGGGTCCCGCTCGCGGACCTCGTCCCCGCTCGGGTCGCGGTAGGTCCGCAGCAGCGTGGCGTCCTCGGCGCCGCTGAGGAGCGCCTCCCAGCGCTCGCGCGTCCGCGGCTCCGCCGGCCGCACGGTGTCGTCCAGGCTGCCGGCCAGCCGGCGGAGCTGCTCGCACCATGCCTCGACGGAGCCCGGCCGGGCCGCCGGGTCGGGGTCGAGGGCAGCGAGCAGGAGGGCGTCGAGCGTGGCGGGAAGTCCCGGGCGCAGGAGCGACAACGCGGCCGGAGGCTGCTTCCAACGCGGCCGCGGTCCGTAGGGAGCGCGGCCGGTCAGCGCGAAGTACGTCGTCGCCGCGAGGCTGTACAGGTCGGTGCGCGCCGACACCAGGCCGCTCCCGCGTTGCTCCGCCGGGGCGTAGGCGGGCGTGCCGACGAAGCCGACGGTCAGCCGCGTCAGCGTCGCGACGGTGTCGAGGGCCAGGCCGAAGTCGAGCAGCACCGGCCGGTCCTCGGGAGTGATCATCACGTTCGCGGGTTTGACATCCCGGTGGATCAGCCCCGCCCGGTGGACCGCCGCCAGCGCCTCCCCGAGCGCCAGCGCCCAGGCGAGCGCCCGCCCGACCGGGGGCAGGCGCTCGCGCACGCGCTCCCGCAGCGTGCGGCCGGGGACGAGGTCGAAGGCGAGGAACCAGCGCCCGTCGGCTTCCCCCACCTCCCGCAGCCGCACGATGCCCGGGTGGTCGAGCCGCTGGACCGCCGCGGCTTCGCGGGCGAAGCGGAGGCGCCCCGCGCTCGACGCCTGGAAGCTGCCACGCAGGACCTTGATGGCGCAGACCTCGCCGGCTTCGTCCCGCGCCCGGAACACCTCCCCGTACCCGCCCTTGCCGAGGGGCTCCTCGAGCAGGTAGCGGCCGAGCTTCCCCCGCACCGGCCCGGGCTCCGGAGGATCGAGCAGCCGCGCGTGCGCACCGCGCAGGCGCTCGGCGACGGCGGCGTCGAGCCCCTCGCGGCGCACGAAGGCATCCGGCGTCAGGAGCCGGCCGGTCAGGGCCTCGTCGAGGTAGCGGTCGAGGGCGTCGTCGGACATGGCATCTCCCGGCAACTTGGCGGGGAAATTCTACCATACAGCTGCGGGGTCGCGCGGACGCGGCTCGGAGGCCGGCTGGAGGCTGCGGTCCGGACCATCTAGATCCGCCAGGAAAGCCTGCAGGACGCGCCAGCGTCGGGTTCTCTTCGCGCGCGCTGGAGCGCCTCGGTCCAGCCGCGGTTCCTCCCACTGCGGCGGCTCGGCTGTCGTTTCGTGGTCGGGACCTTGCCTGGGTGGGCGGAAAGCGCGCCGATGGGATACCATGCGTGCGCCCAGAATCACCACACGGAGAGGAGGAAAGCGACGATGCCACTGGAGCTCGTCCAGCTCGAAGATATCCCGGACCGTTGGCCGAGCGATGCCATCGCGGACGCCTTCTCCATCGGCTGCTACGACGACGGCCGGCGGCGGCCGGACGCCCTCGACCTGACGGTCCTGGCCGACGGGACGGCGCTGTGCGTCACGCGCGACCGCTCCGCGTGGCCCGAGCCCGCCTGGCCGGAGGGCGTCGGCTGTCGGGTGCTGGTGCGCGCCCCCGACGGGGAGCTCTCGCACGTCGACGGGGTCGCCCGGGTCTTCGACCACCAGGGCTCGCGCGCGCTGATCAAGCTCGACACCCACAGGCGCACCGTGGCCATCCTGGACGCGGCGACGCGCGAGGTCGAGGTCATCGTCGGGCAACAGGAGGAGATCCTGACCGCCCGCTTCGTCCCCGGCGGGGTGGCCATAGCGACCGCCACCAACTTGACCTTGTGGCGGGCCCTGCCCGGGCCGCACGGTCGCCGCTGGGTGCCGGAGGCCTACCGGGACGTCGGCGGACGCAAGCTCGCCGCCGCCGGCGACTGGCTGGCGCTTCTGGACGACGGCAAGTGGCGGTTCATCCGGGTCGAGGGCGGACGCCTGATGCACCGCAACGCCTGGCGTCTCGAGCTCCCCGTCAAGGGCTGGCTGACCTCCCTGACCGGCCGTGCGCAGCTGACCTGGGTCGGTACCCGGGGGGCGGGCAGCAACGGCCGCTACGACGAGGTCGCGGTCGAGATGGCGCCCTGGCCCGACGCCAAGAGCGCCGCGGACAGCGTCGCCAGGAAGAACAAGCAGATGGTCAAGGCGGCCAGGAAGCTCTTCGGCTTCGTCCCTGCCCCCGAGCAGCTCGCGCCGGAGCCCCTTCCCCTGGCGGGCCCCGGATGGGCTCTGAGTCCGGAGGGACACATCCTGCACGCCGCGAAGGCGATCGAAGGCCTGCCCCCGGTCACCTTCTTCGACGCCCACCAGGAACGTCTCGGCCCCGAAGCGCTGCAGGGCCTGCGCGACTACACCTGGCGCCACGCCTTCGCCGCCTCCGTCGCCGGAGAGCGCGCCGTCGCCGCCCACCCCGACGGCTGCGTCTACGCGGTCGACCTCGGCACGGGAGCCGCCCGCAGGCTGCGCTGGGCGCCGCGCTTCCTGCGCGGGGAGGAGACCGACGTGCAGATCGGTGGCGCCAAAGGCGGGATCGCGCTGCTCGACGACGGGCGCTTCGCCGTCGCCGGGCACGAGGCGATCGTCGGGGGCAGCCTGGACGAGCCCCTCCAGACCTGCCTCTGGAACCAGCACCTGCGCGGGGCATCGGTCGGCGTCCACGACGGCGAGATCTGGGTGGCCTGCGCCTTCCGGGGCGGCTCGACCTTCGTCGGCAACAAGAAGGAGCTCAACGAGGCGGTCGTCGGGCGCATGGACCTGAGCGCCAACGACGGGATCGCTGACGAGCGCCGCGTGCCCCTGCTGTTCCCCCAGCTCGCGCGAGGTCCGGTCGCCTTCTCGGCCGGGGGCACGTACATCCTTTCCGGACGGTAGAGGAAGCAATGTGCAAGCTGCTTGCATGTGCAAGGTGGTTGCATAGAATCCGGAAATGAACGAATCACTCCTGCAGTCCATCTTCAGCCGCGACCGTGCCGAGCTCTACGATCAGCAGTTCGCCGCGCTCCACGCCCTCAAGGATCTGATCCACCTGGTGCTGCGCGTGCGCTTCGCGGCGCTCCCTCGTGACGCGAAGATCCTCGTGGTCGGCGCCGGGACCGGCGCGGAGGCCCGGTTCCTGGCTCCGCTCTTCCCGGACTGGCGCTTCACGCTCGTCGATCCGGCCGACGGGATGTTGGCGGTCGCCCGGCGGCATGCGCAGAACGAGGGTTTCGCCGAGCGCTGTGTCTTCCACGCCGGCTACCTGCCGTCCCTTCCGACCCAGGACCCCTTCGATGCCGCGACGAGTGTCCTGGTCTCGCACTTCCTCGCCGACGCGCAGGAGAGGCGGGCCTACTTCGAGTCCATCGCCTCGCGCCTGCGACCCGGGGGCCTGTTCTTCAACGCGGACCTCTGTGCGGACCAACAGGCTTCGCACTTCGAGGCGGCCATGGATCTCTGGCTCCAGTGCATCGAGCACTCCCGGGACCCGGAGGCGAAGGACTCCTTCCTTCCCACCGACGGCGACGCCCCCGACGCCGGTCACGCGGCGTCGGCGTCCTACCGCGCGATGTTCGGGCGGGAGTTTGCCGTGCACGGTCCCGCCGAGGTGGAGGCGATGATCGGGGGGGCGGGCTTCGACACGGTCGTGCCGTGCTACCAGGCCGTGCTGGTCCGCGGGTGGCTCGCGCAACGGAGCCGGACGCCGGTCCGCTGATCCCGTCCGGCAATGGCGTGCGGCTCGAGGTGTTCGTCGACGAGGCTCCAGCCCGCGCCACAGCGGCGGCAGTGGGAAGTCGCAGCA
>JAUIEM010000085.1 GCA_030428695.1 bacterium
TCGACGAGGCTCTCCGGAGCCTGGCCGCGATCGGTCCGACGGCCGCCGGGGTGGCGCTGCCCGCGCTCATCGAGCTCCTTCGCTACAGCAGGCGACGCTACGGTCCCGCCGCCGCGGACGCCGCCGCGGCGCTCGTGCCCGCGCCGCGGCCGGCCCGGCTGGAGAAGCTGATCGAGCGGGGCCGGGAGGTCGCGGACCGGCGCTGAAGCTCGAGCGGCTGCTCACGCAGGCCCGCTACCGCCGCTAGCCTGGCTGACTAGGAGCCCCGCCGCACCAGCTCGTACAGCACCACCGCCGAGGCCGCCGCGACGTTGAGCGAGCCGGGCCCCGCCATCGGGATCGCGAAGCAGGCGTCGAGCCGCGCGAGGGTCGCCTCCTCCAGCCCCCGCCCCTCGGCCCCGAAGACCAGGGCGCAGCGGGCGGCGTCCGGCAGCTCCCAGAGCGGCCGGGCGCCGGGGGCCGTCTCGGCGCCGAACAGGCGCAGCCCGGCGCGTTCCCGCAGCTGCTCGAGGGCGAGCGGCCAGGCGACCGCGCGGGCCCAGGGCAGGCTGAGCACGTGGCCGATCGAGACGCGCACACACTGCCGGTAGTAGGGATCGGCCGAGGTCGGGTCGAGGAGCAGCCCGTCGACCCCGAGCAGGGCGGCGTTGCGAAACAGCGAGCCGAGGTTGCGCGGGTCGGTGGCCCCCTCGGCGACCAGCAGCCGCACCCGCGGCCGCGCGAGCACATCCGCCAGGGCCCGGTCCGGATGCAGCTCTTCCGCCGTCGGCCGCCGGCACAGCGCGAGCACCCCGCGGTGGAAGCGGAAGCCGACGATGTCCCGCAAGAGCGCGTTGCTCGCGGTGTAGACGGGCACCGCGGAGGGGAGCCCGTCGACGCAGTCCTGGAGGTTCTCGAGGCAGCCCTCGGCGAGCAGCACCGCGGCGATGCGCGCCGGATGCCGGCAGACCTGGCGCAGCAGCATCGCCGACTCGGCGACGAACAGCCCCTCGCGGGCGGCGTGCTTCGGGTTCTGCAGGGCCCGGAAGCCGGCGAGGCGGGGATCCTCCGGGTCGGTGATCGTCACGGGCCGCGCCATCAGCCCGCCTCCACGTGTCTTCGCAGCCGCGGCAGCCGCCACCAGGGCACGCCGGGGAAGAGGTGGTGCTCGTGGTGGAAGCCGCCGAAGTGGAAGCAGCTGAGGAAGGAGAGCCAGACCGGCAGCCGCGTGCTGCGTGCCCTGTGCTCGTCGGCGAAGGCGGTCCCCGGCCGGTGCGGCAGCCAGGTGCCGAAGGTGAACAGCTGCAGCGCGCTCAGCCAGGCGGGCACGGCCCACAAAAGGAGCAGCTTCCAGAGCGGCACGCCGAGCAGCCACAGCCCGGTCGCGACACCGCCCATGCCGCACAGCTGCAGGGGCGAGACGTACTGGCCGAGGAAGCGCAGCAGCCAGCGCAGGAAGCCCGGCCGCCCGGGCAGCCAGCCGTCGGGATCCTCCTCCCGCCCGGGCGACGCGTGGTGGGCGTGGTGCTTCTGACGCAGCCGGCCGTAGGGGAAGCAGGCGAACAGCAGCAGGGCGAGCTGGCCGAGGGCGTCGTTGGCGCGGGGATGGGCGGGCAGCAGGGTGCCGTGCATCGCGTCGTGGGCGGTGATGAACAGCCCGGAGTCGAGGAAGCACTGGCCGAGCACCAGCAGCGGCAGCCAGGACACGCCGTGCAGCGCGGGGACGTAGCGGCCGAGGCCGAAGCTGAGGAGCGCGGTCCAGGCGGCGAACACCAGCGCGGCGATCGCCAGCCCCGCGAAGGGCCCGGGCCGCGCCAGTGCGGGGAGACTACTCGCCACGGAACTCCGCCGTGCGCTTCTCGACGAAGGCGGCGATGCCTTCCTTCGCGTCGCTGCTCTCGAACAGCCGCTGCTGCAGCTCGCGCTCGAGGGCGAGCCCGGCCTCGAAGCTCATCTCGGCGCCGGACTGGCAGGCCCGCTTGATGTGGCCGACCGCGAGCGAGGCTTTGGCCGGCGGCACGAAGGCGTGGGCCCGCTCGAGGCAGGTCTTGGCGAAGTCGTCGCTGGCGATCACCTCGTTGACCAGCCCGAGCTCCTTCCCTTCATCGAAGGAGAACAGCCGCCCGGAGACCATGATCTCGATCGCCCGGGACTTCCCGACCGCCCGCACCAGCCGCTGGGTGCCGCCGGTGCCGGGCAGCACCCCGAGGTTGACCTCGGGCAGGCCCATCATCCCGCCATCCTTGCGCGCCCAGCGCAGATCGCAGGCCAGCGCCACCTCGAGGCCGCCGCCGACCGCGTGGCCGTTGAGCGCGGCGATGGTCAGCTTCGGGGTCTGCTCGAGGCGGTTGAGGGTCTCGTTGGCGTGCAGGCAGAAGTTGTACTTGAAGCGCGGCGTCATCGCCTTGAGGCTGTTGAGGTTCGCCCCCGCCGAGAAGAACTTCTGGCCCCTGCCGGTCAGCAGGATGACGTGCACGGTGTCGTCGAAGCGCGCGGAGAGGATCGCCTCGTCGAGCTGCTTCATCATCGCGTGGGTGTAGGCGTTGGCGGGGGGGTCGTCGAGGCTGAGCACCGCGACCCCGTCGTCGACGGTGTAGGCGACCTTCGAGGCAGTCATGGGGTTCCTTGTGATGAGGGGGGACTACAGGCCGAACCACACGCTCTTGAGCTGGGTGTAGTGCTCGAGGGCGTGCATCGACAGCTCGCGCCCGAGCCCGCTGTGCTTCATGCCCCCGTAGGGCACCCCCGGGTCGAAGACGTTGTAGGTGTTGACGTAGACCGTCCCCGCCTGCAGCCCCCGGACGAGGCGGTGGGCGCGGTGCACGTCGGAGGTCCAGACCCCCGCCGCGAGGCCGGCCCAGGTGTCGTTGGCGAGGGCGATGGCCTGCTCTTCGGAGCGGAAGCGCATCGCGCACAGCACCGGGCCGAAGATCTCCTCGCGGGCGATCGGCGCGTCGTTGTCGACCTCGCCGAACACCGTCGGGTTGAGGAAGAAGCCGTCGCCTTCGGGCCGGTCGCCGCCGAGCAGCAGCCGCGCGCCGCCCTCGATACCGGAGTGGATGTAGCCGAGCACGCGCTCGAGGTGCTCGTTCGAGATCAGCGGGCCGAGCCGGCAGTCCTGCGCGAACGGGTCCTTCGGCACGAGCTTCTGGGCCCGGGCGAGCACCCGGGTCAGCATCTTCTCGTAGACCTCGTCGGCGACCAGCAGCCGCGAGCCGGCGGTGCAGACCTGGCCGGAGTTGAAGAAGATGCCCTGGACGGCCGCCTTGGCCGCGGCGTCGAGGTCGGCGTCGGCGAACACGATCTGGGGCGACTTGCCGCCGAGCTCGAGGGTGACCTGGGCGAAGTGCTCCGCCGCCACCCGCTGGATCTCGTGGCCGACCGAGGTCGAGCCGGTGAAGGCGACCATGTGGATGCCCGGATGCCGCACCAGCGCCGCGCCGGTCGTGTGGCCGAGGCCGGTCAGCACGTTGACCACCCCCGGCGGCAGCCCTGCCTCGGAGCACAGCTCGGCGAGGCGCAGGGCGGACAGCGGCGTCTGCTCGGCGGGCTTGAGCACGACCGTGTTGCCGGTCGCGAGGGCGGGGGCGAGCTTCCACGCCGCCATCAACAAGGGAAAGTTCCAGGGGATGATCGCCGCGACCACCCCGACCGGCTCGCGCAGCGAGTAGGCGAGGTGGCGGCCGTCGCACGGGAAGGTCGAGCCGGTGATCTTGGTCGGCACCCCGGCGAAGTAGTGGAAGGCGTCGGCCGCGGCCGGGACGTCGCCGTGCAGGACCGCGTGGTAGGGCTTGCCCGCGTCGATGCAGTCGAGGCGCGCGAGCTCTTCGCGGTGCTGGTAGATCAGGTCGCCGATCTTGCCGAGCAGCCGGCCACGCTTGGCGGGCTTCAGCCCCGCCCAGGCCGCGCTGTGCAGGGCCTTCGTCGCCGCGTCGACCGCGGTGTCGACGTCGTCGGCGGTCGCGTGGACGACAGTGCAGATCACCTTCTCCGTCGCGGGATTGACGGTCGAGAACCGCACGTTCTCGGCGGAGTCGCACCACTCCCCCCCGATCCACAGTCTCGCATCCGAGATCTCCGCCGTTTCGGTGGTCATGGAACCTCCCGCGCGCACCCCTTGAATGCGACCTATTCTACACCAAAGTGGGAGGCTCTCTCAACGACGACCGACAGCGCACTGCGGCGCTCCTTCCCGTCGCCGGATGGCCCGCTCGGGCCCTGGAGAGGACGGAAGGCAGAGCGGGCAAGAATTCCGTCCTTTTCTCTTGCATGCCCGGTGGGGGATGGTACTATGCGTCCGTCGTCGCGGGATAGAGCAGTCCGGTAGCTCGTCGGGCTCATAACCCGGAGGTCGGGGGTTCGAATCCCCCTCCCGCTAATGCGCTCAGCCAACTGGCTGAGCGTTTTTCTTTGACCTGCACCCCTTCCGCCATGGACCTGACTACCGTCCTGATCTTTCTGAGCGGTTTTGCCGTCAGCGCGCTCGGCACCGTGGTCGGCTTCGGGGGCGGTGTGTTCATGGTGCCCCTGCTCGTGCTGGTCTTCGGCGTCGAGCTCGAGGTCACCGTCGCCGCGGTCGCCCCCGCTGCACCACGGTGGTCCGCCTGGGCCCGACCCACGTCGGCTTCGTCGAGCGGCGCTACGACGCCACCGCACGGCAGACGGGGGAGGACAGCTTCCAGGCCGGTTAGCCGGGACTCTGCCCAGGAGTCTCCGATGCCGAGCAGCCGTTTCGTGGTCGCCCTCGCCCTGTTCCCCGCCGCCCTGATCTCGACGATCAGCAACGCCCGCCGCGGGCACGTCGACTTTCGGCTCGGCATGCTGTTCGAGCTGCCGACGATGCTCGGCGCCTGGATCGGGGCGCATCTGACCGGCGCCCTCGACCCCGAGCTGCTCAAGCTGAGCTTCGGGCTGCTGGTCGGCCTGATCGCGGTGCGGCTGATGCGGCGGAAAGCCGGAGCGGGCAAGCCGGGCTGGGTGGTGCGGGCCAACACCCTGCGGCCGGTGATCTCCCTGACGCGGCCGACCGGCATCTACCGGATGAGCCTGTGGCTGATCATCGGCTTCGGTCTGTTTTCGGGAACCCTGGCCGGCACCTTCGGCGTCGGCGGGGGCTTCCTCAAGACGCCGATCATGGTCTTCGCCTTCGGGCTGCCCGCCCAGCTCGCGGTCGGCACCTCGCTGTTCATGATCACGATCACGACCCTGACCGCGAGCATCAGCCACTACTCCCTCGGCCACCTGCGCGGGGACACGGCCTTCCTGGTGCTGCCCTTCATCGCCGGCGCGGTCGTCGGCAACATGCTCAAGCGCGCCCTGCCCGAGGCCCGCTTGATGCGCTACATCGCGATCGCCCTGCTCAGCGCCGGGCTGGCGATGGTGATCGCGGGCGGTGTCAACCTGCTCGGTCTCAAGGGAGGCCTCACCCTCCCGGGCCTCGGAGGAACGGAGTGATGCACGATCCGGAAGCCGCCTCGGCGCCCGACTCGGGGCTGTTCGGACTCGACACCCGGCCGGAGGAGGCCGGCTGCGTCGTCATTCCGGTCGGCTTCGACGCGACGACCTCCTACCGGGACGGCACCCGCCGCGGTCCGGAGGCGATCCTGCGCGCCAGTCGCCAGCTCGACCTGTTCTCCCTGGCCCACGGGCGCCCCTACGAGGCCGGCATCGCGATGCTCGCGACCGACCCCCGGGTGACGACCTGGAACGCCCGGGCGCGGCGCTGGGCGCGGCCGGTGATCGAGGCCGGCGGCGGCGACCCGGGCAGCCAGGCGGTGCGCCAGGTCACCGCCATCCAGGAGCAGCTGCGCGACTGGCTGCGCGAGCGTTGCAGCCGGGGGATCGGCAAGGGCCAGGTGGTCGGCGTGGTCGGCGGCGAGCACTCGATCTCGCTCGGGGCGATCGCCGCCCACGCCGAGCGCTGGCCGGGGCTCGGCATCCTGCACGTCGACGCCCATCACGACCTGCGGGTCGCCTTCGAGGGGCTGAAGTATTCGCACGCCTCGATCATGGACAACGTGCTCGACGAGGTCCCCGGGGTCGCCCGGCTGGTGTCGGTCGGCATCCGCGACTTCTCCGAGAAGGAGCACGACCGCGCCCGCGAGGACGAACGCGTCACGACCTTCTACCAGGAGCAGCTCGACGCGGCGGCCTTCGGCGGGCGCTCCTGGGCCGAGCAGTGCGCCGCGATCGTCGAGGGCCTGCCCGAGCACGTCTACGTCTCCTTCGACATCGACGGCCTCGACCCCGCCCTGTGCCCGTCGACCGGCACCCCGGTGCCCGGCGGCCTCGGCTTCGCGCAGGCGGTGTTCCTGCTGCGGGCGGCCTGTTCCTCCGGTCGGCGGCTGGTCGGCTTCGACCTGGTCGAGGTCGCCCCGGGTCGCGACGACTGGGACGGCAACGTCGGCGCCCGGCTGCTCTACGAGCTGATCGCCCTGGCCCTGGCGGGACGGCCGTGAGGCCGCCGCGCGCGCTCCTCTGCGGGCTGCTGGCGGGCCTCGGCGGCTGCCTGCTGGCGGGGCTGGTCGCCGCGCTGCTGCCCGCCTTCGCCCTCGACGGAGGCGCGGCGCGCGCCGCGCTGTTCCTCAGCGACCTCGGCGGCCAGACGGGCACGCCGCTGGTGATGCTGGTCTGTTGCGCCGCGCTCGCGGCGGGCGGGAAGGATACGCGGCGGCTGCGGTGCGGCGTGTTCGCCCTGTGCTTCATCGGCGCGGCCTTCCTCGTCCAGGCGCTGCTCAACGAGCACCTGATCAAGGAGCAGCTCGCCGTGCCGCGGCCTTCGGTCCGCAGCCTGCACGAGGCGGGGGTGATCCCGGACGTCGAGGCCTTCTACCGCGACAGCAAGCCGGTCCGTCGGGCGGCGCTGTGGCTGGCGCTCGACGGCGGACGGGCCGCGATCCCGGGCCTGCCGATGGCGCCGGAGATCAGGGCCCACTGGGTGCACGAGGCGGGCTTCTCCTTCCCGAGCGGCCACAGCGTCAACGTCTTCGCCCTCGCCGCCTGCTTCATCGGCTGGGGCCTGGTGCGGCTGCGGAAGGGCCGGGCCTGGCTGCTGCTGGTGTTGCTGTTCGCCTGCGCGACGGCGGTCTCCCGCACCGTGCTCGGCGTCCACAGCGTCGCGGACATCACGGTCGGCGGGGCCCTCGGCAGCCTGAGCGGCACGCTGATGGCGGGCGCGCTGATGTGGCTCGGAGGGGAGTGGAAGCCGGCCGCGCGCGGCCGCCGAGAAGGGGGCTGAGGCGAGGCGGGAAGCCGCGTGCGCCGCTTGATGTGGGGAGCGGACTGTGGTACACATCCCTACAGCAGGGTAGGTCTTCTAACATACGAGGCGGGTGGGTTTTGTGTTCAACCAGACGGCGCCTGCTCGGTGGCGTGGCCGGACTCCTGGCCTTCGCCGTGACCGCCTGCGCGCCCGGGCCCGCGCCGGACAAGCCCTCCTCCGGCACACCTGACGCGGCCCTCCGACGAGGGACGGCGGCGCACACGCGGGGCGCCTACGCGGAGGCGGTGGCGGCCTTCCAGGAGGCCGTCCGGCTCGACGAGAGCTCGGTCGCCGGCTGGACCGGTCTCGGCCGGGCGCACCTCGCGGGCGATGCCCTCAACCCCGCCCAGAGCGCCTTCGAGAAGGCCATCGCTCTCGGCAGCAGCGACCGCGGCGTGCGGCGCGATCTCGCCCTGATCGCGGCGCGGAAGGCCGGGGCCGAGCCAGGTCTGGCCCGGCTCGAGGAGGCGCTGCAGGAGTTCCCCGGCGACGCCTCGCTCCACAAGGAAGCGGCGCTGATGGCGCTGAAGGCCGACCGGCCCGAGCGCGCCCGCTTCCACTACGACAAGGTGGGCAGCGTCAGCCTGCGCAGCGAGCTGGCGGGGCTGGACCGGGCCCTGAAGGACGCGGCGCTGCAGCTGACCGAGGACGGCCGTGACGTGCTCGAGGACAGCCCCGAGGGCGCGCGGGTGATGTTCGAGCAGGCCCTCGACCTCGACCCGGAGTGCGCGACCGCCTGGAACGAGATCGGCCGCTCGCACCTGCTCGAAGCGGCCTGGGGGCTCGCCGTCGAGGCCTTCAACAACGCGGTGCGGCTCGCCCCGGACGTCGTGATCTTCCGCGAGAACCTCGGCTTCGCAGCCCTGAAGGCCGACCAGCGCGCGCTCGCCGTCGAGACCTACCGCGAGGCGATCGAGCGCGACACCGGCAGCCTGGTCTTCTACGAGCAGCTCGCCGAGCTGCTCGTCGAAGATGGAAAGATGACCGAGGCGATCGCGATCCTGAACACCGGGCGCCTGCGGCTGCGGGCGAACGCCGGGCTGATCGACCGGCTGCAGGAGATCTACGCCGCGGTCGGCTGGCAGTACGTCGGCGATGACAACCTCGTCGGCGCCGCCGAGCTCTTCAACGCGGGCCTCGAGCTCGCCCGCGACGACGCCGAGCGCGCGGCCTTCCTGCACGGGGTCGGCACGGTGCTGACGCGGCAGGGCTCCATCGACCGCGCCGAGACCGCGCTGCGTCGCGCGCTGGCGCTCGATCCGAGCCACGTCGAGCTGCGCCTGCGGCTCGGTGACCTGCTCGAGAACCTCGGGCGCACCTGGGACGCCGAGCGCATCTACACCGAGGGCCACGGCCTCGACTCCGACAGCGTCTGGACCTACCGGCTGCTCGCCCTCGAGGTCGGCAAGCGGCTCGCCGAGGGCGCCCTGGACGAGGCCTCGGCGATGCTCGAGGACGAGCGCCGCAACCAGGGAGACACGCCGCACCTCGCGTTCCTGACCGGGGTCGTGCAGTTCGAGCTGTACCAGCAGGCGCGCTCGCTGGCCGGCGGCCTGAGCGAGGCCGGCAGCGCCGCCCTCGGCCGCGCCTCGATGTTGATGACCCAGGCCGCGAGCGGCGCCCCGGCGTCGTACACCTACCGGGCCGGTCTCGCCGAGGTCGACGCGGCGCGCGGCGAGGTCGAGGACGCGATCGCGCGGCTCGAGGAGTGGCGCAACAAGGCGCGCGATCCGGTCGATGTCGGGCTGCGCCTCGGGCGGGTGCTGCTCGAGGACGGCCGCAACGATCGCGCCAGGGCGGTGCTCGGCGAGTGCCTCGAGCAGGCCCCGGGCTGCGGCGAGCTGTACTACGCGCTGCTGCGCGTCCACGCCAGCCTGCGCGACGTCGACAGCGCGATCGAGCTGTTGCGCGCGGGGCAGTCGGCGCTGACCGTCGCGCAGCTGTCCGACCTGCTGACCCGCGAGGAGTTCGCGAAGCTGCGGCTGAACAACCAGTTCGAGAAGCTCGCGCGGCTCGCGTTGGAAGAGCGCGGGCGCTCGACCGAGGAGAGCGGGCCGGTCGCCGGTCCGTTCGGTCCACGGGTGGACGCGAATCCGTCGGAAGAGGACCCGTTCGCGACGCCGGGGCCGGGGGCCGACCCCTTCGCCGAGGGCGGCGAGGATCCCTTCGGGCCGGGCACCGAGGACCCCTTCGGCCCGGACGAGCCCGAGGACCCCTTCGGCCAGGGGACGGAAGACGCGCCGGACGACCCCTTCACGCCGGGGGCCGCGCCCGACGAGCCGGAAGATCCCTTCGGCGCCGGCGCGCCGCCCGCCGCCCCCGACGACCCGTTCGCAGCCGGGGAGGAGCCGGACGACCCCTTCGCCGCTCCGGCCGATCCCTTCTCCGCCCCTGCAGACAGCACGCGGCCCGCTCCCGGGCCGCGCGATGATCCCTGAGGTGCGCTCCGCGCCCGTCCTGGAGGTCAGCCCATGCTTCGTCCGCTCGCTTCGTTCCTGGTGCTGCTCAGCTGCCTGGCACCGGTCACCGGTCAGGAGCTCCTGGCCGGGGATGCCGACAGCTGGGACTACCACGCCATCTTCGAGGCGCTCGCGGCCCGGCTCGACGCCTGGGTCATCGACGGCGACGCGGACGCCGAGCGCGAGCTGTCGGCCTGGGTCACCCGCATCCGCGCCGTATCCGAGGCCGAGCGCGACGCGCGCCAGGTCGACCCGTCGCGCCTCGACGGGCTGATCCGGCAGACGGTGCGCGGCGACGCGCGGCTGTCCTCGGCCAGCCTCGAGCAGGTCCGCGAGGCGCGCCTGGCGCTGCTGGCGATCTTCGCCGACGAGCCGGTCAGCGAGCTGCGGCGCAAGCGCGACGGCGTGTTCGCCGGGCGCATCACCTCGGCGGGCGTCGAGCTGGTCACCGTCGAGTTCCGCGCCGAGGCGGGCATCGAAGAGCAGGCGATGGAGCGGCTCGCGATGCTCGGCGGCCACCACCACGAGCTCGCCTCGCTGATCGAGGACGCGCCGCTGTGGGAATCGAGCACCCCGCGCCTGTACGGGGCCTACCGGGAGCGGGAGGAGGAGCTGCGCGAGGCGATCGAGGGCGACCTGAACTACCTCGTCGAGTACTACCACCTGCTGCGCCGCACCCTGAGCCGGAAGCGCGACAGCGTCGACGGCGCCGCGGCGATCGACGCGACCACGACCCTGCTCGACGAGCTGAGCCAGTGCATCCGCACCCGCATCGAGCCGAGCTTCACGCGCTCGATCGGGATGCGCAACGAGCCGGTCAAGGAGCTGTTCTGGCTCCAGGACCATCCCGACTACCAGCTGCTCGACGAGATCTGCAAGCGGGGCAACCTCGCCAGCCTCGGGGTCCGTCCGCTGCTCGACCGGGCCGAGGCGGCGATGCGGGCGCTGTCCGCGGAGCGCTTCCGCACCATCGTCAACACGCCGGCCGTCCCGCGTCGCCAGCTGGAGGAGGTCGTCGAGCCGCTCGGCGCGCTGTTCGACGCCCTCGACCTCGAGAGCCCGGACTTCGTCGACACCTGGAAGGACGAGCTCGAGCGGCTCGACGACGCGATCCCCTGGAAGGAGGTCTTCCCGGTCCTGCAGCTGCCGGCGGAGTACACGACCCAGTACCGCGAGCTCGAGCTGGTGTGCGGCGAGCTCGCGAGCCGCTCGCTCGGCGACGAGCCGCGCTACCGCGAGCTCGCGCGCTTCCTGCAGACCGAGGCGGGGCTCCTCAGCGAGCGCCTCGACGAGCTGTACGGGCCCGAGAACGGCGAGCCGCGCGTCGCGATGCACCCGCTCGAGGTCGACCCCGGGAACCCGACCCGCAGCCTGTTCTTCCTCGCGAGCATGTACCGCATGTTCGTCGACCTCAAGGTGCAGCTGCAGATCGAGCGCGGGGTCGTGATCTACGGCGACATCGTCTTCGACCGCATCGAGAAGGCGCTGGTCGGCATGGGCGGCACGCTGCTCGAGAGCCTGTCCCTCGAGTGGGACGCCTACTTCGCCGAGGCCGAGCGCCTGCTCGCGCTCGAGAGCCGCGACTGGGAGAAGCTGCTGCCGGCCTTCCTCAGCCAGAGCCTCGACAAGTACGCGAAGGCGCGCGCCCGTGTCGAGCGCCGGCTCGAGATCCTCGCCAGCCTCGACGGCATGGAGGTCAGCCGCGACTGGGTGCGCGAGGCGCTCGCCGAGCAGCAGCGCCGCTTCCAGCGCCTGGTGCGTGAGGCCGCGCAGGGCCCCGGCGAGGGGCTGGCGGCGGAGCTGCGCGAGGGCTTCGACCGCGCCCGCTTCAAGCTGGTCGCCATCCTGCAGGAGCGGGTGTCCGACGAGCTCGAGGCGGCCGGGTTTCCGGTGCGGCTCGCGACCAGCATCGCCCAGGACGTCGGCCTCGACGCCGGCGAGATGACCGTGATGCTGCCCTCGACCCTCGACCGCGCGCTCGCGACCTCGCTGCGCCGGGTCGAGAACCAGAAGCTCGCGACCGCCTACGCCTACGAGGACGGGCTGCGCAGCCTCGCCGAGCACGAACAGGCGGCAGACCTGGTCGCCGAGATCGCCGTCGCCCTCGACTACGTGCGGCTCGAGCAGGAGCTGCGCGAGAGCTTCGCCGCCTTCGACCCCGCCGACTTCCTCGCCCGCTACGAGGAGCTGGTGCTCGCCAACGGCGAGGACCTGATCGCGAGCTGGCGGCGGCGCGAGATCGAGGGCGCCGGACAGAGCTGGCTGATCGACGTCAGCGGGCCGGCGCAGATCCTGCTCGAGCGCCTGCCCCGCGGCCATCCGTCCCTCGAGCGCGCGCACATCGAGCTCGACTTCGGGAACCAGGGAGGGCTCGTCCTGGTGCGCCGCGGCGAGCGCTACAGCCTCGGCATGGGCGCGGTCGGCGCGGTGTTCGAGAACCTGCGCGTGTTCCTCGGGGCCTTCCGCAACCAACTCGGGGAGGTCGAGACCGGCCCCTTCGGCTCGGAGACCGAGGACCCCATCGAGGCCCGGCTGATCGCCTGGTTCGAGCAGGACCGCGGGCGCCCGCTGTTCACGACCTACTTCGCGAAGGTCGGCCCCGGCAACCTCGTCGGCGCGGTGCACCTGGTCGGCATCTCCGCGGCGACCCGCGGACCGATCACCTTCGAGGAGCGCTGGAGCAGCGACGCCCAGGTCACGGCCAACCTGACCGGGGACGGGGCGATCGAGTGGCGGATGGAGCCGCGGGTGTCCTTCGCCGACGAGACCTGCAGCTTCCGCATGACCGGCGCCGCCCTCGAGCTGGTCTCGCCGACCGCCCGCGCGGTGCTGCTCGGTGGCAGCGAGGCGCTGGTCGCGGGGCGGGTCGAGGTGGTCGAGACGAACGTCCCCGGCCACGGCACGGTGCTGCTGCTCGTGCCCCTGGTGGTGCCCGTCGACCTCGAGACCGGCGCGCTGCTCGCGCTCGAGCCCTTCCGTGACGCGACGACCCCCTGGGCGATCGATCCGACCTGGCTCGGGCGCCTGGGGGACCCGAAGCAGGGCTTCCTCGACATGGAGACCGGAGCCTTCAAGATCGACATCCAGCTCTCGGTCGACAACCCGAAGGCGCTCGCGGACGTCGCGGTCCCGGTGCAGGTCGCCGGCATCGACGAGGTTGAGCGCAGCGGGCTCGAGGACTGGGAGTTCCACTGGTTCATCGAGGATCACGGCCGCCGCATCGGCAAGCTCTGCGGGGCGGGCACCCAGGCCCTGGTCAGCTCGAGCGAGCGGGGCAGCGTGATCGTCTACTGCATCGGCCTCGGCCCCAACGGTGAGCGGGCGGCCGGCGACGAGGCGGTCACCTTCCAGGAGGACGCCGCCAGCCCGATCGTCTTCCGCCAGCTGTGGATCAGCGAGGACGAGCCGATCAAGGGCCAGACCACCGAGAACCGGGTCGACTTCGCCCCGGGCCAGACCGCCTACCTGTGCGTGCGCTTCGAGACCGAGGACGTGCCGAAGGCCGACCTCTACTTCGAGGTCGAGTCGAAGGGCCGCACCATCGAGAGCCTGTCGACCCAGCGCACCCTGCGGAACCTCGAGAACGGCCTGCACGAGGAGGTGTTCCGGGTCGTCCTGCCGCGCGACCAGGCGAAGTTCTCCGGCGAGCTGATCTTCAAGTCGACGATCACCCGCTACGAGGGCTCGCGCACCATCTCGGACTCGAAGACCGCGCCCCACACCTTCCGCATCTGGAATCCCCTGAAGATCCTGGCGGTCAACATCAACGACGGACAGACGACCTTCGAGGAGTGGGAGCGGCTGCAGGTCGGCGTCGAGGCCGATGCCGGTGACATCGCGGGCAAGGGCCAGTTCACCGCGAACATCCGCGTCAGCGTGCTCGACTCCGTCGGCGAGCCGGTGCCCGGGATGAGCGCCGAAGAGACCCTGACCCGCCTGAGCGCGCGCGACGTCGTGTGCAACTTCGAGGCGCTGCCGATCCCCCCGACCTTCGTCGACAACGAGCTGTGCACCGTGCGCGCCGAGCTGACCGTCGGCGACCGCACGGTCACCTCCGAGAAGAAGGTGTGGATCATCCCGAAAGTCCACATCGACGAGATCCGGGCGGAGGAAAAGGGGGGCGTCGTCGAGCTGACGGCGATCGCCTTCGTGCTGGTCCGCGACGGCGAGCGGGTGCTGGTCACGCGGCGCATCTTCATCGACGGCGTGCAGGTCGACGAGACCCCGGCGCGGGTCCGGCGCTTCTCGTCCGAGCGGCCGATGGAGACGCGCTTCACCTGGCAGCGTCCGCCCGAGCTGACCGGCGAGATCCCGTACAGCGTGCGCTTCGACGTCGAGGACGGGCGCAGCTTCGAGAAGTCCGGGAAGATCCTGATCCGCCGGGAGTGAGCCGCACGTGGCCTGGTACCAGCACGAGGGGATGAAGCTCGGGACGCTGGCAGGCGTGCCGGTGCGGATCACCCCCGGCGCGGTGCTGGCGCTGGCCCTGAGCATCCCCTTCGGCGGGGTGCGCTGGGCGTCGGCCTTCTGCATCGCCTTCTTCGTGCACGAGCTCGGCCCCGGCCTGCTCGCGCGGCGCTTCGGCCTCAAGCCGCAGATCGTGCTGCGCGTCTTCGGCGGCTCGACCTCCCACGCCCGCCCGAGCGGACGCCAGAACCTCGCCCTCGCGGTCGCGGGCTGGAGCGCCAACCTCGCGATCGGCGGGGCCCTGTACGGCGCGGCGCTGCGGGTCTCGCCCAACGGGCAGATGGGGGCGGTGTCCGAGCTCCTGTTCAGCCTGTGGCGGGCCAACCTCGCCTGGGCGGTCTTCCAGCTGCTGCCCGCCTGGCCCCTCGACGGCTTCCGGGTGGTGTCGACGGTGCTCGGCCGCTCCCTCGCCCCGACCCGGGCCCGGGCGGTCACTCTGAAGCTCGGCATCTCCGCCTGCGCGGTCGGCGCGGTCGCCGCCTTCTTCACCTTTGACCAGCCGATCGTCGCGGTGCTCGCGGGGGTCTATACCTTCATCAACTACCAGCGCCTGCTCGAGAACCCCGCCCGCCACCGCAGCGAGCGCTATCCCCGGCGGCTGTTCGCCGATGCCCGCCGCGCTGTCGAGGCCGGGGACTTCCGCGAAGCCCGCCGGCTCGGCCACCTGATCCGCAGCGAGACCTACCTGTCCGAGCGCCTGCGCCGCGACACCTGGCTGCTGCTCGCCCGCGCCGAGCTCGAGCTCGGCGACTTCGAGGAGTGCCTCGCCGATCTGCGCTACGCCGGGGAGTGTGCGGAAGCGACCGCGCTCGAGGCCGAGTGCGAACGGCGTCGTCGCGAGGCCGCCGCGCCCCAGCCCCAGGGGGCGGAGGAGAGCGACGGCTGAGCGCTGGTCAGGGAGCGGCCGGCTCCGCTTCCTCTGGCGCCTTCGACGCCGCGCGCAGCCAGAGCACGCCGAACAGCACCCCGAGCAGCTCCGAGACCGTCCACACCAGCCGCAAAAGCAGGGCGAGCAGCACACACTCGTGCCGCTCGAGCCAGGGGGCGAGCAGAGCCGCCAGGGCGACCTCGCGCACGCCGAGCCCTCCGGGGGTGAGGAAGCTGAGGAAGCCGACCTGCCACGACACCACGCAGGCGGCCATCGTCACCAGCGGGCCGAGCCGTTCGTCGAAGCCGAGGGCCTGGACGAACAGCCAGCCGGCGAGACCGTAGCCGACCCAGGACAGGAAGTAGACCGGCCACACCCCGAGCAGGCCGAGGGTGGAGGGGGAGACGGTCAGCGGGGGCTTCTTGAGCCGGGTGAGGAGGAGGTTCACCGCCCAGCGCACCAGCCGGGGCCGGGCGATGAACAGCAGGCACACCAGCGACACCCCGACCGTGACCAGGGTGGCCTGGCTCGAGGACTCGACCGCGATCATGCCGAAGAACCAGGCCGAGAAGGGCAACGTCGAGGAGAAGTGCAGGACGTGCTCGAAGACCAGCCCGCTCAGGGTGAGCGCGCGCTCCTGCCCGAACTGGCGGCAGAGCTCGATGCGGGCGAGGACCATGCCGACCTTGCCGGGCACGTACTTGCCGATGTTCGGGGCGAGGAAGGTGCTCGCCGCGAGCGGCACCGGCCAGCGGTTGCCGAGGCCGCGCAGCACCAGCATCCAGCCGAGCGCGGTCAGCGGGTAGACCAGCAGCCCGCACAGCGCGGCGCCGAGCAGGGTCGCGGGGCGCTCGCCCCAGGGCAGGTCGCGCAGCGCCTCGCCGTTCTGCGCGAGCTGCCAGGCGAGCAGGGCGAAGACCGCGAGGATGATCGCGATCGGCAGGATGCGCTTGAGGAGCTTCTTCATCGGCGCCTCACGGCGCGGGGTCTCCGGGTGGCCGGGACCCTGGTCCAGCAGGGGCTGCGCTGTCGCTGGCCATCGTCTGCTCCGTGCTGATCGTCCACCCAGCCTACCCGAAAGTCCAGAGCCGTGCTCGCGGTCGCCGGACAGGCTTGTCGCGGACCGTCGCCGCAGGCTACACTCGGTCCATTCCCGCCAGGTCCCTTCCGGCACCCTTCTGCAGAGGATCCGCGCATGGCCGACGAGACTCCGAAGACCGATGAGGTAGAGGCGGACGCCGCGAAGCTCGCCGCGGGGATCGAGGTGCAGAGCGGGCGGAAGACCCGCATCCAGCTCCAGCCCTCCGTGTTCACCAGCCTGCGCTGGGGTCAGAAGGAGTGCCGGGTCGGCGAGGAGGTCGAGCTCCGGGCCGAGCTCGCCCCCTCCGCGAGCGGCACCGTCCAGTTCACCATCTACGAGCACGACGCCGACGGCGAGCACGACGAGGTCGCGAAGGTCGAGGCCGCGGTCGAGGGCGGCAAGGCGACCGCGCGCTGGAAGGCGCTCTACGTCGACGACCGCGACGACGTCGAGTCGGACGAAGAGCTCGAGAAGCTCGGCTTCACCTTCCCGGAGTTCATGTTCGAGGCGGTCCTCGGCGAGGCGAAGAAGCGCAGCGGAGAGGCCGAGGGCGAGCTGCTGCACATGACCGCGCTGCTCGACTTGCGCTTCCTGACCGCCGACGGCCAGCCGAGCCCCGACGCGCCCTTCGTGCTGACCCAGGCCGACGGAAAGGTCAGCGAGGGCACCGGCGACGGGGCGGGCAAGCACGAGCAGGACGGCGTCGTGCCCGGGCCGGTCTTCGTCGAGCTCGACATCTTCTGAGAAACCGCGACCGCGACTCTCCATACCGCCCGCCAACGGGCGTCTTCCAGGGGTGACCATGAAGCTGAAGAGGCTGCACGAGAAGACTCTGCACATGAGCCTGCTGCGCCACGCCGACGAGGGGTTGGCGGCGGTGGTCGGCGGGAGCGGCAAGATCGAGATCGGCTCCCTGCCCTACAACAAGGTCGAGCTCGACACCTCGCAAGAGTACGAGAAGCTCGAGCTGACCCCCGGGGCGCCCTGGAAGGACGGGCCCCTGAGCCTCGACGGCAAGTACTGGAAGTTCCGGATGTCGTCGAGCGGAGGGACCGTCCGCGTCGACGACCTGATCTTCAAGAAGGGCGTGCTCGACAAGGAGCTCGAGTACAAGCAGTGCCATCACAGCGAGATCGCGATCGACACGCTGATCTGGAAGGACTTCCGTCTGCAGCTCGTCGAGGGCGGGCCGCTGATCGACCTGCCGTTGACGGACGAGTTCGTGCTCGGCCACTACCAGCTCGCGCCACGTCCCGACAAGGCGGGCGGGGTCGGCCCCGCGGGCTACACCGCGACCTCGAAGGAGCACAAGCTGTGGCGCCTCGAGTTCATCTACGACGCCAGCGTCGAGGTCGTGTACGCCTGGGGCTTCGACAAGGGCAAGCCGGTCCCGCTCAAGCTCAAGCAGAAGGGCAAGGCCGACGGCACCAGCGTCGAGGTCGTCGTGCCCGACGACGCCTTCCTCGCCGTGGTCAGCCTCGCGAACACCTGGCCCGCCGCGAAGGTCGAGCCCCTCGAGGCGCTGCTCGCCGGCAAGTTCTTCCCCCTCGTCCTCGGCAGGGCGCGGAAGGGCAAGACCTACCACGACTTCCAGGCGAGCGTCGAGCTGATCCGGCCGCAGGTGTCGAGCATGAAGGGCGACTGGCTCGATCCGCAGAGCCTGATGTCCGGCGAGCTGTTCTCCGACGTCAACCGCAAGACCTGGCACGGCTGGGCCGCCGCCCCGTTCTGGAGTGAGGTCTTCGCCTACGGGCTGGTCGAGCCGCCGCCGGAGAAGAAGTACCTGCTCGTCGATCGGGCGACCGGTGATCACGACAACCTCGAGGTCGCGGTCGAGCACAAGGTCGGCGGCGCGCTGTTGAACTTCGACTTCCTGGCCGACGGCGTGCAGCTGCTGCCGACGATCCCGACGCCGCTCAACCCGGTCGCCTTCAACCTCCCCCTCGTCGGCCCCCCGCTGCGTGTAGGATACGAGGTCGCGAAGATCTCCAAGCTGGTCATCGATCTGTGGGACCGCTACCGTCCGCACACGGTCGAGAAGGTCTCGCGCCAGGCCGAGTTCGACAACTGGCACTTCGCGCCGAAGTACCTGTACGAGCGCTACGACTGGGAGGCCTTGCTGATCCAGGCCTACCTCAAGCTCAGCGGCAGCCCCTGGAACGTCGAGCGCGGCGCGGCGAAGTACCTCGTGCCGATGGCGCCGCTGTGCCACTGCGACTGCCTGCACACCCACATCCGCTGGGGTTCCGAGCTGACCAGGAGCCCGGCCGCGCACATCCTCGGGGACGCGCCGCACGTCTGGGGCTGGGGGGGCTGGGACAAGCCCAACTCGGTGCCCGGAGCCGTGCAGGCGCCGCCCAACCAGCGCGTGTGGCTGAGCTGCAAGGGGGGCAAGGCCGGCGACCGGGCGTTCACGAACGGCTTCAACTACTCGATCAGCGCCTCACCGGTCGACTCGAAGCACTGGCAGGTCGCCTTCCACCACGGCACGGCGATCTCCCTGATCCTCAACCCCGAGGTGGTCGGCCGCGGCATCGACTTCGCGCGGATGATGCTGTTCGGCCAGACAGCGCCGGGCAGCGGCGGCTTCATGCCCGAGAAGCTGAAGCAGATCCTGCAGCCCGAAGGGAAGAACGCCCGCCAGGCCGTGGGCTTCAGCGTCGACCTGCTGATCCGCATGGCCCTGCACCTGGCGAAGGTCAACGTCGACCCCGCGACCACCACGGTCGAGGCGGCGCTGCGGGCCGTCGGCCTCGATGCCGTGGTCGCGAAGCTGATCGCCGCGGGCCTGAACAAGTTGATGCTCGTCACCCTCGACGGGCTCGCGGGCGCGTGGGTGGCGCTCGCGCAGGAGATCGACAGGCGGCTCGACATGATGGAGGAGATGTTCAAGCAGCTCATCCTCTCCCTGGGCGAGGCGACCTGGGACGAGATGTACATCTTCAGCCGCTTGTACTTCATCCAGCGCTACAGCATCTCGACCGGCGAGGAGCGCCTCGCCTACCGCGGCGGTGCCCGGGGCCTGCGGCGGCTGTGCCTGGCGGGGCTCGACCCGACCCTGACGTTGAAGAGCGCCTCGTACACCGCCAGCGAGGCGTCGGTCAGCTTCTGGGACGAGAAGCTCAAGCTCGAGCGCGACTACGACCTGCAGGTCGTCGTGCGGGAGAGCGACCAGGTCGTGCTGCAGTCGGACGTCGTCTGGAACGACAACACCCCGTCCTGGACCGAGCAGACCGCGACGCCGTCCTCGGTGCTGCCCGGCGCGGTCGAGGTCGAGGTCTACGACAAGCTCGGCGTCATCGGCTCCCGCTCCCTCGGCAAGGCGACCCTGACGCTGCCGGACAAGGCCGGGATGCACACCGGTCTGCAGGTCTCCTGCGGGCCGGGCACGGTCACCTTCGACTACGAGGTGCCCGCGTCCTGGGCCGCGCTCGAGAAGCTGCGCGGAGAGGAGCGCAAGGACCATTGGGAGAAGTACGTCAGCCGCGAGCTCAATCCCGGCACCCCGACCCGCTACCTGATGCTCGAGGGCGCGGTGATCAAGCGCAACGAGACCTGGGTGCCGGGCCTGAAGGTCGGCCCGCGGCCGGACCTGCTGGTCACGATCTATCTGCCCGAGAAGGAGGCTGACGGCACGGAGTACTGGAGCCTGAAATTCCGCAGCCGGGTCTACCAGGACAGCTTCACCCCGGTCTGGCGGCAGCCGACCCCGATCCCCTGCATCGCCGGGCAGAGGGCGCAGATCGTGGTCTGGGACAAGGACTTCGGCGAGGACGACCACCTCGGGACGGTCCAGCTCACCGTCGATCCGAAGCAGCAGGAGCTCGTGCTGAAGGGCTTCGGGCTGATCGACTCGCTCAAATTCAGCCAGTGGGATGTCTGGGAGCGCATTCCGCCGCGGCCCGCGACGAAGACCACCCCGCTGTTCGAGTTCGACCCGCGGGAGTTCTACGAGCGGGTGCTGCCGACGGTCAACCCGGCCCGGCAGATGGAGCTCGCGGTGTGCTCGGCCTTCGACTCCCTGCACAAGAGCCGGCTCGAGGCCCGGGCACGGCTGCGGCACAAGCTCGAGGCCTGGCGGAAGATCCTGCCGGAGGCGACGCACTCCCGGCTCTCGCGCGTGCTCGACAGCAACGTCCGCAGCGGCGCCTTCGGCGAGCTGATCTGGGGGGCGTTGCAGCGCGCCAACGATCCGGACGGCAGCGGGCGCGAGCGCCTGCTCCGGTTCATCGAGGCCCACGACGCCCTGGTCGGGGACATGCGCGGGAAGCACGAGGACCACGACTTCTTCAACGACCTGCAGCGACGGGCCGACCAGACGGAGATGTCCTCGTACATCAAATTCTACAAGGACACGATCTGGACGTCGGACGACAACGAGGAGAACTGGCTCGACTTCATCCGCGAGCGGGTGAAGGACGACTACGTCACCCTGGTGTGCAGCGCGCACTACGCCAACACCCTCAAGCAGACCAGCCAGAACATCGACTGGAGCTACGTCAAGGCCGCGCTCAAGCAGCTCAAGGCGTCGAGGTTCGTCCGGAACAACGACTGGGGCCAGGTCAGCGGTATCAAGGACGTCTTCGTCACCGCCGGCGAGGCCCGCTTCCAGGCCCTCCACGCGCGCACCGAGGACCCCTCGGATCTGCTCGCCCTGCAGAAGCGCATCTACTGGCAGGTCCAGTGGTCGATGCGCGCCCTCGAGCACTACTACGCCTCGAGCGCCTGGCTCGACCAGGCGCCGGACCGCGAGGCGATGAAGAAGGTCTGCCAGGCGCACTACAGCGACCTCGAGAAGGTCTGGCAGGGGCGGGAGCTGCGCACGATGGACAGCGACAGCCCGAAGGACCTCGGCCGGCCGTGGTACAACAACGACGGCTTCATGGCCGAGATGGGCAAGAAGATGCTCGGGCTCGACTACGTCCAGACCACCCTCGAGCAGGAGGGCCTGGCCAACTCCTGGCCGGAGTGAGGCCCCTCAGTCCTGCGCCGGGATCCGCAGCTTGCGCCGGCACTCCGGACAGACCGTGCGCTTGCCGGCGTGCTCGGGGCGGGCCGCGAGCTTGCGCCCGCAGGGGCAGTGGAAGATGCGCAGCTTGCGCGAGCGGCTGCGGGCCTGACGGCGCGGGATCTCGAGCTCGAGGCTGCAGTGCATCGCCTTGATGCGGTCGAGCCGCGCCCGCAGCGACTTCCCATTCGCGGTCAGCGGCAGGGCGTACCAGCCCGGCTCCCGGGCCGTCAGCCGGATCTTCCCCGCGCTCGCGACGAACATCAGCGGGCCGAGCTCGCGCAGCGGCCACTCGAGCACCGCGGGCGCCCAGCGCCGCTCGTCGAGGGCGAGCAGGTCGTCGAGGGCGAGCTCGTCGGTGAACAGCGGCTTCAGGGCCCTGTACATCACCTTGCGCAGGTTCTTGCCGGTGACCTTCTCCCGGCGGGTGCGGATCTTCAGGCGCACGTTGGCCGTGAGCCCGACCAGGCAGCAGGCGACCTCGATCTCCGCCTCGTCGAGGGCGCTGGTCTCGGGCGCCGCGCGTACGGCGGGGGGCGCGTTGAGGAAGCGGTCGGTCGCGCGCTTCGGGGCCGCGAGCGGGTTCGCCCGGGGCTTCCGCGGCGGCGGGGCGGCGGCCTTGAAGGTGCGGGCGAAGTCGCGCTGGGTGAAGCGGGGCAGCCCGCTGCCGAGCGGGATCGGCCGCAGGTTGCCGGGCTCGCGCTCCTTGACCGCGGCGGGGGCGCCGACCAGCAGCAGGCCCTGGCTCGCGACCTCCTCGGCGGGCCGCTCTTCGGCAGGGAGCAGCTCGAGCCGCGGGCTGTAGAGGGCGCAGGTGTCCGGGTCGAAGTCGAGGTCGAGGGCTCCGAGCCGCTTCAGGGTGCCGAGGATGCGGCGCTTGACCTGGCCGACGGAGAGGCCGTCCAGGGCGGCGCGGCCGAGGCGGTGGGCCTTCTTGAGCAGGATCGCGAGGGAGATGCGCTGGGCGGCCGGCGCGAGCACCGCATCTTCGGGCAGGAAGCAGCCGCGCTCGCCGCACCAGCGCAGGCTGCCCGCCGCCGCGAGCCAGGCCGACCAGCGCGCGTGGCAGCGGTGGCCGAGGGTGTCCCACCAGTCCGGGTCGCCGCTGAAGCACTCGACCAGCTTCTCCTCGTGGCGCGTCAGCACGGCGAGCAGCACCCAGGCGGTCCAGGCCGACCCGGGGTCGGCGAGGGCCTCGACCAGGGCGGGCAGCAGGGCGGGGCTCGCGTCCTCGACCAGGGCGCGGGCCGCGGCGTCGCCGACCACGACGAGGCGCCGCTCGAGGGTCTGGAAGCGGCTGTCCGGCGGGCGCAGGCTCGCGACCTCGACGCCGTCGGCGAGGACCGCGCCGAGCCGTTCCCGCAGCTCTTCCGGCAGCGCCGCCATCAACCGCACAGCTCGTCGTAGGTGTCGCCGAGGTGCTGCGCGAGAGAGCCGCGCAGGCCGAAGCCCTGCTTGAGCACGGCGGCGCGCAGGTCCTCGAGGGTCGAGCGGCCGGCGGCGATGTCGTCGTTGTCGAAGACGTACTCGGGGACCGCGAAGGTGCCGGCGAAGGCCGCCTGGCCCATCGCGTCGGCGGAGGCCTCGTAGATGTCCGCGAGCCGCAGCCGCGCTTCCACCTCGAGGTCGGCGCAGGCCTCGAGCCAGCCGTCCCGGTCGAGGTCCCCGTCGAGCACCGCGCGCACGAGATCCCGCAGCCGCTCGTTGAGCTCGCGGTTGATGCGCTCCCGCCAGGCGCCGGTCACCCCGGCCATCCGCGGCACCTCGTCGCGGGGGAGGAAGAAGCCCGGGGCCGCGCTGTAGGCGACCGGCATCGCGAGCGGCCCGTCCTCGGCGTCGCCCGCCCGGCGCGTGACGAGGGCGAGGGGATCGGCGGGGGCGCTCTCGTAGGCTTCCTCTGCCATCGGTCGGCTCCGGTCGAAGTTTGCGCTGTGATACAGGGAACGACGAGCGCGGCGCAAGCGATCGCTTGCGGAAAAACGCTGTTCCCGATCGCCCGGCGAGCGTCTCGGTCCCCGTGTAGACACCCTTCTGGAGGAACGTCCATGCGCATCAAAGCCCTGATCGGCGGCCTGCTCTTCGCCCTCGGCCTCGGACTCCTGTTCGGCTCGTACCACTTCACCTGGAAGCTCGCGGACGACGTGTTCGACCGCTTCGAGACCTCCGGACACCGGGTCGAGGCGGTGGTCGAGAGCCTGAGCGAGAACGTGACGACCCGCACGAAGAAGGGCGTCCCCTTCTCGACCTCGAGCTACGAGCTGACCGTGCGCTTCGAGGATCCGGTCTACGACTTCGAGAGCTGGGGCACGATCGAGCACTTCGTCAGCGGCAGCCAGTTCGCGCAGCTGACCGAGGGTGAGACGGTGGCGGTGCTGTACGAGCCGGAGGGCGAGCCGGAGCTGATCCTCGCCGCCGCGCCCGAGGCGGGCTTCTTCGAGCTGCTCGGGATGCTCGCCAAGCTCGAGCTGAACGGCCATCCGCACATCCTGCTGTGCCTGCTCGGCGGCCTGCTGCTCACGCCGATCGGGCTCGCCGTCGGCCTGGCGAAGGTCGAGCGGAAGTCGCAGCCGGAAGCCGTCACGGCGCGCTGAGCTACAGCCCTCAGCGTGAGTCTGTCCCGCGAGAGGAGGTCCGTTCCCGAAGTGCGACGGGAGGGCGTGAACCCCTCCCCTTCAGGCTTGTCCCACGACTGCTCGAAATGCATGTAGGGGCGGGGTCTACCCCCGCCCGTCGAACTGGACAGAACCTACGTGAGGTCAGCAGGAGCTACAGCCGGACCGTGCGGGGCTTGGGCCGCTGCAGATGGTGGCGGGTGAACAGCCCGGCGAAGAAGCCGATCCCGCACGCGAAGCCTGCCAGCACGATCACCGAGAGCGGGAAGCCCAGCGCCCGGACGGTCTCCGCGTCGGAGTGCACATCGGGCTGGTAGCGCACGTCGACCTTCGCGCCCACACAATAGGCGGGCGGGTACTCGGCCAGGCCGGAGGTGAAGGTCACCTCGAAGCCGTCGTCGGCGGTGAAGCGCACGATCGGGGCGACCGTGTCCGGACCATTCGTCATGTAGTCCTCGAAGCCGATCACCACCCCCTGGGCCGGGAGCGACCGCGACTCCCACAGGCGCAGGTTCGTCCATACCGAGATCGCGGCGCAGAGGAACCCCGCCGCGATGAGCCAGGTGACGATCACGACCACCCTCTCGGTCCCCGGGCTCAGCTCGATCTCCGCGCTCGAGCGGGTCCCGGACGTCCTGTCGTCGGCCATGCCATCCTCCTGTTTCGCGTGTCGACCGGCAGCTCTGCCACCCCGGGTTGGTGCAGACGGGTCGACACAGCGGTCGATGCTCCTGTCCGCGAAGGGTACGATCTGCGCTTCCCGCCCGCGAATGAGGTGCCACGATGTCCCGGTTGCCGGTCCTGTTCCTGTTGCTCGCCGCGATGTGCGGGGCGGGGGAATCCTGGGCCATGCTCGATGGACTGGCACCGTTCTACAACCCCGAGCGCCCGCCGCCCCGCTCCTGGGCGATGCCGGTCTCCCACATCGACACCCTCACCCCGCCCTACATCGACCAGGCCCACCTCGCCGCCAGCCTGGAGCGCTTCGAGCGCTACTGCGAGCGGGCGGCAGCGCGCGGCTACGATGCGGTGTTCATCGGCAACGTGGTGCACCTCGCGAGCTTCGATGGGGTCGAGGGCGGGCCGGTGTACGCGCCCGCCAGCCCCTTCCGCCTGCGGGCCGCGGCCTACCGGGAAGCCTTCCGCGCCGCGGCGGCGAGCGCGGACCGGCACGGTCTGCGGCTGGTGATCGAGACCGACTTTCCGGCGTGGACCACCGCTCTGGAGACCTGGCTCGGACCGGGGGGCGTCTCGCTCGACAATCCGCGCCTGTGGGAAGCCTGGCGCGCCGCCGTCGACGAGGTCTTCGACGCGACCGGGGCGGCCGCCCTGTCGGTGCGCGTGGGCGAAGGAGGCGGCGCGTACGACGAGCCGGCCACCGGCTACCGGAGCGGGATCTCGGTGACGACGGTCGAGGCGACCCAGCGCGCGATCGCGGGCCTGCTCGGCCTGGTGGAAGACTACAACGTCCGGCGTGGCGCGTCCAAACGGCTGCTGTTCCGCACCTGGACCATCGGCATCGGCGAGATCGGCGCCCTGCACACCGACCCGGAGCTGTACGAGCGCGTGTTCGCTCCGTTCTACGGCCGCGATGCGCTGCTGACGGTCATCAAGCACGTCGCGATGGACTTCTTCTGCCACGTGCCGCTCAACCCGACCATCGGCGTCGGGGAGCTGCCGCAGGTGGTCGAGTTCCAGGCCCGGCGCGAGTACGAGGGCTTCGGCCTGTTCCCGAACTACCGGGCGAGGCCCTTCGCCGAGGCGCTCGCGCGGTTCTCCCGCCAGGACACCTTCGCCGGCATCAGCGTGTGGCCGACCAACGGCGGCTTCCTCTATCCCGCCCGCCGCGCCTACTCCGCCGACGAGGAGGCCTGGATCGACGCGAACGTGCACGCCTACGGGAGGCTGCTCGCCGACCCGACGCGAGATCCCCGCGCCCTGGCCCGGGAGTGGGCGGAGGAGCGCGGCCTCGCCGGAGCGGACGCCGAGCGCGTCGCCTCCATCCTGCTGCGGGGGGAGGAGATCATCGAGCGGGGCTGGTACATCGTCCCCTACGCCGAGCGCGCGCCCGCGCTGTTCGGCCTCGACGTCTTCCCGACCCTGCTCTGGCACTACTGGACGCGGACCGTCACCGCCTACGGGGTGCAGGGCCTGATCGCCGAATTCGCCCTCGCCGACCTCGAGAGGTCCCTCGCCGACGGGCAGTGGGCGGTCGCCGAGCTCGACGCGCTGCTGGCCGAGGCGGCGCTGCTCCCGGCGAGCCCTTTCCGCGCGCGGCTGCTCGCGGCCCTCGAGTACCAGCGCAGCCTGCTCGCGGTGCTCGAGCGCTACCGGGCGGTGCTGCTCTACCACCAGGCCTGGACGCGCAGCGGTGACCGAGGCGCCTACCAGGCCTGGCAGGCCGCCCTGCCCGAGCTCGCCGCCCGGGTCGACGGGCACGAGCAGGCCTACGGCCAGGATCCCCTGCTGCCGGCGATGGACCTGTCGGAGGTCCGGCGGATGCTGCGCGATGACGCCTGGATCCCGACGCTGCGACCGGTCGCGGGCGTGCTCGCGGCCTGGCTGCTGCTCCTCGGTGCGTTGGTACTGCTGCCGCAGCGCGTGGTCGACAGGCTGCCGCGGGTGAAGGGAGCCGGCGGGGGCTTCCTCCTGTGCGCGACGGCGGCGGCGTCGTGCGGCGCGGCGGTCGGCGTGCTGACCACCGGCTACCGCTTCGCCGCCGTCGCCGGTCTGAGCAGCGCGGCGGCCCTCCTCGTCTGCCTCGCCCCGGCCCTGTGCGCCTCCCTCGCGGGGCGCGGCCCGCGCTCTCCCTGGACCGCGAGCGCGACGCTGCTCGCGCCGGCGCTCGCCGGCCTCGCCCTCGCCCTCGCGGTGTTCGCCGCGCGCGGCCCGGCGCGGCTGCACCTCGTGTACGTGCAGGCGGCGCTGCACGGGCACGTGCGCACAGGGGTCATGGTGCTCGCCGGGCTGTTCGCCCTCGGCCAGCTCGCCGCCCTGGTGCTCGCCCTGCGTCGCGGCTGCCGGCGGGGGCGTCGAGCGCTCGCCGGAGTCGGCGCGGCCCTGCTTGTTCTGGGCGCGAGCGTCGGGGGACTGCTCGCCGCGGGGCCCGTCGATGCGATCCTCGCGCTCAACGACGTCACGCGGGTCGCGCCGACCATTCTCGGCGAGGCGGGGACGGGGGTCGAGGATCTGCTCGAATAGCGGTCCCCGCGATCCGCGCCCGCGCTTCCGGGATGCGGTTCGCCTTCCGGCGTGGGCGTAAAGGTTCAACTGCGTTCGCCGAGCCAGTACAATGCCGCCGGCCCCAAGACGGAGACCGACGATGCCGAGACGCCTCCCCCTCCTGCTCGCGGTCCTGCTGCTCGCCGGCTGCGGCGACGACGAGATCCGCGTCTACCGTGTGCCGAAGCGCGCCGACCTCGCGCCGCGCCCGGCCCCGACCAGCTCCTTCCGCTGGGAGGCCCCGGCCGGCTGGCAGGAGGTCGCGCCCACCGGCGACCAGCTCGCCCGCTTCCGCCTGCCCGGAGAGGCCGGGCCGGCCGACTGCACCCTGTCCCTGCTCGCAGGGGACGGCGGCGGCGCGCTGAACAACGCGAACCGCTGGCGGGCGCAGATGGGGCTCGCGCCGATCGACGAGCAGCAGCTGCTCGACGGCGTGCAGATGGTGCGCATGGCCGGGGCGCCGGGCTTCGTGCTCAGCCTGCGCGGCAGCTACACCCCGATGGGCGGCGCGCCGCAGCCCGGCTCGCAGATGGTCGGGGCGATGTCCCTGACCGCCCACGGCAGCCTGTTCCTCAAGCTGGTCGGCCCCGAGGCGACGGTCACCGAGCACGTCGAGGACTTCGTGCGCTTCCTCGCCTCGGTCCACGACACCCACGACCACGGACACGCCGCCCACACGCCGAGCGCGTCGCCGCCTCCGCCGACCTCGAACCTGCAGTGGAGCCGCCCGGCCGGCTGGGAAACGGAGGCTGCCGGCGGCATGCGCCTGGCCAGCTTCCGCATCCCCCTCGGGCACGGCGAGCCACACCACAGCTCCGGC
>JAUIEM010000086.1 GCA_030428695.1 bacterium
TTCCAGGACACCGAGCTGGCCTGGCAGCCCGGCGACGTGCTGGTGCTCTACACCGACGGGCTGATCGAGGCCTGCACCTCGGTCGGTGAGCCCTTCGGCATCGACCGGCTGCTCAAGACGATCATCGATCACGGCGAGAAGTCGGCGAAAGAGGTCCTCGAGGGCATCGTCGCCGCCGTCCGGTCCTTCACCGGCAACCGGCCCCAGAAGGACGACATGTCCGTCGTCACCGTCAAGCTGCACGAGTCGGTGCGCGCGTCGACCGGATGATGCGCCGCCTGCCCTGGCTGCTCGCCGTGCTCCTCGCCGGCTGCGCCGTCGTCAACATGCCCGACACCCTGCGCGCGCGGCTCGCGAGCGAGTGGCACGTCTTCCATACGGCCGAGGGGCTGTGGAAGATCCGGGCGGACGGCAGTGAGCGGGTGCATGTCCTCGGCGTGGAGGGGGAAGGCGACACCGTCTCGATCGGCCTCTGGCCGGCCCTGCATCCGAGCGGCGAGACCATCGCCTTCGCCTGGGCCGAGGGTGTCCCGCGGGAACGGTTGGGGCGCGACGTGTTCAGCGCGACGCGCCTGTCCTTGCGGGAGGTCTGGGACGGCGGAAGCCGCGAGCTCAGCGTCGCGCGCTCGCCGATCCCGATGTTTGCCGACTCCGCCGCCTTCGCCGACTCCGACCCGAAGACCTGGCGCTTCCGCAGCGACCAGCTCGTCGGCCTCGCCTATGGCCCCGACGGCCGCCTCGCCTGCATCGAGCGCACGCTGCTGATGGGTGACCTGGTGCTGGTCGTCGCGCCGGACGCCGGGCGCCGGGTCGAGGAGTACCCCCTCGGCGTCCAGGAGGCGCGGCTCTCCGCCTGGCGCGGCCTCACCTTCGCCCCGGACGGCAAGAGCCTGCTGATCCCGCGGGCCGACGGCTGGATTTTGCAGCAGCAGCTGGTCGCCCCGCGCCTGACGAACCGCCTCGCCTACGGCCTGGAAGCCGCGAGCAGCCCGGCGGGCGCCCTCGCTCTGATCGGCGTGCCGAGCGACTCCCTGCAGGGGGTGCCCCACGGGGGGGCGATCGAGGTCGTGCCGACGAGCGGCGACCGCAGCCTGCACTTCCGGGCGGTGATCCGCGAGTCCCTCGGCATCTCGAACCTGCGCTGGACCGCGGACGAACGCTGCCTGCTGTTCGAGTCGCACTTCGCCCACTCGATCATGCAGGGCTACCGCTCGCGCCAGCTGTACGTGCTCGACCTCGCCGAGGGCCAGCACTACTACGTCGAAGAGCTCGAGTAGCGCGGCTACCCGTCCATCCAGCTGCGCCGCGCCGTCCAGGCCGCCGCCATCGAGCGCTGCATCGCGCCGAGGTTGTAGCGGTCGATCTGCGCCTTCACGGCGGCGAACACCTCGGGATAGCGCGTGCCGAGCCCGGTCAGGTTGACCTGGGGGGTCGTGAAGTCGATCGAGTCGGGCAGGTGGCTGCCGCCGGCCATGTCCCACAGCTCGGTGCCGGGCAGGGGCGTCGCCGAGAACAGGCTGATCGCGTCGAGGTCGATCGCGCAGGCGAAGTCGGCGGTCTGGCGGATCAGCGCCTCGTTCTCCCAGGGGAAGCCGACCATGAAGAAGCCGGTGCAGCGGATGCCGCGCTCCTTCACCCATGCGACCGCCTCGCGGATGGTCTCGAGGGCCATGCTCTTCTTGATCTTCTTGAGGGAGTCGACGTCGCCGGACTCGATGCCGAAGAAGATCTGGTGGCAGCCGGCGCGCTTCATCAGGTCGAGCAGCTCCGGCGTCACCCGGTCGGCGCGCGTCTGGCAGGCGAAGGGCACGACCTGCCCGCGTTCGAGCATCTGCTCGCAGATGCGCACGGTGCGCTTGCGGTTCAGGGTGAACACGCTGTCGTGGAAAAACAGGTAGGGAATCCGGTAGCGCGTGCGCAGCTGCTCGATCTCGTCGACGACGTTGGTCGCGCTGCGGTAGCGGGTCTTGCGGTCGTTGCTCGAGGGCACCGCGCAGTAGATGCAGCGGTACGGGCAGCCGCGCAGGGTGACCATCGCCTGGTAGAAGGCCGGCTGGATGTCCTGGGGCCAGACCAGGTTGTCGCGCAGCGGGAAGGGCAGCCGGTCGAGCTCGCGGAGGGACGGGCGCGGCGGGTTCCGACGGATCTCCTCGCCGTCGCGCCAGACCAGCCCGAGCACCTCCGCCGGTCGCAGGTTCCCCTGCTCGAGGCCGGCGAGCAGCTCGCGCATCGTCAGCTCGCCCTCGCCGGCCACCAGGTAGTCGAGGCAGGGCGCCTCGCGCAGGGCCTGGGCGGGCAGGCTGGTCGCGTGGGTGCCGCCGAGCACGGTGACGATGGTCGGGTCGACCTCCTTGGCGACCTCCGCCAGGCGCCGGGCCGAGGGGTACTGCGCGGTGACCGCGGTGATGCCGACGACGTCCGGCGCCTCTTCGAGGATCGCGGTCGCGATCATGCCCCAGGGGTCCTCGCCGCGATAGGCGCGGGTGTCGGGGAGCAGGAAGCGCACGTCGTGGTGCGGGGCGAGGAAGGCGCCGATGTAGGCGAGGCCGAGCGGCTGCACGTGCCGGGTGTGGCCGTGGCCGCGCAGGAACAGATCGGGAGGGTCGACCAGCAGCAGCTTCATGCCTGTTAAGGTACTGCGGGCTTCCCGCTACGGCTAGCCGTAGGGTACGCCGACCGTCTCGGCGACGACCTCGAAGAAGGTGCGCAGCCCCCAGCGGAAGCCGTCGACCGGGATGCGCTCGTCGACGCCGTGGAAGAGCTCGCTGAACTTGACGTCGGCGGGCCAGCGGATCGGCGCGAAGCCGTAGGCGGTCACGCCGAGCTGGGCGAGCCACTTGCTGTCGGTGAAGCCGACCACCATGTACGGCACGGCCTCGGCCCCCGGGTCGCGGCGCCGGATCGCGGCTTCGATGGTCGAGAACAGGGCGGTGTGTGGATCGACGACGGCCGGCGGCCCGGACTTGAGGATCTCGAGCTCGTAGCTGTCGCCGATCACTCCGCGGATCTCGCGCAGCAGGTCCGGCTCCCGCACACCGGGCAGGGTGCGGCAGTCCATCAGCACCGAGGCGCTGCCCGGGATCACGTTGATCTTGCCGCCGCCCTCGAACATCGTCGGGCAGACCGTGTTGTGCATGCAGGCGTTGAAGACGTTGCGCTGCTCGTCGGGCAGCCGGTCGAGCAGCAGGTCGGTCAGCGGCGCGAAACGCACTCCCGCCAGGGCGAAGCTCGCCAGGCCCCCCATGCTGCTGCCGACCTTCTTGAGGAAGTTGTCGACGACCGCCGTCGGGCGCACGGGCAGGCGGGTGCGCCCGAGCTTGTCGACGGCGGCGGCGAGCTTGAGGACCGGGTTCTCCTCGTGGGGCATCGAGCCGTGGCCTGCCCGCCCGCGCGCCGTCATCCGCACCCAGACGAAGCCCTTCTCGGCGATCTGCACGGGATACAGCCGCTTGTCCCCGGCGTGCAGGGTGAAGCCGCCGACCTCGTTCAGGGCGTACTCGGCCCGGACCAGCTCCGGCCGGTTCTCGACCAGCCAGCGCATGCCCTGGTCGCAGCCCGCCTCCTCGTCGGCGACGGCGGCGAGGATCAGGTCGCGCTCGAGGGGCAGCCCGAGCCGGTGCAGGAGCAGCATCGCGGTCAGCCCGTAGACCGTCATGTGCTTCATGTCGATCGCGCCCCGGCCCCACACGAAGCCGTCGCGGATCTCGGCGGCGAACGGCGGGCAGGTCCAGTTCTCCGCGACCGCCGGCACGACGTCGAGGTGGGAGCTGAGCAGCAGGGGCGCGGCATTCCCGGTGCCCCGCAGGCGCGCGATCAGGTTCGCGCGGCCGGGCGCGGTCTCGACGATCTCGTAGGGAATCTCCGCGTCGTCGAGCAGGGCGGCGATGTAGCGGACGGCCTCGACCTCGTTGCCCGGCGGGTTGGTCGTGTCGATGCGCAACAGGTCGCGGAAGCGCTCGAGGGCCTCGGCCTCGATCTCCGGCCAGGACAGGCCGCGCGCGGTCAGGGCTTCGGCCATCAGGGCCTCCTCCTGGGGGAGAGGAACTCGTACTTGTCGGCGACATCCCCGATGTAGAGCCGTTCGAGGTCGAGCTGGCGTCCGAACAGTCCCGACACGCACACCACGTCGAGGTCGCAGCCCGCCTCGGTCTCGGCGACCTGGATCCGGTACTCGAAGGCCGAGCGTGCGCCGCGGCCCCCATCTCCGGCGCGTGCGACCAGCACGCCCGCGGTCGAGTCCGCGCGCACCACGGTCCAGGCGCGCTGGGCGACGAGGTGGGAGGCGAGCCACAGGCGGGGGTAGTCGGCGTCGGGGAAGCTGCGGGTGCTGCCGCGGGCGATCGTCTGGCAGCCGAGCAGCCCCCCCAGCAGCACGAGGACGGTCAGTTTGAGCCAGGCGTTCATGCTTCCTCCGCGCTGCGGCCGGGGCCAGCGCTACCGTATCACCGTGTCCGGACCGCCGCAATCCCTTGCACTCCGGCCCCGCATCGGTAGAATCCATCTCCCGCAATCCGTTCCATCCGCCAGAGCATGTGGAGAAACCCGTGGACGCGAGAGACAAGAGTGTACGCAAGGTCCCTGGTGTCGGTCCGAGCCTCCACAAGCGCCTGAAAGGCACCGGCGTGACGACCGTCGGAGAGCTCGTCGACCGGCTGCCGACCAAGCCCCTCGAGGCCTGGTCGAAGAAGTGGAAGGTCGACGAAGACACCCTCGAGCGCATCGCCGAGAGCGCGCAGATGATCATCGAGGGGGCCGACCCCAAGCTGCTGACCGCGCGCATCGAGGCGCGCAAGGCCGAGCGCATCCGCAAGCGTAAAGAGGAAGAAGAACGCGAGCGGCTCGAAGAGCAGCGCGAGGCCGAGAAGAAGGCGATGATGGACGCCGCCGAGCGCAAGGTCCGCGAGGAGCACGAGCGCAAGAAGGAGATCGAAGAGCGGCGCAAGAAGCGCGAAGAGAAGAACAAGCGCGCGAAGGAGAAGGCCAAGGGCTCCGACACCGAAGGCGACAGCGCCGAGTTCGGGGACAAGGCCGTCGCGATCGACGCCAAGGCGGTCGAAGAGGCCAAGGCGAAGAAGGAAGCCGAAGAGAAGGCCCAGGCCGAAGCCGACAAGAAGGCCGAGGACGAGCGCAAGCAGAAAGAAGCCGAGGAAGAGGCCGCGCGCAAGCAGAAGGAAGCCGAGGCCAAGGCCGAAGAAGAGGCCGAGCTCAAGCGCAAGATCGAAGAGGCGCGCAAGGAAGCGGCCGAGCGCGCGGCCAAGGAAGAGGCGAAGCGCAAGAAGCGCGAAGAGAAGCGCAAGAAGGAAGAGAAGGAGCGCGAGAAGAAGCGCAAGCAGCAGGCGGCCCAGTCGGCCAAGCTCAAGAAGAGCGCGGAGGAGAAGCCCGAGACGGCCGCGAAAGCCGAGTCGAAGAAGGAAGAGCCCGCGACGCCGGCTCCGAGCGCGGCCGCCGAGCCCGAGAAGGTCGCGGGGCTGTCGCCGGCCATGTTCCGCAAGGTGGTCGCCGTCGCCGCCGCGGTCCTGATCTTCTTCCTCTTCTACTCGACGCGGAACGATCTCGAAGAGGCCCAGGCGCGTGCGCGCGGCCTGCGGTCCGAGCGCGATGCGCTGCGCGAGAAGATCGACCGCGCGCCGGAGGCGGCCGCCGTTCCCCAGACCAGCGAGCACTTCGGAGTCGTCGGCGTCGTCGTCAACCACGACAGCGTCTGGGTGCCCTGCCGGGTCGCCCTCAACCAGCCGGGCGCGCCGGTGTTCGAGCTGCAGCTGCCCGGGTCCGGCGCCGGTTTCCAAGCGCTCGAGCCCAACAGCTTCGCGGAGCGGTCGACATTCAGCAAGGTCGTGACGGTCTTCCTCGAGTCCCTCGACGGCTCGCCGCTGCCGCGGCCGCAGTCGATCGAGCTGTGGTTCGACGACCTCCGCGTCGCGTTGCCCATCGAAGAGGGCATGCCGGACGTGGGCGGCGACAAGTGGGCCTGGAACGTCGAAGAGCTCATGCTGGACCTGCGCTGAAGTGACCGTCCTCCGTCTCGACCCTACGTGGTACCTGGTCTGGGCCGAACGTCACCGCGCCGACAAGATCTACGAGGTCTCCCGCGAGATCCGCGGTCCGCTGCAGGCGAAGTGCAAGACCTCGCCCTACTGTCCGGACGAGCTGCTCCCCGACCAGGACGGGCTCGCCGAGGATCAGCTGCGGATCAATCCCGACTTCATCCGCCCGATCGACTGTCCCTACGGCTTCGGCGACAAGGACAGCTGCTACCGCGACATCAACACCCGCGCGCTGCGGGCGGGTCTGTTCGGTCGCAAGGAGGTCGTGCTGGTCGGGAACTTCCTGATCGCCCTCGGCTACAGGGTCCACACCGAGCCGGTCCGCGAGAGCGCGATCGACGGCCGCCGCATCCTGCTCGCCCATCTCGGCGATGAGCGCGACTCCTGGGGCGAGTTCGGGCCGAAAGGGGTCACCCTGCGCTTCACATCCGCCAGCCCGACCGACCTGCGCGGCGAGCCCTTTCCCTGGGAGTGACCGATGCGCGCCGCCCTCCTCGCCCTCCTCTGCGCCTGCGCGGTCGCCGATGAGCCGCGCCTGATCCGACCCGAGCGGGTCGGGATGTCCGCCCCGGTGCTCGACACGATCCAACCCTCCCTGCGTCAGCTGGTGGTCGAGGGCCGCCTGGCCGGCGCGGTCAGCCTGGTCGCCCGGGCGGGCGAGCTCGTGCACCTCGAGGCGGTCGGCCTGCGCGACCGCGAGACGGGCGCGCCGATGCCGACCGACGCGATCTTCCGCCTGTACTCGATGAGCAAGCCCCTGACCTCGGCGGGAGCCCTGGTGCTGGTCGATGCGGGCAAGCTCGAGCTCGACGCGCCGATCGCCCGCTACCTGCCGGAGTTCGCCGATCCGGTGGTGCTGGAGGACGACGAAGAGCGGCCGGTGCGGAGGCTCCCGACGGTGCGCGACCTCCTGCGCCACACCAGCGGGCTGTCCTACGGGATGGGATTGAACTTCGTCGACTTCGGCTACCACGGGGCGCGTGTCTTCGATCCGGACGCCGACCTCGCGGAGATCTGTCGGCGCATCGCGGAGGTGCCGCTCCTGTTTCAGCCCGGCACGCGCTGGCGGTACAGCCTCGGCATCGACGTGCTCGGGCGGATCATCGAGGTGGTATCCGGGCAGGCGCTCGACGTCTTCCTCGAGGAGAGCCTGTTCGCACCGCTCGGCATGCGGGACACCGGCTTCGTCGTGCCGAGGTCCGAGCAGCAGCGCATCGCGACGATGTACCTGCCGACCTGGGCCGGCCTGCAGCCCTTCGAGGAGACCGCGACCACCGCTCTGCTCGAGCGGCCGCCCGGCCTGTGGGGCGGCGCGGGGCTGGTGTCGACGGCCGTCGACTACTTCCGCTTCCTGCAGATGTTGATCGACGACGGCATGGCCGCTGAGCGGCGCGTCCTGTCCTCGCGGGCCGTCGAGCTGATGACGACCGACCAGCTGCCCGCCGGGGTCGAGTTCGCCTTCGGGCCGCCGACCCCCGACGTCGGCTTCGGCCTCGGCCTGTCGGTGCAGAAGGTCGCCGAAGATCCCAAGCGCGTCGGGGAGTGCAGCTGGGGCGGGGCCGCCTCGACCCGCTTCTACTTCCACCCTGAGCGGCGGCTGGTCGCGCTGGTGATGGCCGCGAGCTTCCCGATCGATCCCGAGATCGGCGAGACCGTCGCGCGGGCGGCCTACCGGGCGCACTACGCGGGGGAGTGACGCCCCCCGATCCGAATCCGAATCCGAGTCGGAGCCGACCGCACCTGACAATGTCTGTGTCAGACAACGATGGGGAATCGGGGTCGTGGAGCTGCTGTCCTCGGAGCGGCTCTCTTGCGGTCGCTTCCGATCCCGACCCCGATCCCGCGGTGCAGCCCGAGGACGAAGGCGTGGTGGAGCCGCCTGGAAGGACGGCTGGCTGTACTTCCGCGCCCTCGGGCACCGAGCCGTCTCAGCTCAGCTCAGGCGACCTCGCAGGAGGGCTCGTAGGCGTGGATCAGGGGCTCCGAGGCGAGGAAGTTCCGCCGCATGTCCGCCGCGATCAGGCGCGCGGCGATCGCGCCGAAGAAGGGATACTCGACCTCGACCGTGTGGCGGAAGCTCAGCCGCGTCCGGGTCGGCCCCTCCGCGACGAGGAAGACCTTGCCCTGGATGTGGCAGCGGTTGCGCATCACGTTCGGGAAGATGCGCGTGGTCAGGAAGCCGTCGCGCTCGGACCAGCTGCGGTGCTCGTCCCAGCCGAGGGTTCGCCCCTTCAGCGCGCGCTTGATCAGGGCCGGCAGCTCGAAGCCCGGCTGGTAGTGGACGACGTCCCGCCAGCCGTCGGGCAGCTCTTCGTATTCCTTGCGCTCCCGCACGCGGAAGTCGAGGGAGTCGAACAGCCAGTTGCTGAAGTCCTCCGCGAAGAGAAGGCGCTTCAGATCGGCTTCGGACTTGCGGATGGAGAGATCGACGCTGACATCCATGGCGAGGCCCACCGTTCGGGGATTCCGCGGCTATGGTAGTCTTCGGTATCGTTGCCGCAAGGCTTGACGCTGAAATTCCATCGCCGGGGAATCGGCCGACCATCGCCTCCCGACCCTGGCGCGGCGCGCCTCCAGCGGCGACAATCCGGCCGCCCCGAAGCCCCGGAAGGAGCCCGCCATGCGAATCCTCAAGCACCTGTTCGACAACAACCAGGACTGGGCCCGCACCATGCGGGAGCGCGACCCGGAGTTCTTCGTCCAGCTCGCCCGAGAGCAGACGCCTCCCTACCTGTGGTTCGGCTGCTCGGACAGCCGCGTCCCGGCGAACCAGATCATCGGCCTCGAGCCCGGCCAGGTCTTCGTCCACCGCAACATCGCCAACGTGATCTCCCACACCGACCTCAACGCCCTGTCCGTGTTGCAGTACGCGGTCGAGGTGCTCAAGGTCGAGCACGTGATCGTCTGCGGGCACTACGGCTGCGGCGGGGTCCAGGCCGCGCTGCAGTCCGAGCCCCTCGGCCTGATCGACAACTGGCTGCGCCTGATCAAGGACGTGCACGAGCGCAGCCCGTTGTGCGAGGACGACGGCCTGAGCGAGCAGGAGACCCTCGACCGCATGTGCGAGCTCAACGTCGAAGCCCAGGTCAAGAACCTCTGCCACACCACGATCGTCCAGGACGCCTGGCGCCGCGGCCAGAGGGTCGCCGTGCACGGCTGGATCTACGCCCTGCACGACGGGATCCTGCGCGACCTCGGCCTGTGCGTGGAATCGCAGGACCAGCTCAGCGCGATCTACCGCATGGGGCGCAAGTAGCGCGCGGCTCAGCGCAGCTCGGGGAAGGCGATCCGCTGCGCCGCCGCGTGCTCGATCGTCTGCTGCCGTTCCCGCGCGCGTTCGGCCTGCAGCCGCAGGTTGAGCGTCTTGAGCGGATGCCCGTCGGGCAACAGCGCGATCCCTTCCGCCCGCCGCATCACCTTGAGCAGCTGCACGCCGTGCAACGTCTGGTAGTCCGAGGGCAGGGGCGCTTCCGCTCCCCGGCGGGCCTCGAGCGCGGCGATCACGGCGAGCTGGCTGGCCTGGTAGTCCGCCATGCCGGACCTGGAAACCGCCAGCCGGTACAGGGCGAAGACCCCGAGCGGATCGTCGCTCCCCTCTTCGAGGGACAGCGCGACGGCCGCCTCGGCGGCGCTGACCGCCTCCGCCTCGACCACCCGCTGATCGACGGCGACGCGCAGGTCGAGGCCGGCGAGGCCCGGGAACAGGCGCCCCGCGAGCGCCTGTCCCGCGGCCCGCCACTCCCGCGCCGCGCGCGCGCTGAGCTGGGGCCGGCTCAGCAGCCAGGCGCCGAGGTGGTCCGCGCCGGCCGGGTCGTCGGCGATCGCCTGCGCGAAGGCCGCGGCCAGGCCGGGGACCGCGTCGTGGGAAGCGCTCGCCAGAGTGAAGCGTGCGTGCTGCACGACGCCGCCCAGGACCTCCGCCTCGCCCTCGTCGAGGCCCGCCCGCAGCTCGTCCGCGGCGTCCTCGAGCGCGGCGAGGGCCGCGCGCCCAGCGACCGGATCGTCGCGCAGCTCGGCCCTCGCGAGCGCGCTGTGCAAGGCGAGGGCGGGGAAGTGCTCGAACAGCCGGAGCAGGGCCGGATCCTGCGGCTCGGCGAGGACGGCGTCCCCGCACAGCGCGAGGCGCGCGACCTCGAGCTCGCACGCGCCTTCCCCGCCGTCCGGATCGCCGATCCCGAGCACGTAGAGGCCCGCGCGGAGCGCCGCCGCGTCGATGGTCACCGTGTCGGAGGCGTGCACCTCGCCGGTCGCACGGTCGGCGACGGTCACCCGCACGAGCCTCCGCTCCGGCCGATGCTCGACGTCGACGCGCAGCCAGCGGCCGATCTTCTCGTCGAGGCGGTGCCCCGGGTGTGGACCGGGGAAGGGCTTCCCGAAGAGCTGCAGGTGGTTGACCTCGTTCCCTCCGCGGCAGTGTAGCTCCAGGCCCGCGCCGAGGGTCGGCTTGCCCTGCTCGAGCTGCCACGGGTCGAACAGCCCCAGCCGCGCGCGCGCGCTCCAGGGCTGGGCGCGCACGCGCAGGTCGGCGACGATGCGCCACGGCCCGCCACCGAACTGCACGGGCACCCCGAGGAGCTGGCTGCGGGTAGGCTGGACGGCGACCTCGCGCGCCCGGGGCCGCTCGACCCACAGGAGGCCGGCCGGGCCCGGGCGGCTGAGGAAGCGCAGGTCCTCCCAGTCGACGATCGCGGGCGCGGCGGCGACCAGGAGCCCGGCCAGCGCGAGGGTGTCCGCCCCGCTGACGACCGTCTTCCCTCGCCAGTCGACCGCGGGCTTCTCGAACAGGCGCGCCTCCCGCTCCAGCTTGTCGGCGACGTTCGCGAGCTGACCCCGGAGGAAGGGGTCGATGGCCTCCGCCTGCAGCCAGTCTCCGACCAGCTCGCGCGCCGGGGCCCGCTTCGACAGGCGCCAGGTGAGCTCGTCGAGGGCCCCGAACAGGGTCACGACGAGGTCGTTGGCCGGCTCGAGGGCGCGGATCGCGTCCCAGGCCTCGCCCCAGCGCTCCTGGGCGGCGAGCGCGTGGACCTCGAGCCGCAGGAGGCGCAGGCGCATCAGCTCGTCGAGATCGGTGCGGGCGAGGGCTTCCCGCGCGGTCGACACCGCCGCGGCGTGCAGCTCGAAGCGGGTGAGGAAGGTGCAGATCTCGTGCGGATCGGCCGCCTCGGGCAGGCTCTCGTCGAGCGGAATCGGCAGCGCGAGCAGGGTCTCGAGGTCCTCGTCCCGCAGCAGCCGGTAGGCGACGCCCCACAAGGGCCAGTTCATGTCGTGCCACAGGCCACTGCCCGGATCGATGCCGAGCGACTCGGTGTGGACGTAGACCGGCACATCACTCCCTTCGAGGACGAACACCGTCGACCAGCTCTGGGTCTTGTAGACGAACACCTCCCGGCCCGCACAGGCACGCTGTTCGACGTTCCAGTGGGCGTACGGCGCCTGCGGATGCTCGAGCAGGGGCGGGAGCTCTTCGAGTCGTCCGTCGTAGCCGAGCTCGCGGTAACCCATCCGCGGCGTCTCCTCGCCCATCAGCGTGAAGAAGCGCTCCTCCTCGAGATCGAGGGCCGTGAAGGTGGCCAGGCGGACCCGCCCGCCCGGCTCGCGCAGCGCCGTGATGTCCGAGTTGCCGAGGCGCATCCAGGAGGCGAGGCGAAGGTTCCGGCCCGGGCCGTCCCAGACCTCGACCGAGAAGTGGTTCCAGATCCCGAGGCTGAGGGCGAGCTCGGGCTTGCCGTCGCCGTCGAGGTCTTCGCACACCACGCTCCGCACCCAGCTCGCGGGCCGGCCGAGCTCCTGCTGGACCTCCTGCGGATCATCCAGCCACGCCCGGCGCAGCTCGGTCGCCGCGGTGAAGCTCCCGTCGGCTTCGCGGAACCAGGCCAGCACGCTGCCGGTCTGGTAGCCCCCTACGGCGAGCAGGTCGCGCCGTCCGTCGCCGTCGAGGTCGTGCAGCTCCAGCGGCCGGATGTCCGGGGTCAGGGTCGTCTCGATGGCCGGTGCGCCCGCGTCGAGGTCGGTGAAGACCCACAGCCTCCGGTCGTCGAGCAGCAGGGAGAAGCCGAGCTCGTCCGGCCCGAGCCGCAGCAGCTGCCAGCGCAGTACCTCCCGCGCGCCGAGGAGGTGGTCGAGGTCGACCTCGGCGACGGCCTCGCTCGTCCAGGGTCCGGTCCCCGGCGCGGCGGGCGGCCCGACCTGCTCGACCACCATCCGCCGGCCCGGCGCGTCCCAGCGGACGGACAGCTCACAGCGCCCATCCCCGTCGAGGTCGACCAGCTCGCGGGGCTCGGGCAGGGCGGCGGCGCTGATCCGACGGAGGACGAACAGCTGGCTGGCGACCTCCTCGGCGAAGCGCTCGCGCTGCGCGGCCGGCAGCGAGGCGCGCACCGCCGGCCGCAGCTCTCCGTCCGGCGTCGCGAGCTCGAGCAGGCAGCGCAGCCCCATGATGCGCGGACGCACCCCCGGAGCGAAGGGCGTGCTCGGACGGCTGAACTTCGCGCCGTGGCTGGTCAGGGCCTGCGCCAGGCCGAGCAGCGCCTCGCTGCGCAGCGCGCTGTGCCGCTCGCCGAAGGCGGACAGCGCGCTGTGGAACTGCAGCACCGCGGTCTCGATCGCCCCGCTCTGGAGCGAGGTGCGGGCGAGCGCGAGGAAGCCACGCCCCGCAGCCTCGACGCGAGGCTGGGCGGTGAAGGCCCGGGCGACCCAGAGCGAGGCGGTCGCGACCTCGCCGCGCGCGAGCGCGATCGCCGCACGCTCGGCCGCGAAGTCCGCGATCGGTAGGGACTCCGGCCGGCGCTCGACGGCGAGGAAGCGCGCGTAGCCTTCCTCCGCCGCCAGGGCGCGCTCGTCGGGAGGAAGCGCGCGCAGCCTCTCGAGGGCTTGCCGGGCGCAGGCCTCCTGCGCCCGCGCGCGCAGCGACGCGACGCTGTCCGGGAGGGTGGCGGCGACGTCGAGCGCGGCGCGGCGGTGCTTCTCGAGCAGCGCGTCGCGCGCCAGCCGGTCGATCTCCTTGCCGTGCCGCACCGCGAAGCTGTCCGCCTCGACCAGCACCCGTTCGGGGTCCGCAGCCAGCGCCTCCTCGAGGCGCCGCAGGTCGCCGTCGAGCTCGCGCAGCCGGAGCTCCTTCGCGTCGAGCTGCTCGGCCAGCGCGGCGTCGTTCTCCGCCTGCGCCCGCTCCAGGGCTGCGTCCTCGACCCAGCCGAGGGCGAACCACACGCCGAGCAGGAGCACGACCAGCGCGGCGAGGCTTCCGACGAAGCCGCGGTTCCTCCGCAACCACCGCCGCACCCGCTGCCAGGGGGTGTAGCGGTAGGCGGCGACCAGGCCGCCGCCGAGGAAGGTCTCGACGTCCTCGCGCAGGAGCTCGACGCTCGGGTAGCGCGCCTCCGGGTCCTTGCGCATCGCCTTGAGCACGACCGCCTCGAGCTCGTGGGGGATGTGCCGGGCCGGCGTGCGCTCCGAGGGCGGCGCGATGCGCACCTCGAGCACGGCGGCGATCAGCTCCTCCGGATCGCTCGCCACGAACGGCGCGCGGAGGGTCAGGAGCTGGTAGAGGATCGCGCCGAGGCTGAACACGTCCGAGCGGGCATCGAGCTTGTCGATCTCGCCGGCCGCCTGCTCGGGCGGCATGTAGGCGAGGGTGCCCTTGACCTGGCCGTAGCGCGTGTCGCCGCCGCGCCGCTCGGGCTCGATCGCGAGGTCCGGCTCCGAGGCCTCGCCGGGCCGGGCCTTGGCGAGCCCCCAGTCCATCACGAGCACCTCGCCGAACTCGCCGATCATGATGTTGCCCGGTTTGAGGTCACGATGGAGGACCCCGCGGGCGTGGGCGTACGAGACCGCATCGCAGACCTTCAGGAAGATCTGCAGGAAGCGCTGCAGCGACTCGCGCCCGTCCGCGCCGGCCGTCTCTCCGTCGAGCTCGTCTTCGCGGTAGCGCTCGCTCGCGAGCAGCTCCTTGAGGCTGCGCCCCTTGACGCGCTTCATCACCAGGTAGGGCTCCCCGACCTCGTCGAAGCACAGCTCGTGGATCGGCACGATGTTCGGATGCTGGAGCTGGCCGGTGATCTGGGCCTCGTCGATGAAGGTCTCGGTGCGCGCCCCCCGGCCGGCGCGCACGCCCTTGATCGCGACCTCCCGCTTGAGCTGGTGGTCGGTGGCCCTCCACACCTTGCCCATGCCGCCCTCGCCGAGGGCCTCGTGGACCTGATAGCGGCCTCCGAGCCAGCCGGGCTCGACGGGCAGCTGCTCGACGAAGCTCTTCTGCAGCGCACGCGTGTCGATCACCGCGGTGTCGCCCGCGGTGACGCTCAGCTCTTCGAGCTCCTGGCGGGTGATGCCGCGGGCGGCGAGCTCGGCGTGGAGATCGACGCACTCGCCGGTGCGCCGCGCGCGGACGAGCTGCGCGCGCAGCACCTCCGCAGAGATGCTGTCGAGCAGCCCCCGCTCTTCGGCGAGCCGGAGGAAGTGGACCGGATCGGACTCGGCCGCCATCGGCACCCCCGCGCGTTAGCTTGCAGGATAGCAGCACGCCCCGTCCGCTGCCGGGGCGCGACGGCGCAGGCGGCACCGGCCGCGGTCAGCGCGGCGCGGGGGATGAAGGGCCGTCCAACGGAAAGAAGCGCGCCACCGACGCGTGGAAGGCCCCCGGGGCGTCCTCCATCGGGAAGTGCCCGGCCCCCGCCACCCGCTCGACGGTGACTCGTCGGAAAAAGCGGCGGAACCAGGGGAGCTCGCCGGCGCCGAAGTAGGGCTCGGGCTCGCCGTGGAAGACGTGGGTCGGAACTTCCCGCAGCCCGGGCAGCGCGACGATCTTCGCGCAGACCTCCCGGTATCCGGCCAGCTGCTCGAGGCGCGCCCCGAGCCGGCGCGTCGCGGGCCGAGCGAGGGCCGCGCGGTAGACCCGGGCGACCTCCGGATCGCGCGCGGCCCCGAGCAGGAGCCGCAGCCCGTGCGAGAAAAGGTTCGCGCGCTCGACCAGGCCGCCGAGGGCGCGGTACTGGAAGGGCCACCAGCGCGCCGGCCGGAAGTCGGGGCGGAAGCCCGTGTTGACCAGCATCAGGCGGCGCAGGACCAGCGGCCGGCCCGCCGCGGCCAGGAGGGCGAGCGCGCCGAGCGCCGCCGGGCCGCCCCAGTCGTGGACCGCGAGGTCGATGGCGGGACCGGGCGAGAGCTGGGTGAAGAAGGCCGCGAGGCTCTCCGCCAGCCCCCCGAAGCCGAGCGGCCCCGGCGCGGGCTCGGAGCCTCCGAAGCCGGGCAGGTCGGGCGCGACGATGCGGCGGCCCGTCCCGAGCGCGGCGATGACGTGGCGGAAGGCCCAGGAGCTGACCGGGCTGCCGTGGACCAGCACCAGGGGCGTGCCGGGCCCGCCCGTGTCGACGCTGAGCAGGCGGCGGCCGCGGACGACCAGGGAGATGCGCGGGAGGGGCGCGGGCGCTGCGGTCATGCGTCCCTCAGAAGCCTTCCGGCGTCCCCTCGGGCCAGAGCGGCCGGTCGAGGAAGGGCGCCGCGAGCCCGTCGCCGGCTGGATCCTGCGCGCGCAGCCACTTGAAGTCGGCCAGCACCGCACGGGCGACCGCCTTGCGCGCGCCCTCGCCGAGGACCCCGCGGACCGCGTCCTGGCTGCTCAGGGTGACGTTGACCGCCGCCGCCGCGACCGCGTCGCGTTCCGCCTGCTCGGCGCCGCCGGCGCGACCGAGCACCTGTCCGGCGTCGAGGGCGAGCTCGACCGCGAAGGCGGCGGCGAGGGCGACCCGCGAGCAGCCCTGGGAGACCTGCAGGCCGAGGGCCGCGCTGCCGGCGCGGGCGGCGGCGACGGCGATCAGCGCCTCGGTGAAGGCCTTGAGCGCCGCCGGCCGGGCGACCGTGCCCTCGAGGCAGGCGCGCCGCGCGAGCGCCGCGGCGCTCTCGACCGCTGCGCGGTGGTTCTTCGCGGACGGCTCGTCCGGCGCGGTCCGGTACAGGCTGAGCACGCGGCTCGCGGCGCGCGCCGCGAGCCCGACGGCGAGCCAGGGCTGGGCAACTTCGGTCTTCATCGGTGTCTCCTCACCCCCGGATCATACGATTTCCCCGCCAGGGGCGGAAGTCCTCGGCCGTGAGCTCCGAGGATCAGCCCGGCGGGTCGCGCCGCTTCGCGTGCGCTCGCGTGCGCGCCGGTCGAGCGCGCGAACGAATCGAGCAGGCCGCGCGCTTCGGGGCTTCCGCCGGAGTGCGCCGCGGCGAGGCGGGGGCTACTCCGCGCTCGGCAGGGCGCAGGTGACCAGCAGCGGGCGGTGCTCGGTCGGCACATCGCGCTCGACCCATGCCCGCTCGACCGTCAGCCCGCGGACGAACACCCAGTCGCGGGCGATGCCTTCCTCGCGAAAGCGCCCGTCGTCCCCGCTGTCCGCGAAGCTGACCACCTCGAGGCCCGTGGTCAGCTGCTGGACCAGCTCGAGACGGGCGACGTCCCAGGTGTTGAAGTCGCCGCCGAGCAGCACGGGCCCGGGGTGCGCGGCGATCGCGTCGAGGACCGGCTCGAGCTGGGCGCCGATGCGCTCCGCCTCGCCGGTGCGTAGGCAGTGCACGTTCGCGACCAGCAGCGTGTCCGCGCCGCCGGCGAAGGGGTGCCAGGTCAGGATCGCCGTCTTCGGCTGCAGCCAGTACTCCCAGCTCTCCGTGCGCAAGGCCTGCGCGGTGCCGGGGGCGGGGCTGCCGGTCGCGACCCCGTTGTCACCCTGGCTGTCGCCGAAGGACAGGGAGAAGCTCCAGGTCCAGGCCGCGTCGGCGGTGATCTCCTCGTCGCGACCCGGAGGGATCTCCTGGACCAGGGCGAGCGCGCAGCTCTCGGCGGCGACCAGGGAGCGGAAGCGCTCCCCGCTTCCCCAGCCCTCGCTGCGCCCCTTGCCGAGGTTCCAGACGAGAGCGGTGAAGCGGGTCGGCAGGGGCTCGCTCGAGCTGCCCTCGCGGACCTCGAGGATGTCGGCGTCCGGAATCGTCCGGCAGCCCATGCAGACAGAGGCGGCGAGTGCGACCAGCGCCCATCGTCCCAGGTTCCAGCTCGCCACGGCACGTCCTCCCCGCAGGTTGCCAGACCGTAGCATCTTCCGCGTCCGGAAGACAATCCTCAACGCGCCAGCTTGCGCGTCAAGGTGCCGACGAACAGCGCGCTGCACAGCACCCCCGCCAGGTGGGCGAAGGGCGCGAGCTGGCCGGGCAGGCTGAGGGGCGCGACCGGCGGCGTCGCCAGCGGCGCCCCGCTGGTCCACGCCAGGGCCGTGCGCAATGCCGCTCCCGGGCCGAGGGGCGTGGGAAAGGCCGCCGGCTCCAGCCAGCAGGCCAGCCCGGTCAGGAGCACGACCGCGAGGAAGCAACCGAGCACCCGGCCCGGCCGCAGCCCGTAGCCGCAGGTCGCCGCGAGCAGCAGCCACTCCGCCCCCGCCAGCAGGCCCCCCAGCCCGCCCCATCGCCGGGCGAGCAGCCGCCGCTTGGCGCGGTGGGCGGCCAGGATCACCTGGTCCATCGCCGCGTAGGCGTTGTCGAGCTCGAGCCAGGGCCGCAACACCCGGCAAGCCACGAGGGCCTCGTCCGGCGCCGCCGGCAGGGCCTCCGCGAGCACCTCCCAGGCCAGCCGGGGATGGGCCGCCCGCGCCCCCGCCAGCTGCAGGGGGCCCGCCAGCAGGCGCGGGGTGAGCTCGAGGCGCGCCTCGCACAGCGCGCCCCGCAGGTCGAGGCCGCCGAGCTCGGCGCCGCCGAGGTCGACGTCCCCGCGCACCCGCGCCCCCCGCAGGCTGGACCCGTCCACCACCGTGGCGCCCGCCAGCCGCAGCCCCCCGAGGCGCGCGCCGCCGAGGTCGAGCGTGGCGAGCTCCGCCCCGTCGAGGGCGAGCGTGCCGCCGACCTCGAGGCCGGCGGCCCCGACCTCTCCGAGCCGCGCCCCCCGCGCGGAGAGGCTCTCGGCGACCCGCGCGTCGGCCAGCTGCAGTCCCGCCTCGCAGGTGGACGCGGCGAGCTCGAGCGCGGCGCACTCCAGCTCCGCCGCCTGCAGCCGTCCCGCCAGCTGGATGCCCCGGGCGTCGATGCGCCCGCAGCGCAGCCGCACGAGGTCGACCCGGCCCTCTCCGCGCAGCCGGCGCAGCTCGAGCGTGCCCAGGCTGGCGTCGCGCAGGCTGAGGCTCCCCCCGAGCCGCGCGTCCCGCAGCTGGACCGCCCCGGGCACGCGGGCCGCGCGCAGCTCGAGCCCGGCCGCGGCGACGAGGCCGGGGGCCGTGACCGCCGCGGCCCGCAGCCGCGAGAGGTCGATCCAGCCGCGGACCTCGGCGCCGTCGAGGCGCAGGGCTCCGCCGACCTCGAGGCCGACCAGCTCGAGGCCCTGGGCGAGGGACAGCCCGGTCAGGCTCAGCCCGCCGTCGAGCGTCCCGAGGATCTTCAGCTCGTGCCCGCAGCGCGCGCCGTCCGCGGTCAGGGACCCGAGCTCGACATCGACCAGCTCGACCAGCCCGCCGCAGCTCGCCGCGTCGAGGCGCAGCGCCCCCGCGACCCGCAGCCCGTGGGCCTGCAGGCCGCCGAGCCGGGCCTCCGCGAGCAGCAGCCGGCCGCCGACCTCGACCTCGTCGAGGCGCAGGATTCCCTCGACCTCCAGACCCCGCAGGTCGAGGTCGCCGGGGAAGCGGCCGCGCAGGTGAAGGGCCGGCAGCGTCGCGCCGGGCGCCGGCACGGGATCGCCCAGGCCGTCGGCCGCCGGCCTGTCGAGGACGTGCAGGGTTCTCATCGCCAGCGCCTCCCGGTCGGCTGTGGCACCGGCTTCCTGCCCATCCAGCGCAGGTAGTCGGGGATCTCGTCGAACACGCGGTAGCCGAGCGCGCGCAGCTTGCGCAGAGCGTAGATGTGGTCGTCCCGGCGGGGGCTGGCGCACAGGGGCCCGCAGACCGCGACCTGCGTGAAGCGCGGCGGCAGGGTGGTCAGGTTGAGCAGCAGGTACTCGACCTTGACGTGGGTCCAGACCCCGAACACCCCGACCCGCACGCGCTCGGGCCGGGTCGCGCCGACCACCTCGCTGAGCAGATCCGCGTAGCGGGGGCTGGCGGCGACGTTGAGGGAGTTCGCTCGCAGCACGTGGGTGCGCCGGTGCCAGCGCAGCTCCTCGAGGGCGCCGACCAGCCGCGCGCCCGGGCTGCCCTTGACGCAGTGCGGGCCGAACACCGGGAACTCCTCGCAGGAGGCCGGATGCCAGTCCTCGTCGAGGACCAGGTGGCAGGGCGGATCGTCGACGGCCATCAGCGCCTGCACCGTGTCGACGTAGGGGTCCGGGCTGCCGGGCAGGCGGTCCCCCCGCAGCCGCCGCAGCGCGCTCGCGCCGACGTGCAGCTTGTGGCTCGGCTGGCCGCCGCAGTGCAGCCGGCCGATGAAGTCGACCTGGGGGCAGACCAGGAACTGGATGCTCTTGTCGAAGTCCATGGGATGTTCCTCCGCGGCAAAGAAGAGCCGGGCTGCCGTGATCTTGCACGCGCCCGGAAAACTCCTCCGCGGCCCTCGGCAAGACCCCGCGCGGTGCGTAGGATCTGCCTGGGAGGAAGCATGCCCGACCAGAGCATCGCGCGCACCGGCCCCCGGCCGATCGACCTCGCCCACCTGCGGATGTGGGCCGCCCGCACCCTGCGCTTCGACCGCCGGCACTACCGCGCCGCGCCGGAGCCGCTCAGCCTGGGCCGGGTCACGCGCTCGCTGTTCCCCGCGCTGCGGAGGCCGCTGTTCATCATCGGCACCCCGCGCTCCGGCACGACCTTCCTCGGCCGCTGCGTCGCCGCCCTGCCCGGAGTTTCCTACCACCACGAGCCGGTCGCGACCCGGGCGGCCACGCGCTACGTCTACGAGGGCCTGTGGAGCTTCGCCTTCGCGCGCCGCTTCTACCGCGCGGTCTACGCCTGGCTCGCGCGGGTGCACCTCGCCGGGCACCGGCGCTTCGTCGAGAAGACGCCGCGCAACGCCCTGATCATCCCCTTCCTCGCGCGGGCCTTCCCCGGCGCGCAGTTCCTCCACATCCTGCGGGACGGCCGCGACGTCGCCTGCTCGCTGCGGGAGAAGCCCTGGCTCAGCGCGCGGATGGACGGGAGCGGGCTGTTCGGCATCGACGGCTACCCCCAGGGCAGCAGCCCGCGCTTCTGGGTCGAGCCCCACCGGCGCGCGGAGTTCGCCTCGACCACCGACCTGCACCGGGCCCTCTGGTGCTGGCGGCGCTACACCGAGCGGGCCCTGCGCGACGGCCCCCGGCTCGGGCCCGGCCGCTACCTGCGCATCCGCTACGCCCGGCTGGTCCGGGAGCCGGAGGAGGTCGCCGGCCGGGTGCTGGACTTCCTCGGCGTCACGGCTCCCGCCGCCCGCGAGGCCTTCCGCGCCGTCGCCCGCACCGCCTCGGACGCCTCCCTCGGCCGCTGGCAGGTGCTGACCCCGGCCGAGCGCGCGCTGGTGGAGCGGGAAGCGGGGGAGCTGCTGGGAATGTTGTTCGGGTAGGGGGGTGGGATCGGGCCCGATCCCGATCCCGATCCCGATCCCGATGGAAGTCAGCTCACCCGCGAACGCGCCTCCCCCGCCCCCTACCCCCGCAGGTGCCAGGCCTTCGGCCGGGTGAAGCTCGCGATCCCCTCGTAGCCGAGCGTCACCCCCCGCCCGGAGTGCCCGCGCCCGCTCCACGGCAGCTGGGGGCTGACCCGGTCGCAGCAGTTCCAGTAGGCGCTGCCGACCTCGAGCTGGGCGAGCAGCGCCTTGGTCGCTTCGCGCTTCAGCCCTTCCTGTGAGCCACACAGGTTGCAAGGCAAGATCGGAAACGCGAGCTCCTCGGCGAGCTCGGCGAGGCGCGCCTCCTCGCACTCGATCAAGGGCCGGATCACCTCGAAGCGGCCGTCGTCGGGGGTGTAGACCGACGCGGTCAGGCCGTAGTCGGTGTCGGCCATGCAGGCGAGGGCCTCGGCGTCGTCCTCGACGGCCATGATCCCGATCAGGGGGCCGAAGCTCTCCTCGCGCATCACCCGCATGCTCTGGTCGACGTCGACCAGCACCCCGGGCTCGTAGAAGTTCCCCGGCCCGGCCCGGCGCTTCCCGCCGCAGACCAGGCGCGCACCCTTGGCCAGGGCGTCGGCAATCTGGGCGTCGAGCAGGTCGGCCTGGGAGGAGCGGGTCAGCGGTCCGAGGCTGGTCTGCTCGGCCAGGGGGTCGCCCATCACCAGGGCCTGGACCCCGGCGACGAAGGCGGCGACGAAGTTCCCGAAGATCTCCTTGGCGACGTAGATGCGCTCGACCGCGCAGCAGCTCTGGCCCGCGTTGTAGAAGGACCCGCCGACCAGGGAGGCCGCCGCGAGGACCGGGTCGGCGTCGGCGCACACGTAGGCGGGGTCCTTGCCGCCGAGCTCGAGCTGCAGGGGCAGGAGCCGCCCGGCGAGGGCGCGGGCGATGCTCGCGCCGGTCGGGTAGGAGCCGGTGAAGAACACGCCGTCGAGGTCCTGCTGCAAGAGCGCCGCCCCCGCGCCTCCCGCGCCGATCACCGGCACGAAGACGTCCTCGGGGACGCCCGCCGCGTGCAGCAGCCGGGCGATGTGCCGGCCGGTCAGGGTCGCGTGCTCGGAGGGCTTGTACAGCACGGTGTTGCCGCACAGGAGCGCGGGCAGGATCACGTTGCAGCCGACGAACCACGGGTAGTTCCAGGCCGAGATGCAGGCGACCGCGCCGAGCGGCTCGCGGCTGATCTCCTCGCGCGTGCCCTTGCGCGGCGCGAGCACGTGGCCGCGCAGCACGTTCGGCGTCTCGCGCAGGAAGAAGTCGACGCGCTCCGGGGTCGCCGCGAGCTCGGCGCGGGCCTCGCGGATCGGCTTGCCGGTCTCGAGGGTCAGCGTGCGGGCGAGCTCGTCGGCCTCGAGCTCGAGGGCGAGGCGGAAGGTCTGCAGGCAGGCCTGGCGCTGCGCGTAGGGTGTGTAGCGCCAGGTCAGGCGGGCGGCGCGGGCGCGGGCGACGCGGGCCGCGACCTCGGTCGGGCTGTGCTCGTCGACCTCCTCGAGCAGCGCGCCGGTCGCCGGGTTGAGGATCCGCATCACACCTCCCCCCGGAACGCGCGCCCGATCAGCTCGACGAGATCGGCTCGGCTGACGGGCCGCGGGTTCGTCGCGTGGCAGCCGTCGGCGAGGGAGCCGTCGACCAGCGCGTCGAGCTGCTCGTCCGTGACTCCCGCCGCGGCGAGGTCGGCGGGGATGCCGATCTGCGCCCGCAGGCCGCGCAGCCAGGCGATGAAGGCCTCCGGGCCGGGCGCGGGCAGGCGGGCGGCGAGCGCGAGGTCGGTCAGGCGGGCGGCGCAGGCGGGGGCGTTGTACTCCATCGCCCAGGGCAGCAGGACCGCGTTCGCCAGCCCGTGGTGCAGGCCGGCCACGGCGGACAGGGCGTGCGCGACCGAGTGGTTGACGCCGAGCCCCTTCTGGAAGGCGACGGCCCCCATGAAGGCGGCCTGCATCATCCGCCCCCGGGCCTCGAGATGCGGGGCGTTCGCCGGGCCTCCGCCGCGGGCGAAGCCGACGCAGGCGGCCAGGCTGTCGGCGACCAGGCGCACCCCCTGCCAGGCGATGCCGTCGCACATCGGGTGGTCGCCGGTCGCGAGATAGGCCTCGACGCAGTGGGTCAGGGCGTCCATGCCGGTCGTCGCGGTGATCGAGGCGGGCAGGCCGAGGGTCAGCTCCGGGTCGATCAGGGCCTGGACCGGCAGCAGCCGGGGGGCGAAGATCACCCGCTTGACGCCGGTATCATCCTCGGAGATCACCGCGCTGCGCCCGACCTCGCTGCCGGTGCCGGCGGTGGTCGGGATCGCGACCAGGTGCGGGAGCGGACCGTCGACCGGCGGCGCGTCCGGGCGTCCGTCCTCGTAGTCGAAGATGTCTCCGGGGTGGTGCAGCATCAGCGCGATCGCCTTGGCGACGTCCATCGCCGCCCCGCCGCCGAAGGCGATCACGGCGTCGGCGTCGTGGTCGCGGAAGGCCTCGACGCCGGCGGTGACCTGGGCGCGGCGGGGGTTCCCCCGGACGCCGGAGAAGACCCCGGCGGCAGCGCCCCCGTCGGCGAGCGAGGCCGCGAAGGAGCGGAAGACCGGCAGGGCCGCGAGGCCTTCGTCGGTGACGAGCAGCGGCCGCGCCAGGCCGCGGGCGGCGAGGTCGGGCAGCAGCGCGCGACGGGCTCCCGGGCCGAACACGATCGCGGTCGGGAAGGCGTAGGTTTGCATCGGCTCTCCGGCGTGGCAGGATACGACCAGAATACGCCCCGCCGCCAAAATGTCGACGGGCTCCGGGAACAGCGGAGGAAGCATGCTCCGGGCGATCACCTTCGACTTCTGGGACACCCTCGTCGCCGACGACTCCGACGAGCCGGTCCGCGCGGCGCGCGGCCTGGCGCCGAAGTCCGAGGCCCGGCGCCGCCGCTTCCGGGCGTGCCTTGGAGCGGCCTACCCCGCGCTGCGGGAGGAGGCGCTCGACGCGGCCTGGGAGGAGGCCGGCCGCTGGTTCCGCAGGGAGTGGTACGAGCGCCAGCGCACGCCCGCGCTGCCGGCCCGCATCGCGCACGCCTGCGGCCTGCTCGGCGTCGCTCCTCCCCGCGGAGCCGGGGGACTGGCGGAGGCCCTCGGCCGGGACGAGGTCGACATCCCGCCGCGTCCGGCGCCGGGTGTGGTCGACTGCCTGCGCGCCCTGGCCGGGCGCTACCGGCTCGGCATCATCTCCGACACGGTGGTCACGCCCGCGAGCGGCCTACGGGAGATCCTGCGCGGTCACGGGCTGCTCGACTTCCTGACCCCCGAGGCGCTGATCTTCTCCGACGAGGCCGGCGCCTCCAAGCCTTCCCCGCAGGTCTTCGCCCGAGCCTGCGCCGCGCTCGGGGTCGAGCCGGGCGCGCTGGTGCATGTCGGCGACCGGGAGGAGAAGGACGTCGCCGGAGCGAGGTCCTCCGGCGCCCGGGCCGTCCTCTACACCGGCGTCGTCGACCGCGGCGCGGGAAGCACCTCCGCCGACCTGGTGTGCGCCGACCTGCGCGCGCTGCCGGAGCAGCTCGCGGCGCTGGAGGCTGGGCTGTGAGTGCGCGACGGGACGTGGCGCCGCTGCTCGCCCGCATCGCCACCCGCTACGCCGCCGGCTTTCCGGAAGCGCTGCCCGCCTGGCGCACCATCGGCCGCGAGGCGGAGTTCCCCGTCGTCCGCGCCGACGGCTCCGCCGCCGAGGTCCAGGAGCTCCTGCCGCGCATCGCCGCCCGCTGCGAAGGCGTCGCGCGCAAGCACGAGGGCGCGCTGCTCGTCGGCCTCGAGACGCCATCCGCGGGCTACGCCGCCGAGGTCGGGCGCGGCACCGTCGAGGTGATCCTGCCGCCCGCCGACGATCTCCCCGCGCTCGAGGCCCGGCACCGCGCCGCGATGGCGCCGCTGTTCGCCGCCGCCGAAGAGCTCGGCCTGCGCGTGCTCGGCTGCGGCATGCAGCCGCTGACACCGGCGAGCGCGGCCCTGCTCTGCCCGAAGAGCCGCTACCGCATCCTGCACGAGGTGCTCGGCGAGGGCTGGCTGTGGTTCACGACCTCCGCCTCCGACCAGCTGCACGTCGACGTCGGCCGCGCCGAGCTCGTCGCCCAGGTCGACCGGCTGCACCTGCTGACGCCGGTCGTCGTCGCGCTGTGCGGAAACTCCGTGCTCGCCGACGGCGTCGCCGGGCCTGTCTGCTGCCTGCGGGACGAGCGCATGGGGAGGATCCTGCCCGGCGAGTTCCGCCACGGCCTGCCGGCGGGCCCCTGCGGGAGCATCGCCGGGCTGGTCGAGCAGCTGTGCGGCCTGTCCTTCATCCTGCAGAAGGAAGCCGGCGCCTACCGCCCCGGACCGGGGACCAGCTTCCGTGCCTGGCTGGAGGGAGCCTCCGACGGGGACTTCGCGCGCGCCTACGAGGCCTTCCTCCTCCACGACCACTACATCTGGAACAGCGCCCGCCCGCGCTCGAAGTACGGCACGATCGAGCTGCGCGCCGCCTGCCAGCAGCCCCACGCCAGCTCCTTCGCCGCCGCCGCCCTGCAGCTCGCCCTGGTCGAGGCCGGAGCGGCGCTCGACCCGCTGCTCGCCTTCCCTGCACCGTGGCCGACGATGCGCCGCTGGCACCACGCCGCGGTGCGCGAGGGCCTGGCCGCCGAGGAGCCGCGGCCCGGCTTCCTGCGCGACGTGCTCGGCGCCTGCGCGGAGGCCCTGCGGGCCCGGGGCCGGGGAGAGGAAGCGTACCTCGCGCCGCTCTGGACGCGCCTCGAGCGGCGCGCCAACCCCGCCCAGGAGAGCCGCGCGCTGTGGCTGAAGGACCCGGAGGCGGCGTTGCAGGCGCTGGCGGCGCGTGGATGAGCGAGGAGGTGGGCGCGACCTGCCCGCACGACGGGCGGGGGTAAACCCCGCCCCTACCCCTCGCACAACGACGGCGGCGTAGGCCCCCCTCCCTAAGGAGCCCCCTTCCTTAGGAGCGGGAAGCATCCCTTCCGAGGTAGGGTGCGGGGTTTACCCCCGCCCGTCGTGCCCCTTGGATACGGCATCCGCCACTCGCAACGACGCCGTAGAAGGATGGCAGGAAACGGGCGGTTCCCGCCCGTGGCGGCGCAGCAGGAGCCTCCCTCCCGAGGTAGGGTGCGGGGTTACCCCCGCCCGTCGTGCCCCTTGGAAACGGCATCCGCCACGCTTCAGCGGACCCCTCTCAACGCCCGTGCGCGATCTTCTTCCAGTACTTCCGGAAGTCGAACTCCGGGCTGTTGATCGGGTCGTGGCAGCCGACGCAGCCCGCCTCGCCGACCAGCCCCATGCGCAGCGACGGGTTCATCACGTGCTCGCTGCCGACGCCGTGGCAGCTCTCGCAGCCGACGGCGGCGAGGCCCGGCGTCTCCTCCCGCGACTCGAAGCCCGACACGTAGCCGTAACCGACCGTGTGGCAGGCCAGGCACTCCGGGTTGCCGGCGCGGCCGCGCTCTTCGAGGGTCGGGAGGCTGTGGGCGTGCCGCGTGTCCTGCCAGATCATGTACGCCTCGACGTGGCAGCTGCGGCAGGTCTCCGAGCCGACGTACTCCCCGCCCTGCACGGCCGTCTGCGCGGCGAGGGCGGAGGCGAGGTTGTCGCGCACCAGCTCGCCCTCGTAGTCCTCGAGGATGCGGCGCACCGACGGCAGGTCGGGGATGCGCCCGCTCAGCCCCACCCGGGCGAGATGGCGCAGCCCCTGGCCGGGCAGGAAGCCGAGCTCCTGCAGGTAGCGGCCGCGGGTGCCGACGCCGACGAGCAGGGTGCCGCCGGGGAGGGTCTCGGTGAAGGGCGCGACGTCGCCCTCGGCGGCGGTGATGATCAGGGCGGCGCCGGCCTCGGCGAGGTGCTCCCGGGCCGCCTCGCCGTCGCCGCCGTAGAGGATGACCAGCAGGGCGCCCTCGGGCAGCTCGGCCCGCACCGCGGCGAGAGCCTCGGCCGGCGGCAGCACCTCGCCGCCGAGGGAGGCGCCGAACTCGAGGGCCCGCTCGGGGTCGCTCAGGCTGGTGACGCGCAGGATCTTCCCGGCCACCTCGACGTCGACGAAGGCCGGCCACAGCGCGCACACCAGGTCGGCGGAGACCAGCTCGACGTTCGGCCGCGCGTAGCCGGTCAGCGCTTCGGCCCCGACCGGCAGGTCGCGCAAGCCGGGCCGCCCGATGTGGCGGCCGAGCTCGGCGAAGGTGCGCGAGAAGGCGCGCAGCTTGTATTCCTGCAGGGCGTCGACCCCGCCGGTCCAGTCGCCGTTGTCGAGCAACACCACCGGCACGCCCTCCTCGGCCAGGCGCGCGAGCCAGGCCGCCCGCCGCGGGAGCCCTCCGAGCATGCCGTCGGTGCAGCCGCAGGGCTCGAGGTAGCCGAGGTTGACGCCGGCGGCGACGAGGCGGAAGAGGGCGCTGTCCGCCACGGTCATCGTCTCCTCGTCGGCCTCGACCGCGGCGCGCGGCAGACACACCAGCAGCGCGACCAGCAACGCCGCGGCGATGACCAGCCCGCGCCGCGCCATCACTCCGCGCTCCGCACGTCCGAGCCGGTGCGCTGGCCGGAGAACACGAGCGGCAGCTCGACCCGCCCCTCCCCCGGCACGTCGCTGTGCAGGATGACGGCCCCCTCGCCGAGCGGCCCCGTGCGGGTGAAGCGCAGGAGGCAGCCGCGGTCGCGCGCCTCGATCGTCGCCTCGAGCCCCTCGGGCGTCTCGATCCGGTAGCTCCAGTCGCCCTCGGGAGCGAAGACGCGCACGCTGGCGAGCGCGGCGGTTTCCTCCGCCGGCACCCACACCGCCGCCGGTTGCAACCGCACGCGCGGGAAGATCTCGCCGGTGATGTGGTAGGTGATGACCGGCTGCTGCGGATCGTCGACGAACACCCGCGCCTCGCAGCTGAAGGCGCCAGGAGGAGCATCCTCGGAGACCTGCACCGCGACCTCCCACATCTTCCCGTCGACCAGCTCGGTCGCGACCGGCGCGAGGAAGGGCAGGTCGATCTCGGCGCCGAGCACCTCGAGCGGGCCGCCGCGGTCGCGCTGCAGGGTCAGGGCCTGCTGGGTGAGCTCGCCGCGCTGGATGTCGACGAGCATCAGCGGCGAGGGACCGTAGAGGATGTCGCCGCGCACGTTGCCGAGCACGAGGATCAACAGCTCCTCCTGCCCCTCGACATC
>JAUIEM010000087.1 GCA_030428695.1 bacterium
GCGAAGGACAAGAGCCCTTCGGGCAAGGAGCGGCTGACGCAAGCGCTCCAGGTCCTCGCGCAGGACCCGGTGTTCAAGCAGATCCTCGCCAAGGCAGAGGAGCGGGTCGACGACGCGTTTACCCCCAAACGCAAGCGCAAACGCGTCGAGGGGTCGCCGTTCCAGGCCGCGAAACAGGCCGTCCTGCAGGCGGAAGAGGAGGTCCAGCGCTGCGAGGAGGTCGCGCGCACGAGCGCGGAGGCCGAGCGCACCGTGCAGGAGCTGACCGCGACCCACGAACGCCGGCGACGAGCGTGGAAAGAGCTGTGCGAGCGCGAGACGGAGACCGTCGCGGGGCTGCGCCAACAGACGGAAGCGCGGAAGGTGGAGGCCGAGCTCGAAGCCGCCCGGCAGGAGCGCGTGCGTCAGGCCCGACAGATCGATGCGGTGCGTGACCTGAAGACCGGCCTCGACAAAAGGCGCGCAGAGGTGAAGGAGCAGGAGCGGACGGTCGGGCGCGAGCGGAACGCGATCGACACCGCCCAGGAGCGCCTGCGTGAGCTCGACGCCAGCCTGCGCGCGCTGCAGGGATCCGAGGCGGAAGGCCAGCGCCTGCTGCGCGTGCGAGAGCTCGAGAACGCGCGGCTCAAGCAGACCCAGACCTGTCAGAGCCTGACGTCCGCGCTCCGGGCAGCCCGCGAGGGCGAGGAGCGGGAGCGCCGACTCGAGACCGCTCGGGAGGCGCTGCGCAAAGCGCGCACCGGCCTGGCGAAGGCAAAGGCGGCGCTGGACAAGGTCGAGGCGACCCGCGCCCACAACGATGCCTGCCTGGTCCGTGCCGAGAGGCTGGTCGAGTACGCTGCCCAGCAGCGGCGCGTCGAGGAGATCGCGCAGGCCGAGCGGGCGCAGGCCGAGCTGGACGAGCTCGAGGAGCGCGTGGCCGGGCTCCGTGAGAAGATCGCCGCGGCCGAGGCGGCGGCACGCGCCACTACTCTGCCCAGCGCCGAGCAGGTGCGCGCACTCGACGAGCTCGCCCGCCAACGAGACCGGGCGCAGGCACGCCTGAGCGGGGGCCTGAGCGTCCACTTCGCCCCGGAACGGGAGCACCCACTCCGAGCCGTCGTCGATGGAGGCGCGCCGCTGGCCAGCGAAGGCCGCGATGCGCTCCACCTCGAAGCACAGCGCTCGGTCGAGCTCGCGATCGAAGGGGTCGGGCGCTTGACAGTGACGGCCGGGGAAAAGAGCGCACGCGATCGTCTCCAGGCCCTCGACACCCGCTGGAGGAGCGAAGCCGAGCCCGTGCTCACCCGGCACGGCTGCACGGAGGTCGACGGCCTGCGCGCGCTCCTCGCGGCCAGAGCCGAGGAAGAGCGCCAGCGGGAGCGTCATCGCGACGAGCTGCGAGGTCTCCAGGAGAAGGCCTCCCTGCTCCGCCGGCAAGCCACACGCCTGGACGAGCTTCGCGACCGAGGGGCACCCGTGGCGCTCGACGCGGCGCTCGAAGAGCAGCTCGCCCGTTGGGGAGATCCTGGCGCTGCGCCTTTCGCGCGGCGGCGTGAAGACGCTCGCTCGCAGCGTGAGAAGTGCGACATGCTGCTGACTGCCCTGCGGGAGAAGCGGCGCGAGGCGGTGCAGAGCGAAGCGCAGGAGAAGACGCGGGTCGCCGAGCTCGAGCGCCAGGCCGGGGACGCTGCTGCGGCCCCCGCAGCGGGCTGGCGGGCGGAAGCCGCGCGGTTGCAGCGCGCCCTCGAGGAGGCGCGCGACCGGGCGAAGCAGACGGACACCGAGCTCGAGCGGGTCGAGCAGGAGGCGACCACGGCGGTCGCCGAGCTCGAGGCCGAGCGCTCCGCCGTGCGCAAGCGCCTGCAGGGCGCACAGGAGAGACTCGCGGAGCTCGAGGCCGGGCTCGAACGTGCGAAGCGCGAGCTGCACACCCAGCAGGGAGCCCTTGCCCAGCGTGAGCAGGAGCTCGCGACCCTCGATCTTCGCAAACAGGACGCGCGCATCTCCGCGATCGAGAGCCGGCTCGCCGCGCTCCCGCGTCCTCGCCCCGCGTTGACAGAGGCGGACCTGACCGCCGTGCGCTTCGCGAAGGACGAGGCTCGCACCGCGCTCGACGCCTCCCGCGAGGCGCGAGATCGCGCACGCGGAGCCTTGCTGCAGGTCGGGGGCCAGGTCGCGCGCGAGCAGGCGGAGGACGCGCGGGAGGCCCTGCGTCTGGCCCGGGACCGTGAGCAGGAGGTCATCGTCGAGTACGAGGCGTACAAGCTGCTCGTCGACACCCTGCGGGAGTCGGAGGACGAAGCGGGGGCGCACCTCGGCAAGGCGCTGAGCGGGCCGCTGTCGAGTCGCTTCGGCGAGCTGACCGCGGGACGCTACGGCAGCCTGTTCTTCGACCAGGACCTGAAGGCAGAAGGCCTGGAGGTCTCCGGTGCGCTGCGCGATGTGTCGAACCTCTCGCTCGGAACCCAGGAACAGCTCGCGACTCTATTGCGACTGACCATCGCAGAGCAACTCGAGAGCTTTCTGCTCCTCGACGACCAACTGACCCAGGCCGACGCCCGGCGCAGCGCGTGGTTCGGCACGCTCCTGCGCGACCGGGCAGAGAGGGTCCAGACCGTCGTCTTGACCTGTCGTCCCGAGGACTACCTTCGCCCGGAGGAGATGCCCCGCGACGACGTGCGGGCGGAGGCGGGCCTGGTGCGGGCTATCGACCTGGAGCGCGCGTTGACGGTGTGATGCGCGCGGTCGGTCACGGCGTGGCCGTCGCCGCGATGCCGCCCACGCGCGAGCGGCCATCGCTCAGAAGATCTTCGTGCCCGGGGCCTTGGCGAGCGACAGGAGCGGCTGGGGCGCGTCGAGGTTGTAGGAGTTGAAGCTCCACCACTGCTTCTCTTTGACGCGCAGGGTCCCCGTGGTGCGGTACATCTGCGTCTCGACGGTGATCTGGCGCACGGTGTAGAAGTGGTAGTTGCCTAGGTTCATCACGTGCGCGGTGCCCTTCATGGCGGGCTTCAGGTGGATGGCGAGCGCAGGGTCGTTGCCGTCGAGGGCGAGGGCGAGCGCGTCCTGCAGGTTCATGCCGAGCATGTTGGCGTAGAACTGCGCGGCCTGCTGCTTGAAGCTGCCCTGGCTCATGAAGTTGCCGTCGGCGTAGTGGTACAGGGCGTACCAGCAGCAGAGCTTGGACTTCTCCCCGTGGGTCGGCTGTTTCTCGAACTTGAAGGCGGCGACTTCCTTGGGCAGGGCCATTCCTGTCTCTCCTCGAACCGATGCGCGGCGGGATCGGGTTCCTTGTCGGGCTTCCTACATTGTAGTACGGGAGTGGAGGGAAGAGCTGTCTGAATCTCCCAGACAGGGACCGCCACCACAAGACAGACACTTCCCTCCAGATGTCCTCGCCGATCCCCATTCCAGGCCGATGTACAGTCCACTCCCGGATTGGTCCCCCCTGTGCTTCAAGCCTCCGCAGCAAGCAAGGAGGCAAGCGATGCTGACGAAGGACGGTTGGACGTTGGTGACGATGAAGTCGAGGCGAGACACCCTGCATCTGAAGAGCGGTACGAAGTACCACATCAAGGTGCGGCGCACGTGCGGGAACAGGCGCCTGTGCCGTCCGCCCTCGAGGTTGACCCGTGCGATCAGGGACTGGCTCCTCGCCTTCGCAGGCACGGAGAAGCTCCCGCCGGCGATGGAGGACGCGGCGGTCGCGCTGGCGGACCTCGACCGCGATGCGGCCTTCTCCGGGAAGGAGCGGCGGATTCTCGATCTCGCTCTGAACGGCGAACCCCTTCGCGAAGGCGACCTCGAGCTGTTGCGCCGCCTCGCGACCCACGTCGAGGAGCGCGCGGCTGCGTGGCAGGATCAGCCCACGCTCGGTGAGCTGGCGCGGGAGATCGGGGAGGCCATCGCCGCGAAGCTGGAGAAGTTCAGCTATCTCGACACGTGGAGCACCAGAACGGCGGTGGTCGCCTACGACTGTGCGGAGGACGGCACGCTGACGGTGTACAAGAGCGACGGCGGGCGTCTGCGCGTCGGTCGCAATGGCGGCGTGGAGGTCTTCGACCAGGCGCTCGGAAGCTGGCGCTACTGCGGCTCGGTCGCGGACTACACCGTCGAAGAGGCCCAGGCGCGCGGGATCCTCGGACTGTACACCCGGGCCGGAGCCACACAGCTGATCGAGAGCGCTCGCGGCCAGCGGGAATCCTTGCAGCGGTCGCCGCTGCAGTCGGGCGTGCTGTGGACCGGGGACGACCTCGAGGCGACGGGGAAGGTCCTCGAGGCGCTCGACGAGGCGATCGCCGAAGCGACGAACTGCCTGAACTACAGGGATTACCTCGGCGCCACCGCCGCCATCATGCCCGGGTTCCGTGCCCTGCACGAAGCGGCGGGTAGCGAGTCGAAGGCGCTGGAGGCCCTCGGCACCCGCATCGACGTCGCGCTGATGGTCGCCGAGGCCACGCAGAAGATCTGCGTCAATTCCGTCGGTGCCATCGCCCGCAGCCTGTGGGGACCGCTGGGAGGCGCCCTCGCACAGGGATTGATGACCGGGCTGACCTCGCTCATCCGCGGCGACTACGCGTTCCTCGAGGGCGACGTGCTGACGGCCGCGCTCGCCGGTTCCGGGCTGATCAAGAGCGCTGCCCTCAAGTCCTTCACGGCGGGGACGGTCAAGGCCATCAAGTCCTGGACCAAGGAGGGGAAGTCCTTCGAGGAGATGGGGCTGGACGACTGGAAGGTCCTCATCGGAATCGCGCTCGCCGAGGGCGCGTTCAGCTACCTGTCGAACAGGGTGGCCACGGCCGTCGGCGGGAACGAGGCCATGCAGACCAGGCTACGCAAGCTCTTCGAGGTGCTCGGTGCCGACGACGGTTTGTCGGAGGCTCTGGAGAAGGGGCTCTCGAAGGCACTTATAAAGGTCCTGTCCGGGACTCCGAGCAAACTGGCCCTCAAGTTGGTCGGGACGTGGGCGTCGGCGTTGCTGAAAGAGTGATCGGGCGCGACTGGCGATCGCCGCTGACGGCCCGCGAAGGGCCGATCCCCCCCCGATCACCCCACCACCGTCTCCCGCTCGAGCGCCAGCAGCCCGCGCTTGCAGTCCAGGCCGAAGGCGTAGCCGCCGAGCTTGCCGCCGGTCTGGATCACGCGATGGCAGGGCACGACGATCGGCAGCGGGTTCCGGCCGTTGGCGGAGCCGACCGCGCGGGCGGCTCCGGGCTTGCCGAGCGCCTGGGCGAGCTCGCCGTAGGAGCGGGTCTCGCCGTAGGGGATCGCGCGCAGCAGGGCCCAGACCTCGTGCTGGAAGGGCGTGCCGTCGGGGGCGAGGCGCAGCGTGAAGCTGCGCCGCGCGCCGGCGAAGTACTCGGTGAGCTGGCGGTGGGCTTCCGCCAGCTCTTCGCCGGGAGCCCGTGGCGGAGCCTCGGGCGCCAGGACGATGCGGCGCAGACCGGCGGCGTCTCCTTCGAGCGTCCAGCGTCCCCAGGGCGACTCGACGGTGCAGTGCATCAGACTCCCTCCTCTACGTTCCAGAGCAGCATCGCGGCGTACGCCCGCCACGGGCGCCAGCGCTCGGCCCGGGCGCGCAGAGCGGCCGGCTTGTCCTCGACGCCGGCCTTGAGCAACCCGAGGTCGCTGGCCGGGAAGGCGTCGGGCTCGCCGAGGGCGCGCATCGCGACGGTGTGGGCGGTCCAGGGGCCGATCCCGCGCAGGGCGGTGAAGCGGCGGACGAAGTCGTCCAGGCCGCGGGAGCTGTCGAGCGCGAGCGCCCCGTCCCGCACCGCCTCCGCCAGGGTCTTCAGGGTGCGGCGGGCGCTGCCGCTCAGGCCGAGGCCGTCGAGGTCGGCGGTGGCGAGCTCGGCGGGCGTCGGGAAGCGCCGGGTCAGCGCCGGCCAGGGGCTCGCCACCGGACGTCCGCAGCGCTCGACCACGCGCCCGGCCAGGGTGGTCGCGGCGGCGACGCTGATGCGCTGGCCGAGCACCGCCCGCACCGCCATCTCGAAGGGCGCGAAGGCGCCGGGCAGGCGCACGCCGGGCAGCCTCTGCAGGCGCCGGGCCAGGGCCGGATCCGCTTCGAGGCAGCGGGCGACCGGGGCCGGGTCGGCGTCGAGGTCGAACTGCCTCCGCACGCGGCCGGCGATGGCGAGCAGGCGGCGCGGATCGGGGAAGAGCACGTACAGCTCGAGGCTGTTCCGGGTCGCGGCGGTCGAATGAGCTGGACGCAGGGCGAGGCTCCCGTCCTGGCCGTCGAGGCGGAAGTTGCGCCGGTAGACCTGCCCGTCGACCTGCTCGACCCCGGGCAGCGCGCGCTTTCCGTACCAGTCCAGCGCCTGCTCCCAGGCGAAGGGCGGGCGGTAGCTCAGGGCGAGGCGCAGCCCGGGCTCCGCGCTCGGGGCGGCGCGCTCCCGCAGCTGCTGCGGCGTGCGGCCGAAGCTCTCGCGCACGGCCGCGTGGAAGCGACGCAGGCTGCCGAAGCCGGCGGCGTGGGCGACCTCGGCCAGGGACAGCGCGCTGCCGTCGAGCAGCTGCCGGGCGAGCTGCAGCCGGCGCTGGCGGGCGACGACGCTGGGCGGCGCGCCGAGGTGTTCCACGAACAATCGGCGCAGGTGGCGCGGCCCGACGCCGAGTGTGCGGGCGAGGGTCGGGATGGTCCCGCCGTCGAGGGCTCCCGCGGCGATTGCGCGCAGGGCCCGGGAGACGGTGGCGGCGCTGCCGGTCCAGCCGGCGGCGACCTCCGGGCGGCAGCGCAAGCAGGGGCGGAAGCCGGCGGCCGCGGCGGCCCAGGCGCTCGGGAAGTAGCGCACGTTGTCTTCCTTCGGCGGCTGCACCGGGCAGATCGGCCGGCAGTAGACGCCGGTCGAGGACACCGCGATGAAGAAGCGTCCGTCGAAGCGGGCGTCGCGGGCGAGGCGGGCGCGGGCGCAGAGCGTCGGGTCGGGGGTCACGGCATCCTCCTGCACCGGCTGTTGTACGCGCTGGCGGGGAGGTTGTCGTGCCGGAATCGGACATCATCGGCGGGGTTGGTCGGCAGGATCGGTGGAGCTCGTCCGGAGGGACCGTCGACCGGCCCCGCCGTCGCGAGCCTGCCCTCGTCGTCCAGCGTGTCCATGCTTCCGAGGTGGCGCTTAGCCGGGGCCAGCAACCCTGTACATGATGACGTCCCCGCTACCCCCCGAAGAACTCCCCGGCGTCCGCGTACGGCACCCCGAGGTTCCGGGCGAACTGGCGGTCGGAGTCGAGGTCGCCGACCACCAGGCAGCGCTCCCGGTCGAGGCCGTGCTCCTCGATCAGCCGCACCCCCATGCCCGGCATCGGCTTGCGGCACCAGCACGCGATCGCGCCGGAGGGGTGCGGGCAGTACAGCGTCGGGATGTCCAGCTCGAGCAGCTCTGCCGTGCGCGCGAAGCAGGCCTCCGCGGTCTCGGCGCTCAGCTGCTCCCGGGCGATGCCGCTCTGGTTCGACACCCCGAACAGCCGCCAGCCCTCGGCGACGTGGCGGGCGAGCACCTCCTTGCGGCCGGGCAGCAGCTCGACCTCGTCCGGATGCAGGGGAAACGGCGCCGGCCCCCGGCTCATGCGCAGGGTGCCGTCCATGTCGAGCAGGAGCGCGCGACCCTCGCCGGTCGCCCGCCGCACGAAGGGCACGCGCTCGACCGAGGCGAAGCCTTCCTCCGTGGTCGGCGGCTCGAGCTTGCGCAGGTAGGCGTAGATCACGTACGGCGGGAACAGGTTCGGATGCGCCCGGGCGGCGGCCTTCAGCTCGTCCGGCGAGGGCAGCGTGCCGAGCTTGGCGAGCACCCGCTTCGCGGCGTTGTACAGCGCCTCCTCGGCCGTGATGTCCAGCCACACGCAGGTCGCCTGCAAGCGCTCCTCGCGGGCCAGCCGCAGCAGCTTCGCCCGCGACTTCCGGGTCGGGTAGGTGTTGTCGAGGACGAAGCGCCGCGCCCCGCTCGCAAACTCCTCGCGCAGGCGCGGGAGCAGCCCGTCGAGGGTTCCTCCGAGCTCGTCGCGGTTCAGCCGCGTGTAGCCCTGCTCGAGGTAGGGGGCGACGCGGCTGCTCTTGCCGGAGGCCGGGCAGCCCATCACGACGGCGACCTCGCCGGCGGGGGCCTCCGGCGGCGGGCTGGCCAGGCCGGCCGACCAGGGGAAGCGCTCGCTCAGCCGCTCCTGGTCTCCCCGGCTGAGCCGCACCCGCAGGGCCCGGGCGCTGGAGCGCACGCTGCCGGGCCGCGTCGCGCCGGGGGTGACGAACAGGTTGTCGCTCATCGACAACAGCCAGGCGAGGGCGACCTCGTGGGGGGTGACGCCGTGGCGCGCGGCGACGCTGCGCAGGGCGTCCTCGGTGCCGACCTTGGCGACCTTGCGGAAGCCGCCGAGGGGGCTGTGGGCGACGAAGGCGATGCCCTTCGCGCGGCAGGCCTGCACGATGTCCTTCTTGAAGCTGCCGGCCTCGAAGGGGTTGCACTTGTTCTGCACGCTCGCGATCTCGACGATGCCGAGCGCCTCTTCGAGCTCGGCGAGGCTGACGTTGCACAGCCCGACGTGGGCGATCTTGCCCTCCTTCTTCAGCTCGGCGAGGGCTCCGACACTGTCCGCGAACGGCACCCGGTTGTGCCGGGCGTGCAGCTGGAAGAGCTCGATGCGCTCGACGCCGAGGGCCTCGAGGCTGCGTTCGCAGGCCTCCTTGAGGTGCGCAGGGCGGCCGTCGGGCAGCCAGCGCCCGCCGGGCCGGATCAGCCCCGCCTTGGTCGCGATCAGCACCTCCTCGCGGGGCCCGTCCCAGGCCTCGAGGGCGGCGCGCAGCAAGCGCTCGTTGTGGTGCGCCTCCTTCGCGTTCAGGCAGTAGCTGTCCGCCGTGTCGAACAGCCGGACGCCCGCCTCCAGGGCCGTGTGCACCAGCGCGATCGCCTCCGCCTCCGGGGCCCTGCCCGCGGTCGACAGGCGCATGCAGCCGAGGCCGACCGGGCTGAGCAGGCGGCCGGCGAGAGCGCGGGGCGGAAGATCCTCCGCGGCGAGCTCGGCCTGCATCGGCGCCGGGGCGGGACCGCCGACCCGCACCGCCATCGGCAGCGCGCTCGTCTGTACCGGCTTCGGGGCCAGGCGCTCGGGGATCGGCTTGCCGGCGACGTTGACGACCGTCCAATCCCAGGCCAGGCGCGGCACCTCGTGGGCCTCGCAGATCAGGATCTGCCGCGGGGCGCCGGGCACCAGGCTGTCCTGGGCGGCGATCATCAGCTTCCCCTCGACGATCTGGTCGATCAAGCTGCGGGTCGCGCTGTCCGGCCGCGAGCGGCGCATGCGCGGGCTGTCGCTGACGAAGCGCCCGACGTCGGACAGGCCGCGACCCCCGGCCGGCGCGCGCAGCTCGAGGCCGGCGGACAGCTCGACGTTGGTCAGGGCGGGGCTAAAGGACTTCTCGATGCGCAGGAGCTTGGCGCGGTATTCGGCCTTGACCGCGTGCACCGCTGCCTCGAAGGCCTTCTTCGCGAAGCGCTTGGCGCCGGGGGACAGGGTCATGGCAGGATCTCCGGGATGCTCCTATCATACCCCCTCCGTCCGACACATCCCTCCCGTGAGGTCCGCGATGCGCCATCTTCTGTGCGTTCCTCTGCTCATCACCTGCGTCCTCGCTCAGGGCATCCCGCCCGGCCACGGCCTCGGCGACGATCCGCTGCCGCTGTTCGACGGGCCCTACGACGCGTCGCTGCCCACGCCCGAAGACTGGCTCGGCTTCCCGCTCGGCAGCTTCCCCGTCAGCCACGCCCAGAGCCTCGGCTACCTGCGCGCCCTGGCGGAGGCCTGCGACCACGCCGAGCTCGAGGTCTACGGCCAGACCTTCGAGGGCCGTGAGCTGGCCGTCTTCCGCGTCAGCAACCCGAAGAACTTCGCCCGCCGCGTGGAGATCCAGCGCGGCATGGCGCGCCTCGCCCACCCGGCGGAGCTCGGGGCGGAGGAAGCGGAAGCGCTGCTCGCCGGGCCGGCGGTCGCCTGGATGGCCTACTCGATTCACGGCGATGAGCTGTCCTCCACCGACGCGGCCCTGCAGCTCGCCTGGCAGCTCGCGGCGGGGCTGGACGAGGTCAGCCATGCGATCCGCGACAACCTGGTCGTGTGCATCGACCCGCTGCAGAACCCGGACGGGCGCATGCGCTTCGTCCAGCAGCTGCGCCAGTTCAGCGGCCGGGCGCCGAGCTTCGACCTCAGCAGCCTCGCCCACAGCGGGGTCTGGCCGTGGGGACGCGGGAACCACTACCTGTTCGACCTCAACCGCGACTGGTTCAGCCTGGTTCACGAGGAGTCGCGGGCGAAGGCCCGGGCGCTGCTGGCCTGGAACCCGCAGTTGGTCGTCGACTGCCACGAGATGGGGGCTCTCGACACCTACCTGTTCAACCCGCCGCGCGCCCCCTTCAACCCCTACCTGCCCGAGGGCACCCGCGCCTGGTGGGACCGCTTCGCCGCCGACCAGGCCGCCGCCTTCGACCAGTTCGGCTGGCCCTACTACACCGGCGAGTGGAACGAGGAGCTGTTCCCCGGCTACGGCAGCTCGTGGCCGCTCTACTACGGGGCGATCGGGATCCTCTACGAGCAGGCCGGCGTCAACGGCTCCGCGGTCAAGCAGGCCGACGGCACGGTGCTGAGCTACCGGGAGTCGGTGCACCACCAGCTGGTCAGCAGCGTCGCCAACCTGAGCACCGCGGCGCAGCACCGCCGGACGCTGCTCGAGCGCTTCTACGCGAACAAACGGACCGCCCTCGCGACCCCCGGCGCGTTCGTCTTCCCGCCCCACCGCGACCCTTCCCGGCTCGCCGCCTTCGCCGCCGTGCTCGACGACCAGAACGTCGAGCTCGAGATGCTGCGCGCGCCGCTGCCGCTGCCCGACGACGTGACCGCCCCCGCCGGCTCCCCGCCGCCCGGCGCCCTGCCCGCCGGCAGCCTGGTCGTGCGGCTCGGGCAGCCGGCCGGACCGCTGGTCGCGGCGATCCTCGACTGGGACATCCGGCTCGGCGACGACGTCCTCGCCGCCGAGCGCCGCTCGCGCCTGTCCGGCGAGGGCACGACGATGTACGAGGCGACCGGCTGGTCCCTCGCCCTGGGCTACGGGCTCGACGGCTTCCGCCTGTCCTCCCTGGCCCTGGACGCGACGACGCCCTGGACGCCGCCGCCGGCCCGTGGCGCCCTGCTCGCCGAGGCTCCGGCCTTCGCCTGGATGCTCGACGGCGACAGTCACGGCGCCCTCGAGGTGCTGTGCCGGCTGCTCGAGGAGGGCGTACAGGTCGGCTGCCTGCTCGCCGAGGTCGCGATCGACGGCCAGCGCTTCCCCGCCGGCAGCCTGGTGATCCCGCGCCGGCCGAACCCCGGGCTCACGGCCGGACGCCTCGCCGACCTCGCGCGGCTCTACGACGTCCGCATCGCCGGCACCGACACCGCCCTCGCCGAGGAAGGGCCCGACCTCGGCGGCGGAGACGTCGCCCTGCTGGTCGCGCCGCGCATCGCGATCCTGTGTGGCGAGGACGTCTCGACCACCGGCTTCGGCGCTCTATGGCACCTGGTCGACGGGCGCCTGGGGCTGCGGGCGACGCTGCTGCCGAGCGACCGCTTCCGCCGCGCCGACCTCGACAAGTACAACGTGCTGCTCCTGCCCCCCGGCTCCTACGGCGACGTGGTCGGCGAGCGCCTCGAGGGCTGGGTCCGGGACGGCGGCACCCTGATCGCGTGCGGCTCCGCCCTCGACGACCTGACCGGCGAAGAGGGGCTGAGCGGGCTGGTGCGCAAGCGCGACGTGCTCGACGAGCTCGGCTCCTACGAGCGCGCCCTGCGCGAGCTCGAGGCGGCGCGGCTGCCGGTGATCGACAGCCTCGCGGTGTGGGAGAACCGGGCGCCGGAGGAAGCTCCCGCGTACGACTCTCCGGAAGTCGATGAGGAAGCGGACCGGCTCGCCCGGCAGCTCTCGCCGAGCGGGGTGATCCTCGCCGTCGACGTCGACCCGGACCACTGGCTCGGCTTCGGAAGTCCCCCGCGCGTGCCGGTGATGTTTCGCTCCGGCACCGCCTGGCTGACCAAGGACGCCGAGGTCGGCGCGCACCTGGCCCCCGCCGAGCGGCTCCGCCTGTCCGGGCTGTTGTGGCCGGAAGCGCGGGAGCGCTGGGCGCGCAGCGTGTACCTCAGCCGCGAGCGGGTCGGCGGCGGGCAGGTCATCCTGTTCGCCGGGCATCCCGCCTTCCGGGGCTACTTCCGCGGCTCCGAGCGGCTGCTGCTCAACGCGCTCCTGCTCGGTCCGGGGGTGGGGACGCGCAACCGGCCGGGGTGGTAGGGTTTCAGGGGATCGAGCTGGGCCGTGCCTTCTCGCATCGGGCTGGGCCGCGGTCGTGCCCCCGACCCCCGCAGCTACATCTGCTGGTGCGGCGGGTTTGGCTCGGTTTCTTGGTCGTCCTTTGAATCCACTGCGTCTTTCCCCTCTGGCTCGCCGCCAGGATCATCTTTCTCTGGCCAAAAGAGCCTAGCAAGAAAGTCGCCAACGACAGGAAGTTGCTCGACTCCAGTCCTGTACAGCTGGAGCATCCCTTCCTCGCTCAACGCTCCGGATGTTTTTGTGAAACCCAAAATGATGGGTAGGGATACTACGGTAAATAGGAAAAACAGAATTTTGCCGATGCTGCTGGGTATTACGACGAAGCCGAAGATAGCCAGCCCCATAATCATCGCCGTAATTGCAAGGTTCATCATTAGCTCCGCACCGCGCAGTTCCGATTCCTGCCCGCCTTCTTCGTCCTTGTGCTGTTTTGCCACGTTAACATCTTCGAGCGCTGGGGCCGCCTTGATGTCGTCTTGGGAAAGTGGGGCATTGTCGGCAATCCTCTTTTTCAAGATCTGAGCGACAAGAGCACAAACAATTGAGAAAGATACGATAAGAAATAGAACCGAGGCGGACACTAGTGCCGAGCGGTACTCATCCCACTGCGCGGCCCTGCTAACAATAATCAAGATACAGGACATCGCCATGGCTGAGATTGATAGCGAGAGCTTGAAGGCTGGAGGTATGCCGCTAGAGCTCTCTGGTTTTGCAGCCCTCTCCGTTGCTATTGCAGCATCTTTGAATTTACCTGATATCGCGCTCTCAGGCACAGAGAACAGGTCAATGTTCTGTCGCTCACCTGAGTAGAAAGGACGCATGACGCCGAAGTAGCCACGAGCTTTGGTGGAGTCATCAGCGAATGGTGTGATGGATATATCCAGTGGAACTTCCTGATTCGTAGACGTTCGCCTATATGTGACGATGCGTATTGGTCGTTGCTTCTCTTGTATGCCATCGAGGAGATCACGCATCTTCTCTTGAAGTCTTTCCGGGATGATCAGGCTGATGTGCTTGCCTAGAGCAAACCGTCTCGACCACCCAAGGAGGTGCTCCGCCCCCTTGTTCCAATAGATGATCTTGCCTTTTTGGTCGAGAATCCCGACTCCGTCAGAGATATTGTCGGCGAAGTTGATGAAATATCCAGCGTCAATCTCCTGCTCCATGCGACGTACGACCGAGACATATGTTGCGATGAATATCGCAATGGCTGCTGCAAAAATGGACTTTATCACCACTATGCCCACGTCTGCATAGAGGAAGTCGCCAAAGTAGCCCGGAAGTATGCCAGCCTTTGATGTGTTCGCAATCGACCAGTAGAGTGAGTCAAGAAACCACGTCCAGGAGATCACGACAAATGCGGCGAAATAGACCCTTGTTTGCAAGCGTCTCTTTTTTCGCAACATACTCGGCTGTGCCCACCGGCTAGAGAATCGAAACGTAACGACAACTGCAAGACACACGAGGCAGAGCGTAGTCAATACCCAATAGGTCGCAACCATCGCGATCTTCATTGTCGGAAGTGGCGGAGTCCCGCCATCGGGTGAGCCAATTGCAGCCAGAATCATGATCGACCTCCGACCAACCGACGAATGCGCTCTCGAGCGAGGAGGCCTCGCCTGCAATCCCTCGCTACGCGGGGTGAGCAGAGGGAGGTAGACGCGCCTCCCAGGTTGCTTCTCGCCGGGGTAGCCGGCGCGCAGCGTACCCTGAGCGATTGCCCGGATGGCGTGCACTCGCTACTGACGGTCCGTACAGAAAAGCCTACATCAAAAAACAATGGTTTGGAATCGCCAATGATGCTGCAAGGCACACATTCTCGTGTGTCGTGGGCTTCAAGGCTGCGGACGGTGGCATGGCCGGTTGAGCGGGCTGATCCCGTCTGATTCACCGGGGTTCCTGTTGCGGACCCGGATGCCGCCGATCTCGGGCACTTCGAGTCTTCTGCGCTGCCCATCTATGGAGTGACGTGGGCTCCGCTGCTCGAAGACTCGAAGCGCCCGATCTCAAGCGGGCTCCGGGCTCTCGCGACGAAATCCCGGTGAGTCAGCCGGCCTGATCGCGGGGCTTTCGACGTGCGAGCCTGACCGCGAGCGGGTCGGCGGCGGGCGGGACCTCCTGTTCGCCGGCCCTCCCCTTGCCGGGGCTACTCCGCGCCTCCGCGCGCCGGCTCCCCCTTCCGTCGGCGCCGGCCTCGGTCTACCATGGACGCGAGCTCGCCGACGCGAGGACCCGCCATGACCCGCCTCGATCTCCTGCTCGCCGCCGGCGTGCTGCTGTACGCCCTGTGGGGCTACCGCGCCGGCGTGCTGCGCGCGGCCGTCACGACCCTGGTCGGCGGCGTGGCCCTGCTCGCCGCCTGGCTGTTCCCCGAGGCGCTGACCCCCGCGCTGAAGAGGCTCGGCGTGCCGGCCATCGCCCTCGGCCTGACGTCGCCGATCGCGATGTTCCTCGCCGTCGACCTGTGCATCGGGCTGCCGACGACCCTCCTGATGTGGCGTCGACAGCTGCGACAGAAGCGGGCGGAGGAGGAAGCGGCGGACGCGGGGGAGGAGCCGTCCCCCCGCCCCGGCTCGCCCCTCGGCGCCGTCGTCTACGCCGCGTTCGCCTGCGTGTTCGCGCTGTTGCTGGTCGTGATCGCCGAGGTCCAGACCTTCCACGCCGGCCTCGCCGAGCACGCGCGCGCCTCCTGGATGTACCGCGGGATGATCGCGCCGACCCTGCGCGACAGCGAGCTGCCGGCCCTCGCTCCCCTGCAGCTCGCCCAGGAGCTGCGGGAGAACCCCGCGGCCCTCGAGCAGGTGCGCGACCACGACCAGCTCGCCGCGCTGCGCGAGTACCCGAAGCTCAAGGAGCTGTCCCGCGACCCGGCCGTGCGGAAGGCCGCCGAGCAGAAGGACGTAGAGGCGCTGTGGGAGCATCCAGGGGTGCAGGCCCTGCTCGAGGATGAGGAGTTCGCGCGCCTGCTCGAAGAGATCGACCTCAAGAAGATCCTCGACGACGTGCGCCGGCGGTGAGCCTGCGGCTGTTCGCCTTCGGCGCGCCGCGGCTCGAGCGGCAGGGGCGGGCGGTCAAGGTCGACACCCGCAAGGCCCTCGCGCTGCTCGTCTACCTGCTGCGGACCGGCCCGCAACGCCGCGACGCGCTCGCCGGGCTGTTGTGGACCGGCGAGCTGCGGAAGAAGCGCGCCTCTCTGCGGCGCACCCTGTCGGCCCTCGGCAAGGCGCTCGGTGACGGGCTGGGCCGCGACCGGCACCAGGCCTGGATCGAGCCGGGCGCGGTGTGGTGCGACGTCGAGGCCTTTCTCGCCGGCCTGGGCGACCCGGACCCCCGCGCCCGGCAACAGGCCCTCGCGCTGCACGCCCGACCCTTCCTCGAAGGCTTCGTCTTGCGTGGCGCGGCGGCCTTCGACGACTGGCGCAGCCGCGAGGCCGAGCACCTGCGTGCCCGACTGCGCCAGGGCTGGGAGGGCTGGCTGGAGGAGGCGGCGCCGGAGGCCCGGCTCGAGCCCGCGCGCCGCTGGCGCTTCCTCGACCCCCTCCACGAACCCGCCCACCGCGCGCTGATCCGCGCCTACCGCGAGGCCGGGCAGATCGAGGCGGCGCGCGAGGCCTGGGGCGCGCTGGAGGCGATGCTGGAGGAACAGGGCCTGCGCCCCGGCCCCGAGAGCCTCGCCCTGACCGCGACCCTGCGCGCCGTGGCTTCGGCGGCCCGACGCGAGCCGAACCGGCTGTACGGCCGGGAGCGGGAGCGCGCCGCCCTCGAGCGGCTGTGGGCGGCGCCCGACTGCCGGCTGGTCACCCTGCTCGGCCCGGCCGGCTGCGGAAAGACCGCCCTCGCCCGGGACTTCGCCGCCTCCCGCGGCGGCTTCGTCGAGCTCGCCGCCGATTCGGACGTGCTCCCCCGGCTGCGGGCGGTCTCCGGGCCGCTGCTGCTCGACGGCTGTGAGTGCGGGCTCGAGGCCTGCCGGGCCGGCGCCGCCGCGCTCGCCGGGCTGCCGGGCCTGCGCGTGTTGGCGACCTCCCGCCGGCGGCTCGGCGTGCGGGGCGAGCACGTATTCCCCCTGGCCGGGCTCGAGGAGGCGCCGGCCCGCGCGCTGTTCCTCGCCCGGGCGGAGCAGCTGCGCGGCACGTGGAACGATGCGGAGCTCGAGGACTTCCCGGCGCTGTGGCGGGAGCTCGGGGGGCATCCCCTGGCCCTCGAGCTCGCCGCCGCGTGGTTCCGGGTGCTCGACTGCGGGGAGCTGCTCGCGGAGTGGCGGGCGGACCCCGGCTTCCTGCGCAGCCCGCTGCGCGACGCCCCCGCCGCCCACCGCGACCTGCGGGCGCTGTTCGAGGCGGCCTGGGCAGAGCTGTCGCCGACGCGGCAGGAGCTGGTCGAGCGTCTGGTCGCGACGGGGAGCGGCGGGGAGGAGCTCGCGGAGCTCGCCGCCCTGGCCGATCGCGCCTGGCTCGAGCCCGGCGCGGCGGGTCCCCGGGTGGTGCCGGTCTGGGCCGCCTTCGTGCGGGCGCTCAGCCGTTGACGGCGTGCGCCTCGAGGTCGGCGAGCTCGACGAACTCGAGCGTCGAGATGTGGGTCGCGTCGAGGTTGACCCGCGGGGCGACGCCCGCCGCGAGCGCTTCCTTCCAGCGGGTGACACAAAGACACCAGCAGTCGCCGGGCTTCAGGCCGGGGAAGCCGAACTGCGGCGCGGGAGTGCTCAGGTCGTTGCCGCGGCCCTTCGAGAAGCGCAGGAACTCCTCGGTCATCTGGGCGCAGACGATGTGCAACCCGCGGTCTTCGCTGCCCGTGCGGCAGTAGCTGTCCCGGTAGAACCCCGTCAGCGGGTCCTTGCAGCACGAGGCGAGGTCTTCTCCCCGCACATTCTTTCCGCGTCCCACCGCTCCCCCTTCGCCCTCGCGGGCCGTGGTTGAGGGCGTATCCTACCAGGGCCCCGGTCGCTCCGCGAGCTGGCCCCCGCCGCCGACGACTTTTCCTCTGCCGCTGGCATCCTCTGACGTCTGCAGCGATGCTTACTGACCTCTGCACAAGTCCTGTGCCGGAGGGGGACGTCGGTTCCAGGCCAACGACGGGAGGGGGTGAACCCCTCCCCTACATGTTGTCCCACGGGGTTTACCCCTTCCCGCCGGGGAGATCAGTAGAGCCCCTTCTTCCGGAGAGCCCGATGCGCCGCTTCTTCCACCTGTGCGATCGCGAGACCAGCGCGATGGACAACCTGCTCTTCGCCGCCTGCGAGGCGCGCGGCATCGACTACGAGGCGGTCTGGCTGCCCCTGTTCGACTTCCTCGACCCGCCCCGCCCCGCCCCCGGCGACCTGCTCTACCGCTCGGCGATCGACAGCCACGCGCAGCTCGTCGAGCAGACGCTGTACCGGCCGGGGGTCGCGACCTTCTACCGCGACGAGCGGCGGCTCTTCGCACCCTGGTTCGCGCCGGGGATGCAGCTCGCCCGCGCCGGCCTGCCGCTGCCGCGCACGGTCCCGTGCCTGCGCGCGCGGCCCGCGCTGCTGCGGGGCTACGTCGAGCAGCTCGGCGGCTTCCCGCTGATCGTCAAGGTGCCCGGCGACGAGGGCGGCGTCGGGGTGATGCAGGTCGACTCCCTGCCGGGACTGCTGTCGCTGGTCGACTACCTCGACGGCGGCGAGGTGCAGCTGATGGAGAAGATCGCGGACGCGGTCTGCTGGCGGGTGGTCGTCGTCGGCTCCCGGGCCGTGGCCGCCTACCGGCAACAGCCGCGCCCGGACGACTTCCGCAGCGGCCTCAGCGACGACCCGGAGGACTATCTCGCCGCGCTCGAGACGTCCTTCCCCGCGCTCGCCCGGCTGGCGGTGCAGGCGGTGGAAGCCCTGGCGCTCGCCTTCGGCGGGGTCGATCTGCTGGTCTCGGAGTCGCGCGCGGTCGTGCTCGAGGTCAACTTCCCCTGCTACTGGCCGGACGCCCAGGAGCGCTGCGGCGTCGACATCGCCGGGGCGATGCTCGACTGGCTCACGGAGAAGGCGGAAGCGGCACGTACACGAACCACGTGATCGTCGTCTTGCAGCCGCCGCCGACCCGCAGCCCGGCGTGGCGCGCCCGGCGGTCTTCGCGGCCGTCGGGCAGGTAGTTGTGCCACCAGACGAGCTGGCCCGCGCGCGGCAGGACGCGCAGCCCGGTCGCCGCGAAGCTGGTCTCGCCGCCCTGCTCCGGGGCTTCCAGACACAACATCGCGGTCGTCACGAGGTGCAGGCCCTCGATCTCGTAGCAGTCGAGGTGGGGTGGATGCGCCTCGCCGCGGGCGTAGCGGCGGAAGCGGAAGGTGTCCGGGGCGTGATTCCGCATCCCGAGCAGCGCGTCGATGCGCGCGCCGAGGGCGGGCAGCAGCGGGTCCCAGGCGACCGGCAGCTCGTAGCAGAAGCCGGCATCGTCGTGCTCGGCGGGGTATTCCAGCGTCGCGATGCGCGGCCAGTCGCTCGCGACCTCGAGCACGCGCTCGCACTCGTCGGCGGAGGCGAAGCACGGGGACGCGAACACGGCGGGAGAGCGGGAGAGGCGGTGGACCGCGGGCACGCTACAGGGTCGCGGCCATGTCGACGATCGCGTCGAGGGCCTTGCTGACCGCCTGGCGGTTGACGCCCTCGTTGCCGGTCAGCTTGCTGGCGAGCTTGCCGAGCTGGTTGCTCAGGCGTTGCAGGTCCTTCTTCAGGGCGAGCTGCTCGTCCTTGCTGAGGTCGAGGAGCTCGAGGAACAGCTCGTCCTCCGCGCTGTTCGCCGAGCGGGCAGCGGTGTGCGACGGCTGCTTGGCGCTCTGCTCGGAGCTGCTCGAGCCCATTTTCTTGCGCCGCTCGGCGTGCTGCGAGCTGCGTTGGTGGAAGCGCGACAGCTTGCGGCTGCGCGCCTTGAGCTTGCGCTCCTGCCACTGACCCTTCGCGTTGTTGCTGCTGACCATCGTCTGTCTCCTTTCTCAGCTGCCCTCGATGGTAGCGTGCGTAAGCCGAATCGCGAACCGTGTGTGCTATACTCGGTGCGACTTCCCGAACGACCGAGAGCCATGGACGTCATCGCCTACGCCATCCCCGTCTTCTTCGCCCTGATCGGCGTCGAGCTGCTCGCCGCCCACGTCCTGAAGCGGCGGGTGTACCGCTTCAGCGACGCGATCGTCGACCTGAGCTGCGGCACCACCCAGCAGGCGACCAAGGTGCTGCTGTCGGGCTTCCTCGTCCTCGGCTACACGGCGATCTACACCCACGGGCGGCTGCTCGACCTGGCCGCGGACAGCGTCTGGACCTGGCTGCTCGCCTTCGTCCTCGTCGACCTGATCTACTACTGGTGGCACCGCCTCAGCCACGAGGTCAACGTGCTGTGGGCGGGGCACATCGTCCACCACCAGAGCGAGGACTACAACCTCGCGGTCGCCCTGCGCCAGAGCAGCTTCACCAGCCTGAGCTCGTGGCTGTTCTACCTGCCGCTGGCGGTGCTCGGCATCCCACCGCTGGTGTTCTTCGTCACCTCGATCGCGAGCACGCTGTACCAGTTCTGGATCCACAGCGAGCTGATTCCCCGCCTCGGCCCCCTCGAGTGGGTGCTCAACACCGCCTCGCACCACCGTGTGCACCACGCGGTCAACCCGCACTACCTCGACAAGAACTACGGCGCGACGCTGATCGTCTGGGACCGCCTGTTCGGCACCTTCGAGCCCGAGGGCGAGGCACCCGTCTACGGCCTGGTCAAGCCGCTGCAGAGCTTCAACCCGGCCTGGGCGCAGGTCCACCACTTCGTCTATCTCGCGCGCACCGCCTGGCAGGCGCCGGGCTGGGACAAGCTGCGCATCTTCTTCAAGCCCCCCGCCTGGCGGCCCGCGGGCTTCGAGCCCTACCCGCCGCCGCCCGCGGTCGCGCCGGACCGCTTCGTCAAGTACCAGCCGCCCGCGAGCGCCGCGGTCAAGCTCTACGTCGTCGTGCAGTTCGTGCTGGTCGCCCTCGGCCTGGTCGCGCTGCTGCTGCACTCGGCGACCATCGGGGTCGGCGTCAAGCTGTGCGGCGTCGCCGCGATCGTCGCGTCGACCGCGGTCTGGGGCGGGCTGTTCGAGGGGAAGCGCTGGACGCTCGCGGTCGAGGCCCTGCGCCTGCTGCTGGTCCTTGCCGCCCTCGGCCTCGCGCTGCCCGGGCGGGCGGCGACCCTCTTGCCGGGGCTGGCGGTGCTCGCGGGGCTCGACCTGGTCTGGTGCGGAAGCCTGACGCGCGGCCGCCGCGCGCAGGTGGCGGAGGCCGCGGCCGCCTGACTGGCCCTATTGACCTTGGCGTACGTTCTGTCCAAGATCGACGGGCGGGGGTAAACCCCGCCCCTACAGGGTTTTCGAACAGTCGCAGGACAAACATGTAGGGGAGGGGTTCACCCCCTCCCGTCGTACGTCGGGAACCGACGCACGCCTCCGGGACAGAACTTACGCTGAGGTCAATGAGCGTTCAGGCGCCCGGGCGACGCGAGGGCACCTCGGGCCAGGTCGGCTCCTCGACCGGCGCGGCGGCGAGCTGCTCGAGGGCGACGGCGATCGCGCGGTCGAGCTGGCGGTCTTCCCCGGCGGCCTCGGACAGGGGGTCGTTCTCGACCTCCTCATCCGGGTCGACGCCGTAGTTCTCGACGCTCCAGCCGACATCGTGGAAGTAGAAGGCGTACTCGGGCTGGGTGACGACGGTGCCGTCGGCCAGCGCCCCGTTGAAGTCGATGCCGATCACCCCGCCCCAGGTGCGCTTACCGATCAGCGGGCCGAGGCCGTAGGCCTTGAAGGAGTGGGAGAACATGTCTCCGTCGCTGCCGGCGAACTGGTCGCACAGCGCGACCATCGGTCCGCGCACCGCGTCCATCGGGTAGCTCGACGACTTCCCGTAGCGCGGCCGGTCGTAGCCGATCACCTTCCGCCGCAGGCAGTCGAGGATCAAGGGGGAGACGAAGCCGCCGCCGTTGCTGCGCACGTCGACGATCAGGCCGGGGAGCTTCGACTCGGCGCGGAAGCTGCGGAAGAACTCCGCCAGGCCGATGCCGCTCATGTTCGGGATGTGCAGGTAGCCGAGCTGGCCGTCCGAGGCGTCGCGCACCTTCTGGCGGTTGTCGTTGATCCACTGCCGGTAGCGCAGGCCCCGCTCGCTGCCGAGGGTGGTGACCGTCACCCTGCGCTTGCCGTCGATCTCGAGCTCGACCGCGCAGTGCGCCTTGTGCACGAGCAGCGCCCCGAGCGGGACCTCCGCGCTGCAGGGCTCGCCGTCGACGGCGGTGATGCGCTCGCCCTCGGCGACCTGGACCCCCGGCGCGAGCAACGGCGGGGCGTCGGAGCTCCAGCTGTCGCCGCGCAGCAGGCGGACGATCCGCCACCCGCCGGCCTCGTCCCAGGCGAGGTCCGCGCCGAGGCTGCCGACCGGATGGCTGCGCCGGCTCGGGTGATCACCGCCGAACTCGTAGGCGTGCGAGGTGCCGAGCTCGCCCTGCATCTCCCAGATCAGGTCGGACAGCTCGGCGCGGGTGGTCACCCGCTCGACGCGCTCGAGGTAGCGCTCGAGCACTTCCTCCCAGTCGACCTCGGCCATGTCGGCGGTCCAGAAGTGGGCCCGCTGCATGCGCCAGGCGTCGCGCACCATCTGCTTCCACTCATCCCCCGGGACGACCGGGACGCGCAGGCGGCCGAGGTCGATGGTACCGGTGAAGCGGTTGTGCCCCTTGCGCGGCGGGTCCTTCGGCGGGGTCTCGCCGGTCTTGAGCAGGCGCAGGCCCGCGGAGGTGTGGAGCAGGGTCTTCGCGCCGCGGGTCTGGTAGCCCTTGACCTTGGGCGCCATCGTGACCTTCTTCGCGTCGAGCAGGTCGAAGCTGACCAGCTTGGGCAGGTGCTCGTCCCGCTCTTCCTCGAAGAAACTCTGGTCGAGCAGGCCCAGCCGCGGACGGGCCAGGAACAGCACGGCGTTGCCGGAAGCGGACAGGTCGCTGTATTCGGCGGGGGACAGGTCGGGGAAGACGACCAGCCGGTCCGCGAGGCCGGGCAGGTGGATCGCGAGGGGCTCGGGCTCGGCCTTGCTCTCGTCGTCGTCCTTGTCGCCCTTCTCGCGCTGCTTCTTCGCCTTCTCCCGCGCCTTCTCCCGCTCCTTGTCGGCCTCGGGCCAGCGCTGGTCGAAGGGGGACAGGCCGTCCTTCTCGAGCACGTAGGCGAACAGCTGCGCCGAGCGGGTGACCGCCGCGCCGAACTGGGCCTCGTTGAGGATCGGGTTGAAGGTGCGCTGGGAGAGGACGTAGAGGAAGCGCCCCTTCGGGTCGAAGGCCGGCGCCCACACCGGCAGCTCCGCGCTGCTCAGCGCGGTGCTCTCGCCGGTCGCGAGCTCGAGCAGAGAGAGGATGCCGCCCTGCATCGGCCAGCAGAGGGGGGACACATAGGCGAGCCAGCGGCCGTCCGGGGCCCAGACCGCCTGGCGGATCGCGCCGCGCGTGCTGCGCGCGAGCTCGGTCAGGCTCGGGTCTTCCCCCTCGAAGTCGGCCAGCCACAGCCCGCCGGCGATGTCGCGCAGGGCGACCTGGCGCCGGCAGGGGCTCGCCTCGATCGCGCGGATGCGCGCCGCCTCGTCGAGCGCGAGCTCTTCGAGCAGCTCGCCGTCGTAGCTGTAGAGCTCGAGCACCTCTTCCCCGCTCTCATCGCTCAGCACGGCGATGCTCTGGCTGTCGTGCAGCCATACCGGCAGCCGGTAGCGCACCCCCGAGCTCGCGCCGAGCGGGCGGGCCGGGCCGCCCCAGGCCTCCATCGCGAGCAGCTTGCCGCGCACCGTCGCCGCCAGGCGCTTGCCGTCCGGCGCGAGGTCGAAGTCCTGCAGGTGCTTCTTCGGGTCGGGGAAGCGGACGCGCAGCTGCGCCCCGCTCGGCCGGGTCTGCACCTCGAGGGCGCGCTCTTCGCCGGCCTCTGCGTCGTAGGAGAACAGGGCGCCGTTCTTCTCGTACACCAGGGTGCCGCCGCAGGCGCTGAGGTTGCGCAGGTAGCCGTCGTCATGGGAGGTGTGCTGTGTCGCGTCGCCGCCGTCCGGCGCGCAGGACCACAGGTTGCCCCAGCCGTCGACGTCCGCGATGTACCACAGGCGCCCCGCCGCCCAGGTCGGCAGCACCGGGTTGCCCTCGAGGGGCAGGCGCCGGATCTCCTCGCGGGTGCCGGCCCAGACCTCGCCGGCGGTGCCGCCGCGGTAGCGCTTCCAGTGGGCGGAGTCGTCGCGGTTCCGCCCGAGGGCGACCGCGCCGTCCGCGCCGAAGCTGACGGTCAGCGCCCGGCCGAAGGGCAGCCGCTCGGGGACGCCGCCGCTCAACGGCACGCGGTACAAGAACCAGTCGCTGCGCAACCGCGCGCCGGTCTGCGAGCGGTACACCACCTGGCCGTCGGGGTCGAAGCCGACGACGTGGCAATCCCCGGCCTCGAAGGTCAAACGCTGAGGCACCCCGCCGTCGAGGTCGACGCGGTAGACCTGCATCGGCCCGTCGAGGTCGGAGCTGAACGCGATGTTCTGGCCGTCCGGAGCGAAACGCGGCCGCGTGACGCGCCCGGCCTCGGCGCTCAGCCTGCGGGCCATGCCACCGGCGCGGGGCACGGCCTGGAGCGTGTCCTCGCAGACGAACGCCAGGTGGGTGGACGACAGGGTAGGGTAGCGGTGGATTCCAGACACGACGCCTCCGGGAATGCGGGTGGGGTTGCGCAAGTAGGCGCCGACGGCGGACAAGATGCAAGAAAAACCATCGGCGCTCCGTCGCGAAGGCGGAAGCAGGCCGGATCGCGGACGCAAGGAAAAGCGCGGGTCGGTGAATAGGCGGCGCGTCCGCCTCCGTCGAGAAAGGCAGGCTGCGATCTTCCGGACGCAGCCGCGGGGCCGCTCGATCAAACGGGTTGACAGCCCAAGCGAGGTGGCCGAGGATACGCGCCGCGCGCGACGCGAGATCTCCCGGCAGCTGCGCGTCCGCTCGCTTCACGCACCCGACGGAGAGCTCATCATGCGCCGCTGGCTCCTCATCGCCGCCCTCCTCTCGATCTCTGCCTGGCTCGTCGCGGACGAGGTCCCCGAAGCGATCTGGGGGGACTTCGCCCTCGACTTCGATCCCTGGGCCGACGCCGAGGTCGGCGAGTGGTGTCGGTACAGCTACCGGGTCAACAACGGGCGGGAGATCATCCTGACCAGCCAGCTCGCCGAGCGCCGCGGGGACACCCTGCGCATCACCGAGCGTCGCCGTGGCGGGCTGCCGGCCTTCGACGAGGTCGAGCTGGTCACCGAGCCCCTGGCCCTCGATCGTATCTGCCAGCGGCTGCGGGACAACGGCCTCGAGGTCGTGGTCCTCGACGCCGAGGTGCGCGACGACACCCTCGTGGTGCGCGGCAAGCCGATGCCCTGCGTCGCCTTCTTCACCCACCTGCGGGTCACCGACCCGGAGCGCAGCCTGGTCAACGAGCTGATCCAGACCGAGTGGCTGTGCGAGGACATCCCGGCCTCCGGTGTGCTGAAGATGGTCAAGGACCAGGTCGGCCGCCTCGGCTCCCGCACGATCAAGACCCACCTCGAGATGACGCTCGTCGAGTGGGGGACGTCCGACCCGCCGTAGCACAAGGTGCTCCGCCCGCATCCGCTGCCCCCCGGGGCAATTTGCCAAGCAAGTGGATTGTCCCACGCGGTGACGCTCGCTTTAATGTTGGATGTCTCCAACCAAGAGTGACGGAACATGGGCGATCCGAATGGGAGCTTTCTGGGAAACCTGTTCGGGAAGATCAAGACAAACTTCTCGAACGCCTTGACGAGCTTTAACAAGAACAACAACGAGCTGATCCGCTTCCAGACGAAGATGAAGAAGCAGCTCGAAGAGAAGGAAAAGCAGGGCGTGCTCGTGCAGGGCATCAAGCGCGCATTCCTCGGCCGTTACTACGGCCTGGTGCAGAGCCAGCAGGTGGTGCAGAAGGCGGAAGACGGGCTGCAGTGGGTGCTTTACTTCGTCCGCGCCCCGAACCTGCAGCAGGATCTGGGGTCGGCGCTCTTTTCCTTCGCCCAGTCGAAGCTGAACCTGTCGAACATCAGCCTTCCGAACCTCAAGCGCGTCGTCGCGACCACGGGCGGCACGTCGCCCCAGGACATCAAGGACACCCAGCAGATCGTCCGGCGCAGGGTGTACAACGAGTCGAAGATCCTCGGGGTCTCGATCTCGACGGGTGTCGCTGTCAGCCAGTTCCTCAAGATGGTCGGCAAGACGGCGCAGTCGCAGATCATCAAGACCGGCAGCGCCCGGGTCCGCATGGTCTGGAGCGTGCTCGGCGTCTTCTCGATGATGTTCGGGTTGTCGAAGATCTCGGATGCGATGGGCGAGACCGACGGCTTCAGCAACTTTCTGATGCCGTACCGCGAGAAGCAGAACGCCGGGCTGAACAACGCCCTGCGGAAGTACGCCGAGCGCTTCCAGAGCGAGTTCCCCGAGCAGTTCTGAGCCGCAGGCCCGTCTCGCGGACCTCGCGATCGTTCACCTCCGCGGGCTACCAACAAAGCAAGAAAGGCTCCTTCCACGAAAGGAGCCTTCCTCATGTCGAATCGGCGGCAGCCTGGCTTCGGCCCTTCAGGGCTTCCACCCGCGATCGAAGGTTCGCGTCCCCTTGCGGGGACATTCCTCCGAGGAGGCGAACCGGACCCTCATGGAGTTCAGGTGTCCTGCAGAGTTTCCCGAGAGACATGGTGCCCTTGCGGCTCGGACACGCCCGGCATGCCGTTCAGCGACTTCCCGGTTTGCAATCTCTCAGCGCCACAAAAATCAGAAGAGTTCCGTGGCACCTCTCATGGACTTCCCCGCTCCTCCAGGGCTTCTCCGAACGCAGGCTCGACTTTCGACCACGCAAGCGCGGCTTCCAGCCAACCCTCCTGGGCTTTCGTCACTCTCCAGCGCCTGAAGCTTCGTCGGCCCTTTCACGACGGGGTTGCCAAGTCCCGCCAGAATCCACTCACAGCGTTTCTGCGCTCTCAGCGGATCGACCCGAAGGCCGCCTTCGAAGCCCGCCAGGTATCTTTCGCCCTGGCCACACTCCTGAGCTTTCTCAGACTCTACTCGAGACTTCCCTGAGGAAAGACCCCCGAGCTACCGACCCCCGCCATCTGCGTTTCCACATGCGACGAGAGCCCCGAACCTGTCGTCCCCTCTGGGGCATTGCCTCTCACCACCACAGACTACGGTTGCCCGTCGTCTTCCTCCTACGTGCTTTATCCCGTCCAGACTCGTGGGCCTGACTTGGACCGGCACCTTGAAGTATCGGTGAATGGCGAGCTCAGCGCTCCACGCCTCCGAAGAGACGCTTTGAACCAACCCCTGTGAGGTTTTCCACCTTCTCTCTGGCGATCTCCGAAGAGTTGCTTTCGATCAGGTGAGAACCAAACTGCCGTTTCAATCGACAAAGGCCAGTATAGAGCTCCTCGTTGGCTTTGCAACCGCGATTTTCTCGTAGCTGAGACTTGGGACCACGGACCAGGCACGCAAAGCCTTGGACGGCGCCGGACTCCGCTGATTTAAATCGCTTTAAGATTTTTTCACGGCGTCTTCCGGCCTGGAATCAGGGTCGGCGGCAAGGAATGTGAAGAAGCCTGTTGAAAACCGGTGCCGATGGGCCGTGAGATTTGCATGTCGGGGGAAAACGTCGACAGGCGTAGTGGAAAAGCTGTGGAATATCTGTTGATAGACGTGGAACAACTCAAGGCTGAACCCGTCTGATGCACCGGGATCCTGCTGCGGACCCGGATGCCGCAGATCTCGGGCGGCAGCCGGGCCCTCGCGACGAAATCCCGTGAATCAGCCGGGCTGGAGAATCGCGAGCTGACGACCGCTCCGGTCGGACCCGGAGAAGATGTACGTGTAGAGCTGCTCGCTGTTCATGATCTTGCCCTTGCCGCGCACTCCGCCGGGGTCGTGGATCACGAACTCGCCCTTCTCGTTCATCCCGGTGATCAGCATGAAGTGCCCACGCGAGCCCCCCTCCGACGGCTTCCAGGGCCGCGTGCGGAGGTTCCCGCTCAGTACGACCAGGGCACCGGCCTGGAGCTTCTGCTGGATCCAGGGGACCGTCTTGCTCTTGTCGCCCTTGCTGCTGTGCTCGGTCTTCAGGCCCGCGCTCTCACAGATCTTGCGGTTCTTGCCGAGGGAAGAGCCCTTCTTGGTCACGCCGCCGAGCTCGCACAGCTTCATCATCAGGTCGAACTCGCTCAGGC
>JAUIEM010000578.1 GCA_030428695.1 bacterium
TACAGGTTGCGTTCGGCGAATTGTACGATGCGCTCGGCCAGACGTTCGGCCACGGCGCGCTTCTTCAAGGTGGGCCAGCTTTCGACGCCCTCGGCCGTCACCAGATGCACGGTATTGCTGTCGCCGCCGAACGTGCTCGACGTCGCCGAGATCATCGATCCCTGAGCAGCCGCTCGAGTCGCGCGGGCTCGAAGCGCAACCGCAGCGTCTGCTCGCGCTGGACGATCACCTTCCCGGGCACCCCCTTCACCTTCCGCAGATCCTTGACACGCGCGAGCCGCACGTCGGCCTGGGCGCTGCCGCGGAGCTTGCTGAAGTGCACCGCCAGGGTCGCCGCGTCGAGCAGGGCCTCCTGGGAGCTGTCGCCCTTCGCCCGCCGCACGATCACGTGGCTGCCCGTCCCGTCCCGCACGTGCAGCCACTGGTCGTTGCCCTTCGCCCGCCGCAGCATCGCGTCGTTGGCCTTCGCGTTCCGGCCGACCCAGAGCTCGCGCCCGTCCTTCGCCCGGTAGCGCGCGAAGGGCTCGCTGCGCTCCGGGCCCTTGCGGACCGGGGCCGGCTGGGCGGGGCCGGGGGCGAGCAGGTCGTCGCTGGCGAGGCGCCGCTCGAGGGCCTCGACCGCGGCCTGCGCGGCCTCGAGGCGGGGGGCGAGATGAGCCAGGCCGCGGCGACCCTTCCTGGCCTTGAGAAACAGGCGCTGCAGGTTTGCGCTCGGGCCGAGGGCGGGGTCGAGGGCGATCCGCCGGGGCGGCGCCTCGGGCACCTGGAGATCCTCGACCAGCACCTCGGCCTGGCCCCGCTCGATCCGGTGCAGCACGGTCTTGAGCAGCTCGGCGTCCGCTGTTCGCGCGACCGAGGCGCGGCACTTCTCTGCGTCGCGCTCGAGGTTGGCGAGCAGCCGACGCGCCTTCTTCAGGGCCTTGCGCGTCGCCTTCCGGGCCGCCCGCTCACGGACCTCGCTGCCGGCGGCGAAGGCGGCGGCGACGCGCCGGTGGGTGGGGAAGCCGCCGACGGCCGCCGCTGCCGCCGCAGGCAGCGGCAGCAGGCTGCCGGGCTTGCGCCGCCGCGGGTGGGAGCTGACGACCACCTTCCCCGCCTCGTCGAGCAGGGTGAGGGCGGGCGGCGCGCAGTCGAGCCACAGGTGCGCGCGCCAGGTGCCCCGGGCGAAGCGCAGCGCCGCCGCGGTGCCCGCGCTGCCGAGGCCGTCGAGCAGGGCCCCGGTCAGGGTCTTGCGCAGCTTGCGGAAGAGCCCGGAGGGCGGCGTCGTCGGCGCCGGCGGGGGTGGACCCTCGACGAGGTGCAGCCGGGCCTCGGCGGACCAGTCCAGGCGCAGCCGCCAGGTCTGCCCCTCGTGCCGGAAGTCGAGCAGCAGCGCGGCTCCGGGCTGGCGTCGCAGCTTCTGCAGGCGGGCCCCGACCAACGGCGTGAGCTCGCTGACGAGGCGGGCCAGCGTGGCGCCGTCGATCGCGACCGGCGGTTGACCGGAGCCCGCCGGACTCCTATACTTCCCCGTCATCTGCCACTCCGGCACCTCCCCAGGAATATCTCATGAGCCGCGGACACCAGCTCTTCGATTCCATCGCCCAGCGCGTCGACGTCAAGTCGTACCAGCAGCTGACCTGGTCGGGCAACTTCCAGGAGTACCTCGACCTGGTCGCGGCGAACCCCTACATCGTCCGCAACGCCTTCCAGCGCATGTACGACATGGTGATGTCCTACGGCCAGGAAGAGGTGACGATCCACAAGGAGAAGTTCACCCGCTACAAGTTCTTCCACGATGTCGACGGCGGCGGCAAGGACTCGATCTTCGGGCTGGTGCAGCCGCTGATGAAGCTGGTCGGCTTCCTGAAGAGCGCCGCGCACCACTACGGCACCGAGCGCCGGGTCATCCTCCTGCACGGCCCGGTCGGCAGCGCGAAGTCGACGGTGGTGCGGCTGCTGAAGCGGGGCCTCGAGCGCTACTCGCGCACCGAAGAGGGCGCGTTGTACACCTTCGCCTGGCGCGACGAGAACGGCGAGTGGGTCGACAGCCCGATGCACGAGGAGCCGTTGCTGCTGGTGCCGAGCCACATGCGCACGAACATCCTCGCCGAGCTGTTCGGCGACCGCGAGCTGCGCTATCCGCTGACCGTCGAGGGCGAGCTCTGCCCCTTCTCCCGGTACTACTACAACTTCTATATGGCGAAGTACAACGGCGACTGGTCGCGGGTGATGGAGCACATCCAGGTGCGGCGGCTCGTGCTCTCCGAGCAGGACCGCGTCGGCATCGGCACCTTCCAGCCCAAGGACGAGAAGAACCAGGACTCGACCGAGCTCACCGGCGACATCAACTACCGCAAGATCGCCGAGTACGGCTCCGACTCCGACCCGCGCGCGTTCAACTTCGACGGCGAGTTCAACATCGCCAACCGCGGCGTGATCGAGTTCATCGAGGTGCTCAAGCTCGACGTCGCCTTCCTCTACGACCTGCTCGGGGCGACGCAGGAGCACAGCATCAAGCCGAAGAAGTTCGCCCAGACCGACATCGATGAGGTGATCATCGGCCACACCAACGAGCCGGAGTTCCGCAAGCTGCAGAGCAACGAGCTGATGGAGGCCTTCCGCGACCGCACGGTCAAGATCGACATCCCGTACAGCACGACGCTCGACAACGAGATCGCGATCTACGAGCGCGACTTCAACGCCGAGAAGATCCGCGGCAAGCACATCGCCCCGCACACGATCGAGGTGTGCGCCCTCTGGGCCGTGCTGACGCGGCTCGAGGAGCCGAAGAACCAGCAGCTCACCCTGCTGCAGAAGCTCAAGCTGTACAACGGCAAGACCCTGGCGGGCTTCACCGAGGACAACGTCAAAGAGCTGCGCTCCGAGGCGCCGCGCGAAGGGATGGACGGCATCAGCCCGCGCTACATCCAGGACAAGATCTCCAACGCGCTGGTGCTGTACGACGAGTCGAACTCGGTCAATCCCTTCATGGTGATGAACGAGCTCGAAGAGGGCCTCGACCACCACAGCCTGATCACGAGCGAAGACCAGCGCAAGCGCTTCAAGGATCTGCTCGCGATCGTCCGCGAGGAGTACGAGGACATCGTCAAGAACGAGGTCCAGCGCGCGATCTCGGCGGACGAAGAGGCGATCTCGCGGCTGTGCGGGAACTACATCGACAACGTCAAGGCCTACACCCAGAAGGAGAAGGTCAAGAACCCGTACACGGGCCAGGACGAGGAACCGGACGAGCGGCTGATGCGCTCGATCGAGGAGAAGATCGACATCCCCGAAGGCCGGAAGGAAGACTTCCGCCGCGAGATCATGAACTACATCGGGGCCCTGGCGATCGAGGGCAAGCAGTTCAACTTCCGCACCAACGAGCGGCTGCAGAAGGCTCTCGAGCTCAAGCTGTTCGAGGACCAGAAGGACAGCATCAAGCTGACAAGCCTCGTCAGCAACGTGATCGACCGCGAGACCCAGGAGAAGATCGACGTGGTCAAGACGCGGCTGATCCGGAACTACGGCTACGACGAGGAGAGCGCGAACGAGGTCCTGTACTTCGTCGCTTCGATCTTCGCGCGCGGGGACGTGCGCCAGCGCTGATCGTTCATCATCATCTTCGCTGCCGGCTTCGGGCAGGGGCGCACGGACGCTAGAATAAGGTGGAATCCGTGTGCCGGTGGTGAGGATGGCATCCAAAGATCTCGAGTCCGTCGTCCAGCCTGAGCTCCTCAAGCGCCTCGGCAAGCGGGAGCCGCGTTCGATCGCGGCCGAGAAGCGCGAGCGCATGCTCGCCCGCGCGAACAAGGCCGACAGCTTCGGGCAGGCCCAGCTCCGCACCCCCTGGAACACGAAGCAGGGCGCCCTCGACCGCGTCGCCGCCGCCCGCGGACGCATCCGACCCGTCGAGCCGAAGCTGCCCGCGGACAAGCCCCATCCCCGCCTGGTCGTCCCCGGCGCGGACTCCCGCCCGCTGCCTCCGGCACCCGGCACCGAGCCCGAAGCGACCGCCGTCACGAAGCCCGCCGCGAGCTTCGCCCGCAAGCCGGCGGCGAAGGGCGACGTCGACAAGCTCGAGCGCAAGGCCGACAAGGGCCTCGCCGGGCCGGGCAAGCGCGCGCGGCAGCCGCGGCTGAAGGCCCCCCGCGCCCGCAAGCGCGCCGCTCCGGCGGCAGCCCGCCGGCGGGTGGCGGTGCCGCGCCCGAAGCGGAAGCAGGC